>JBGAWE010000199.1:0-8484 GCA_044227705.1 Saprospiraceae bacterium
TTTCGTCATGAAATTCAGCAAAAACTGGCTGTGGCTCCTCGCCGTCGCCGCCCTCGGGTTCTTCGCCGCCTGCCACAAGGACAGCAACCCGACCCCCACCGGCTCGACCAACTGGCCGGGCCAATCTGTGAAAGCCTCATTCGTCGGGCAGGTGCTCGACGAGACGGGGCAGCCCGTCGAAAAGGCCATCGTCCGCGTCGCGGCGAAGACGGTCGAGACCGACGCGAACGGCGTGTTCATCATCCGCGACCAGACGGTCAACTCGGCACGGGCCATCGTCACCGTAATCAAGACAGGCTTTTGGGACGCGACGCGCACCCTCTTCGTCCAGAAGAACAGCGAGAACCGCGTCGTCTTCCGACTACTTGAGAAGAAACTGGCGGGCAGCTTCACCGCCTCGGCGGGCGGCAAGGTGGCCGTCCAGGGCGGCGCAGAGGTCGAATTCCCGGCCAGCGCCATCACGAAAAGTGGCTCGGCCTACTCCGGCAAGGTCAACGTGACGGCCCGCTGGCTCGACCCGACCGACTCGCAGCTCGGCGACAAAATCCCCGGCGCGCTGCGCGGCCTCGAGACGGGCGGCGAGGAAAAAGCCCTCACCTCCTTTGGCATGATCGGCGTCGAACTGACCGACGCCTCGGGCAACAAGCTCGAAATCGCGCCCGGCCAAAAGGCGCAGATCACGATGCCCATCCCGGCCTCCATCGCGGCCAACGCCCCGCAGACCATCGTCCTGTGGCACTTCTCCGAAAGCGAGGGAATCTGGGTCGAAGAGGGCACGGCCGAGAAGGTCGGGACGAACTACGTCGGCTCCGTCGCCCACTTCTCGTGGTGGAACTGCGACACGCCGCAGGCCGCCATCCTGCTCAAAATGTGCCTCAAAGACCTCGACGGCAACCCGCTCGTCGGCTACACGGTGAACCTGACCTCCCAAAACTTCGGCACGCGCGGCGGCTGGACGGACTCGACGGGCTGCGTGTCGGGCCTCATCCCGTCGAACGAGGTGCTGGGCATGGAAATCTTCATCGGGCTGCCGTGCATGAACTCGATTTTGGTGCAGGACATCGGCCCCTTCACCGCCGACACAGACCTCGGCGTGATAACCGTCGACCCGGCCGCCAGCACCGGCGGGGTGGTCGTAACGTCCACCATCCACGGGCACGTCGTCAACTGCGCGGGCCAGCCGGTGGCCAACGGCTACGTCATCGGCAACTACGGCTACCACCTGACCGACGCGGCGGGCGAATTCACATTCAACATCACCTATTGCTCCAACAACCCGCCCGCCAGCGTCAACCTCAAGGCCATCGACTGGACGGCCGGCAAGGAGAGTCAGCCGCAGACTCAACCCATCTCGGCCGACGTCGACTTCGGCACCATCACCGCCTGCGACGACCTCGACGAGTACCTCCGCTACGACCTCGACGGGGCGGGCATCGTGACGACCTCGCCCATCGACTCCTCTTTCTTGGGCACCCAAATCAACCTCACAGGCTACTCGCCGCAGCGCTACGTGGGCTTCGCCTGGAACCACAACCAGCAACCGGCCAACGGCCTGCCGCTCCTCTTCTTCTATATCAGCGAAAACAACATCGCCCTGGAAGCAAAGGCAGGCCTGCCGAGCTTCACGCTGACGACCGACATGACAAGCTACCCGGCGGCAGTCGGCGACTACCTCATCGGCACCTTCGGCGGCGGTTTTGAGGACCAAACCGGGGCAACGCACACGGTCTCGGGGACGTACCGGGTGAAGCGGAAGTTCTGACCACCGAGATTTTTTTTGAGAAAGACCGGGGCCGTCTCGCTGAAAAGCGGGGCGGCCTTTTTTGTCCACAAACGGACAGCCGTGCAGAACTTCGCGCCATAAAACCCCCAAAACGGCGTTCTCCCGGCTGCCGCGAGTCCCGAGCTTCGGGGGCCGCGTACATTTGGACAAACTCATCGAGCGATGAAAATTGGGCCTGCGCTCCCCTTTCTTCTCCCCTTCTTTCTTGTTGGAAAAACTGCGCTTCGAGCGCAGGGCAACCAGTGCAACACGCTCGTCGTCGAGTGCGTCGACGGGCGAAACCCAATCACCGGCGAGCCGTGCGGAAACGCCGTGACGAGCGCCGTCCCCTTTTTGAGAATCGAACCGGAGGCGCGGGGCGGCGGCATGGGCGATGTCGGGATCGCCACCTCGACCGATGCCAACTCAATGCACTACAACCCGGCGAAGCTGGCCTTTGCCGAAAAAAACTTCGCCGTCAGCACGACCTACACGCCGTGGATGCGCGCGCTCGGGCTGATGGACGTGTACCTCGCCTACCTCTCCGGCTACACGCGGATCGACAAAAGGCAGGCGGTCGGCTTCTCCGTCCGCTATTTTTCTTTGGGTGAAATCAACTTCACCGGCGAGAACGGCGAACCCCTCGGCACCGACCGGCCCAACGAGTTCGAGGTGTCAGGCGGATATGCCCGCAAGCTCTCCCCAAAATTGAGCGCGTCGCTGGCCGCAAAGTTCATCTACTCCAACCTCGCCAGCGGCCAGTCGGTCGACGAGACGCCCATCAAACCGGGCCGGGCGGGCGCGGCCGATTTCTCTTTTTTGTATAAAACGCCCGTCGGCTCGAAGGAGAAGACCCTTTCCGTTGGGCTTGCCGTGACCAACCTCGGCTCGAAAATCACCTACACGAACTCCGTCAACCGCGAGTTCCTCCCCGCCAACCTCGGCCTCGGCGTCGACTGGACGGCGCGGCTCGACGAGTTCAACCGCATCTCGTTTGCCGCCGATTTCAACAAGCTCCTCGTCCCCACCCCGCGCCCCTGCGACATGGATGGCGACGGCATCCCCGACTTCAAGCAAGAGTCGTCGATCCGCGGCGCGGTGTCGTCGTTCAGCGACGCGCCGGGCGGGTTTTCAGAAGAGTTGAAGGAAGTCACGACCGGCCTCGGCGTTGAATATTGGTACGACGACCAGTTCTCGGTACGGACGGGCTACTTTTTCGAGCCGCGCTCGAAGGGCAACCGCAAGTATTTCACCGTCGGCCTCGGCGTGAAGTACAACGTGCTGGGCATCAACTTCAGCTACCTCGTGCCCACCTCCAACCAGCGCAACCCGCTCGACAACACGCTGCGCTTTTCCCTCCTCTTTGATTTCGACGCGATGAAGGCCGACGAGGAATAGGCCGGCTATGCCACTTCGATCAGCTCAAAGTCGCCGATCTTTTTCAACAAAATCTCCGGTCGGCCCGCCCGGTCGTGTCCGACGATGGGCCGGAAGCGCGCGTCCCACACCATGTCCTCGCCAGTGTAGCTGGTGCGGACGTGGACGGACTGGGCATAGGTCTCGTCCGTCCCTTTCACCAAGACGAGGATTTCGGCGCGGGCCGATTCGAGTTCCTCTTTTGAAAAACCGGCGATGGGCGAGCGGTCGTTGAGCGGGTGGACGATGGTCCAGTTGAGCGAGAAGAAGGTGACCTTCGGGATCTGCAGTTCGAGGTTGTGGAAGCGGCGGACGGTGCGCCCCTCCGCGTCCGTCTGGTTGATGGCGAGGATGCAGGTGACCTCCACCTCGATAAGCTCGCTGCGGCGGGCGTTGGCCATGCGGAACATCAGGGCGCGGCCCTCCTCGAACGGCGCGACCATCATCTTCGGCGAAAAGTGGATGTGGGCCGTCGGCCGCGAGAACCGCCCGTAGAGCAGGCCCGAAATCATCGCGAAGCTCAACAGGCCGAGCAGCGACTCGAGCGAGGCCAGCGAGTTGGCCCAAAAACCGATCGGCGCGACGTGGCCGTAGCCGACCGTCGTCAGGGTCTGGGTGCTGAAAAAGAAGGCTTCGAGGAAGTTTTGCCGCAAGCCGCCGCGCTCGGCACCGAGCAGGTTTTCAATGCCCGCCGCGAGATAGGCGAGCGAAAACAGCGTGTTGAGCGCGAAAAAGAAGCCGAACACGAGCAGGTAGAACCGCCCCCACGACATCGTGATGAGGACGTGGAAGAAGTTTGTGCCGGGCTTCGCGCCCGTCCGGCGGACGCGGAAGGTGCCGCCCGGCTCCATCAGCCGGCCGCCGATGGTGGCGGTGGTGCCGAAGCCGAGCTCGCGCTCGGTCGAGCGGCTGAAGATGCTTTTCAACATGGGTCGAATAGTCGGTTGCATGGCAGGATGGTCGGGCGGTTTTTGAAACTTGCCGCGCCGTTCGCCGCCAAACATCTTTGGCCGCGCCGGGTTTTCAAAAAACAACTTGGCCGCGCCCGCCGCCCACCGTCGGTCGCCCGCCGTCAACCGTCAAACCATGTTGCGTCAATCCATCGGCACAGTCACCGGCCTCGTCGCGGGGGGCATCGCGTCCACTTTTTTCAGCTCCATCGGGCAGGCCATCTATCCCCGGCCCGCCAATTTCGACATCTCCAACCCGAAGCTGGCCCTCGACTATTTCGCGCAGATGCCCGATTCTGTCCGCTGTCTCTCGATTGCGGGGGTGATGCTCGGGGCGTTCGTGGCCGGGCTGGTCGCGGCGAAGATTGCGCAGCCGGAGGGCGACGGGGCCGCTCGCCGGTCGACCACGCTCGCCGGTTTCGGGATGCTCCTGTTTCAAACCATCGCGCTGACTTTTCAGCCCTCGCACCCGTGGTGGTATCCGCTGGCGATACTCGTCTCGGTCATCCCGCTGGCAATCTTGGGCGGGCGCGTCGTGCGCCGCAAAGCCTTGTAGAGACGAAAAACATTGCGTCTCCGCACTAAGCCAACTCCTCCATGAGCTTCCTCTCCAACCCGTCCCTTTTTCGGGAAAAAGCCTTCATCAACAACGAATGGCTCTCCGCCGCCGACGGCCGAACCTTCCCCGTCGACAACCCGGCGACCGGCGAGACGCTGGCCCGCGTGGCCGATTGCGGCACCGCCGAGACCCGCCGCGCCATCGCTGCCGCCGAGGCCGCCCTGCCCGACTGGAAATCGCGCACCGCCACCAACCGCGCCCGGGTTTTGAAAAAATGGAACGACCTCATCCTCCAAAACGCCGGAGACCTCGCCCGGCTGATGACCCTCGAACAGGGCAAGCCGCTGGCCGAGGCGCGTCAGGAGGTCGGCTACGGGGCAAGCTTCTTCGAGTGGTTTGCCGAGGAAGGCAAGCGGGTTTATGGCGAAATCATCCCGCCCTATGCGCCGAACCTGCGCCTTTTGGTGATGAAACAGCCCGTCGGCGTCTGCGCGGCCATCACCCCTTGGAACTTCCCGCTGGCGATGATTACCCGAAAATGCGCCCCGGCCCTCGCGGCGGGCTGCTCCGTCGTCGTGAAACCGTCGGACGAGACGCCGCTCACGGCCCTCGCCCTCGCCGCGCTCGCCGCCGAGGCCGGTATGCCGCCGGGCGTGTTCAACATCGTTGCCGGGAAGGACCCGGTGCCCATCGGGGAGGAGCTTTGCTCGAACCCCGTCGTCCGAAAACTCTCTTTCACCGGGTCGACGCGGGTCGGGAAACTGCTCATGGCCCAGTGCGCCCCGACGGTCAAGAAGCTCTCCCTCGAACTCGGCGGCAACGCCCCGTTCATCGTCTTCGACGACGCGGACATCGACGCGGCGGTCGCGGCTGCCCTTGCCTCGAAATACCGGAACGCGGGGCAGACGTGCATTTCGGCCAATCGAATCTTCGTGCAAAGCGGGGTCTATGAGCCCTTTTTGGAAAAACTCGCCGCCTCCGTCGCCGCCCAAAAAACGGGCAACGGCCTCAACGACGGCGTCAACATCGGCCCGCTCATCAACCGCTCGGCGGTCGAAAAAGTGGAGCGGCTCATGGCCGACGCGGCCGTTCGCGGAGCGCGGATCATGGCGGGCGGGCGCGGGCTGGGCGGTCTTTTTTTCGAGCCGACCGTCGTGGCCGACGTTGATGTTTCGATGGGTTTGATGACAGAGGAAATCTTCGGGCCAGTCGCGCCCGTCACCCGTTTTGAGACGGAGGAAGAGGTGATTTCAATGGCAAACTCGACGCGGGCCGGGCTGGCCGCCTATTTCTACGGCCGCGATGTGGGCCGCGCCTTCCGTGTGGCCGAGGCCCTCGAGTTCGGGATGGTCGGGGTGAACACGGTGGCGATTTCGTCGGCCGTCGCGCCGTTCGGCGGGGTCAAGGAAAGCGGCATCGGGCGCGAGGGCGGCCGGTTGGGGATTGAGGAGTTTTTGGAGGTGAAGTACGTCTGCATGGAGGTCTGACCTCAAAGGTCGGCGTCGAGCGGGCCGCCCTCGCCGAACGCGGGCCTTTGCTGCTTTTTGAACGACCCGGTCGTCGCCCCTTTGTACAGCGCGTGGGCCATGAGGCCGCTGATGACGATGCCGCCGATTTTGCCGGAAAGAAGGGTCATCAAGATGTTGAGGATGGCGAAGCCGAAGCCGATCCACAGCGGCGTGTTGCTCTGCGACGACCGCGCCCAGAGGCCCAGCCCGACGAGGATTCCGCCGCTCACCATGACCGCGATGCCCAGCACGAGCGGCCCCTCCGCATCGACCCCCGCCCACTCCGTCGACATCCCCCGGCCGACGGCCAGCAGAATCAGCCCGACCACGATTTGAAAGCCGCCGAGGCCGAGCAGCCAGTTGACGCCCCTTTTGAAATAATCAACGCCGCCGGACGGGATGCCCGACATCAGCTCGACGCCGTCGCTCCAGACTTCGAGGCCGCCGTCGCGCACGACGAGCGTCAAATGGCGGCCGTCGGCCAACGCGACCCTCCGCCCGCCCATCAAGGCGTTGGGCTGCGGAAACTCGGCCACTGTCTGCTGGTCGTGGACGATGCGTAGGTCGTGGTAGTTGTGCTCCCATTGGAGGGTGAGCTTGTCGCCTTTGGCGAGGGTCAGTTCTTTTTGGAACATGGCCAGCGTTCGGTTTTGACGTAAAACGGGATGGGTTCGACGGCAAAGCAACGAAATGCGACCGCCCTTTTTTCAATCCAATCAGTTCGCACGACGGTGCTCAAATCTTGACCAGCCGCCTTACCACCTGCCCGCCCTTCCCGGCGATTTTCAAAAAATAGGTCCCTGCCGCCAAGGCTGTCAAATCGAGGGCCGCCTCGCCACCGGATATTTCTTTTTCAAAAACCAAAACGCCCTGAAGATCAATCAGTTGGAGCCGAAAATCGGGCAGCTCGGTCTCGACGGAGAGCGGCCCGTCGGTCGGGTTCGGGAAGACGCGGACGGCCGTTGGCGGAGCCGTTTCGCCCGCCGCGACCCAGGTCAGGATGACCAGTTTTTGGAGGACGCTCGCCCCGCACGGGTTGTCCACGACGAGCGTGACGATGTGCTCACCGCCGGTCGAGAAGGTGTGGGCGGCGTCGAAGGTGGAGGCCGTCGCGCCGTCGCCGAAATCCCAAAAATAGGTCAGCCCGTTCGTCGAGGTGTTGGTGAAGGTGACGGTCGGGCCGTTGACCGTGAAAGTGAACCCGGCCACCGGCGATTTGAAGAGCTGCACGTCGATGGTCTGGCTCGTCGTGCTCGTCGCGCCGGTCGCGCCGGTGACGGTGAGCGTGGCCGTGTGGCTGCCCGAGGTGAAGAACTTGACGGTCGGCGACGGCTGTGTCGAGAGCGAAGGGCTGCCGGTCGGGAAGGCCCAAGCGTAGTTTGTGATCGTCCCGGCCGACAGGTTCTGGAATTTCACGGAGACGTTGTTGCCGCAGCCAAGGATTGGGTTTTCAACAAAAAAAGCGGCCTCCGGCGGTGCCTCGACCACGACGGTCTGGGTGAAAAGAATGGTGTCGCAAAGGTTCCAGCCGGTCAAAACGACGGTGTAGCTGCCCTGCATCGCATATTGGTGGGCGGGGTTTGCCGCCGTCGAGGTCTGGCCGTCGCCGAAGTCCCACAAGTAGTTGGTGCAGTTGAGCGAGAGGTTGGTGAAAGTGGTGGCGAGGTTTGCCGCGACAGAGGAGACAAAGGCGACGGTCGGCTTGTTCTTGACCGTCAATTTTGCCTCGTTCGAGAGGACGTCGGCCGTCGCGCAGCCGCCGGTCGAGTGGAGCTTGAGGCGGAATTTCCAACCGTTTTGGCTGGTTTTCGCGCTCAAAACGGTCAAAACCGGCGAATTCATGCCCGAAAAATCGGGGCTGCCGACGGGGATGTCGGCCCAGCCGCTGCCGGTGTTGACCTGCCATTGGTAGGTGAAGGTGCCGCCGGAGGCGGTGGTCGAGAAGGCGGGTTGCTCGCCGGTGCAAGCGGTATTGTCGAGCGGTTGGAGGCTGAAAACGGGCAAACCGATGGCGACTTGCCCGGCCGGGATTTGTGCCGAAACCAAATCAAAGCTCCCTTTTTCGCCCACCTGCGCGTCATTGGAGTCGCCGTTGCAAGAGGTCGATTGGGTCACGACGCCCGGCTGGCCGCCGTCAAGCGTGAAGCTGTTGAGGCCGGCGGGGAGCAGGCCGACGTTGTTGTTGCAGATGAGATGGCCACCGCCGCCGCCGCCGCCGGGGCCCATGCAGCGGTTTTGCCCCTGCTCGTTCTGGTCGCCGCCCCGTCCGCCGATGAGCAGCGCCGAGAT
>JBGAWE010000200.1:0-8377 GCA_044227705.1 Saprospiraceae bacterium
TCGGCCGCCATTTTCTCGAGCCAATCGGGGATTTCATGAAAACACCACTTGCTGTAAAGTGCGACGGTCAGGATTTCAGTGTCGAGGAAAAGCAGGCGGTTTGCCCATTTTTCTGCCTCTTTTTGAACGGAAAGCTGTCCTTCGGCAATCGGCCGGACGTCCTGCGGCTCGAACCGGTTGCCGTTTCCGAGGAGGTACTCGCGGGCAAACTCGGGCGACCACGCCGTTTTGAAATGTTCGGCAAGCTGGCGGGCGAGGGTTGTCTTGCCGGTGCTCTCGGGGCCGAAGAGGCAGATTTTTTTCATGAAAAAGGTTGTGGTCAAAACTCCTGCATCTCCACCAGCCGCCGGTATGCCCCTCCATTGCCCATCAACTCGCCGTGCGAGCCGCGCTCGATGATTCGCCCGTCGGCCATGAAAAGTATTTCATCGGCATGGACGACGGTCGACAGCCGGTGCGCGATGACAACGGTAGTCCGGCCCGACATCAGCCTCGAAAGGGCTTCCTGAACCAGCCGTTCCGATTCGGAATCGAGCGCGGAGGTCGCCTCGTCGAGAATGAGGATAGGCGGGTTTTTCAAAATCGCCCGGGCGATGGTCAGCCTTTGCCGCTGGCCTCCGGAGAGTTTCGTGCCCCGGTCACCGATGTTCGCCGCGTAGCCGCCGGGCATTTTCACGATGAACTCGTGGGCGTTTGCGACGCGGGCGGCGGCCTCGACCTCGGCGGCGGTGGCCTCGCTGCCGAAGTCGATGTTGTTGAAAACCGTGTCGTTGAAAAGGATGGCTTCTTGCGACACGACGGCCATCATCGAGCGGAGGTTTTTTAAAGAGAGGTCGCGCAGGTCGAAGCCGTCCAACAAAACTTGCCCGGCGGTCGGGTCGTAAAAGCGCGGCAACAGGTCGGCCAGTGTCGACTTGCCCGCGCCGCTCGGGCCGACGAGGGCAATGGTCTGCCCTTTTCTTATCTCGAAACTGACGTCGTGCAAGGCCGCCCGTTCCGCGCTCGGGTAGTGGAAGGAGACATTTCGGAACTCGATGCTACGTCGAAAGGCGTTTGTCGCCAGCGCGTATGTCGACCGTTCCGGGTCGAGCGTGCCTGTTTCTTTGCACATTTCTGTCTCCGTGGGCAGTGCGAGCAGGGCATCCACTCGGTCGAGAGCGGCGAGGCCTTTTCGGATGATGAAATTTGCCGTCGACAGGTTCTTCGCCGGGTCGATGACCGAGAAGAAGGCGTACAAAAAGGTGATGAACGTCTCCGCCGAGACCTCCCCCGCGAACACCTGTCGCGACCCGATGACCAGCAGGACCGTGAAAATGGCGATGCCGAGGAACTCCGACATGGGCGCGGCGAGGTCTTTCCGCCGGTGGATTTTTATCAAAATGTCTCGGTAGCCGTCGTTTTCAATCAAAAACCTGTGGGCCTGAAACCGCTCGGCGTTGAACGCCTTGATGACACGGAGGCCGCCGAGCGCTTCCTCCAAATTGGCGGTCAGGGCGCCGAGACGGCTTTGCGCCTCGCCCGATTGCCGCCGCAGCCGCGCCCCGAGGCCGCCGATGGCCGCGCCCGCGACGACCATCAGGACGAGCACGAGGAGCGTCAGTTTTGGGGAAATGAAAAACATGAAAACGAGGCTTCCCGCGATGGCCAGCGGCTCGCGGGCGAGGGCCTCGACGACGTTGAGGATGCTCCACTCGACCTCCATCGCGTCGCCGGTGGCGCGGCTCATCAGGTCGCCCTTTCGGGACTCGGTGAAAAAGCCGAGGGGCAGGCCGAGGATTTTTTCCATCACCCGCTGCCGCACGTCGCGCATGATTCCGAAGCGGGCCGGTCCAATCCAATATAGCGAGAGGTAGCGGAACAGGTTCTTCCCCAAAAACAGCCCGACGATGACGGCGCAGACGGCCAAAAGGGCGGTCTCGCGGCCGAAGTTTTCGAGCAGTCGGGCATACCAGCCGCTCATTGTCGCCTCGAACCGGGCCATCTGGCCGGTCGCAGTGTTCTCCTTTCCAAAAAGGATTTTGAGGAAAAGCTGCAAAAACGGGATGCTCGCCACCTGAAAGACGGACATGAGCAGGTTGGCCGCGACGGCCAGCCAGATGAGGCGGCGATATGGACGGGCGAGGGCGAGGAGGCGGCGCATGGGGCGAAGGTGGTGGGTTCAGCTCAATCCCACCACCTTCCCCCCCACAAGGTCGATGTGCATGGCCTGCGGCTCCTTCGGCAGCCCTGGCATCCGCATCATGTCGCCGCAGACGGCCACGAGGAAGCCCGCCCCGTGGTTTATCACGATGTCGTCGATGCGGATGGCGAAGCCGCCGTCGAGGCCGCTCTTCGCCGCGTCGTCGGTGAAGGAATATTGCGTTTTCGCCATGCAGACAGGCAGGTTCTCGAGGCCGAGGTCTTTTATCTTTTTCAAGGCCGTCCGGGCTTTCGGGCCGTACTCCGCGCCGTCGCCGCCGTAGATTTTGGTGATGATCTTCTCAATCTTCACCTCGGTCGAGTCGCCCGGCTCGTAGGTGTAACTGATTGATTTTGCCGGGTTTTCGCAGATTTCGACCGCCTTCTCGGCCAGTTCGACGACGCCCGCGCCGCCTTTGGCGAAGCCCTCGTGGACGGCGAAATGGCAGCCCCGCTCGCGGCACCAGTCGCCTACGAATCGAAGTTCGTTCTCCGTGTCGGAAGCGTGCCGGTTGAGCGCGACGAGGACGGGGAGGCCAAAGTTTTGGAGGATGGAGAGGTGCCGTTCGAGATCGCGGAAGCCCTTTTTCAGCCCGTCGAGGTTCGGCTCCTTCGTGATTTTGTCGCTGATGCCGCCGTTCTGCTTGATGCCCTGCAACGTGGCGACGAGCACGGCCATCGCCGGTTGGATGCTGCCCGTGCGGCACTTGATGTTCATGAATTTTTCCGCCCCGAGGTGGCTGGCGAAACCGGCCTCGGTCACGACGTAGTCGCCGAACTGCATCGCGGTTTTCGTGGCGAGGAGCGAGTTGCAGCCGTGCGCGATGTTTGCGAACGGGCCGCCGTGGACGAATGCCGGGCCGCCCTCGATGGTCTGGACGAGGTTGGGCAGCAGCGCATCTTTCATCAAAACGGTCAAAGCTCCCTCCACTTTCAGGTCTTTTGTGAAAAACGGCTTGCCCGAATAGGTGAAGCCGAGCAGGATGTTCGCCAGCCGTTGCCGCAAATCCTCCTGGCTTTGGGAAAGACAGAGAATCGCCATGAGTTCGCTGGCGGGCGTGATGTCGAACCCCGCCTCGGTCGGGATGCCGTTGGCCGAGCCGTTGAGGCCGGTCGTCATGAAGCGCAGCTGGCGGTCGTTCACGTCCATCACCCTTTTGAATAGGATGTTTTTGAGCGAATCGGGGCTGCCCTGGTTGAAATAGCGGTAGTTGTCCATCAGCGCGGCCAGCGTGTTGTTGGCCGAGGTGATGGCGTGGAAGTCGCCGGTGAAATGCAGGTTGATGTCCTCCATCGGCAGCACCTGCGACCAGCCGCCACCCGCCGCGCCGCCCTTCATGCCGAAGCACGGGCCGAGCGACGGCTCGCGCAGGGCGAGGACCACTTTTTTCCCGATTTTCCGCAAACCTTGAGAAAGGGAAACTGAGGTCAGCGTCTTTCCGATGCCCGCTTTAGTTGGGGTGATGGCAGTGACGAGGATGAGTTTCGACTCCGCGAGCTTTTTCTCGTCCAAATCTTGGAGGGCAATCTTCGCTTTGTGCCGCCCGTAGAGGACGACGTCGTTTTCATGGATCCCCATCTCGGCGGCGACGTCGGCGATGGGGCGGAGGGCGACGGACTGGGCGATTTCGGCGTCAGAGAGCATTGTGTGGTGGCTGGTTTTGTTTGAAAAATTGTGCGGGCGAATGACCAAGTTTTTTCCAAAACGAGGGTGTTTCGCCTCGGCAAATCTTTCTGAAAATGAAACGGAAACTCGTCGTCCTCACCGGCGCCGGCATCTCGGCTGAGAGCGGCATCCGCACCTTCCGCGCCGCCGACGGCCTATGGGAAAGCCACCGAGTCGAGGACGTGGCCTCCCCCGAGGGCTGGCGGCGCGACCCGAAGCTCGTCCTCGAATTCTACAACCAGCGGCGTCGGCAGCTTTTCGAGGTCGAGCCGAACGCGGGGCATCGCGGCCTTTTTGAACTGGAAAAGGAGTTTGAGGTCGCCATCATCACCCAAAACGTGGACGACCTGCACGAAAGGGCCGGTTCGAGCAACGTGTTGCACCTGCACGGCGAGCTTCGCAAAATCCGCTCGGTCAAAAACCAACGAATGGTTCAAGATTGGACGGGCGACATAAATCTCGGCGACCTCGCCCCCGACGGCGGGCAGTGGCGGCCGCACATCGTCTGGTTCGGCGAGCCGGTGCCGATGATGGAGCGGGCGGCCGAAATCGCGGAGGAGGCCGATGTTTTCATGGTCGTCGGCACGTCGTTGCAGGTCTATCCAGCGGCCGGGCTTATGGGGTTTTGCGAGCCGGGCATCCCCGTTTTTTACATAGACCCGGCACCGCAGGTCAACTGGGAACTGTCGCGGATGCCCAACCTGAACATCATCGCCGAACCGGCGACGACCGGAGTGGCGCGGGCGGCCGCCCTATTGAAAAGCTGAATTTTATCCATCAAAACCGGGGCTTTGTCCAAACTTGAGGCCCGGCTCGCCTCGCCCAACGAGCTTTGGGCAGCAAACCACAGCAGGATTTTGACATCGCGCTCGCGCAGCATCGTCGGCTCGGCTTATGCCTTTTTCACGAACAGATTCGTCTATCACGGGCTGTTCTGGGCCGTGCTGTTTGCAATACTGTTGTTCTTTGGGAGAAATGACGAGCAGGGCTGGTGGTTCACCTATTCCAATGAGTTGATCAACCTCGGCTTTTTCGCTGTAATCGTCTATTTCAATCTGCTCTATTTAATCCCGAATTATCTGGCCAAAAACCGGGCGTTGCTTTATCTCTTTCTATTGGCTGCAACGGTAGCGCTCATCACGCCATTGAAGATGATAGTCTATTACGCCAAGTTCGGCGGATTGCCGGGCGGCTACCGGGAGTCGCTCGTTATGAACCAGAGCCGTTTCTTTTTGGCAAACGGCTTAATAGCGATAAGCTCGACCATTCTTAAGATCATAACCGATTGGTTCAGGAGCCAGAGGGAAAGACAACAGCTTCTGACCCAAAATATGCAGTCGGAACTGCGCTTTCTGCGCTCGCAGATAAACCCGCACTTCTTGTTCAACACATTGAACAGCCTTTATGCCCTCACATTGAAAAAGGACGAAAAGGCCCCCGAAATCGTGCTGAAGCTGTCGGAGATAATGCGCTACATGCTCTACGAGTGCAATGAGCGGCGCGTCCCGTTGGCGAAGGAGGTGCAGTACATCCGCAACCACCTCGACCTCGAAAGACTGCGGCTGCGGCAGAACATGGACATCGAGTTTGAGGTGGAAGGTGCGGTCGGACTGCAGGAGATTGCGCCGCTGATGTTCATCCCGTTCCTCGAAAACGCTTTCAAGCACGGCCTCTCCAACCACATCACCGACGGGTTTTGCCACATCAAGCTGCGGGCGGAGAAGGATGAAGTCCATTTTTCCATCGAAAACTCGAAGCCCGACATGATGCCGCAGACTGGCGACCGCCGCTCGGGCGGCATCGGGTTGAACAACATCCGGCAGCGGCTAAATTTGCTCTACCCAAACGCCCATTCGCTCGAAATCCACGACTCGCCGAACACCTACGCGGTCGATTTGACCATCAAACTTGACTAAATTCTTGGCTGAAAAATGATAAACGTACTCATCGTCGACGACGAGCCGCTCGCGCTCGAAGTGCTGGAAACCTACATCGGGCAGATGCCCGAACTGAACCTTGTCGGCCGCTGCTCGAACGCGCTCGAGGCCCGCGAACTGCTCTCGAAGGAGCGCGTCGACCTCATGTTCCTCGACATCCAGATGCCGCAACTGACCGGCATCGATTTCGTGAAGACCCTGACGCACCCGCCGCTAATCGTCTTCACGACGGCCTATTCGAACTATGCCATCGAGGGCTTCGAGCTTTCCGCGCTCGATTATCTCGTCAAGCCGATTTCCCTCGAAAGATTCATGAAAGCCGTCAACAAGGCCAACGACCAGCTCGACCTCGTGCGCCGCGATGCGCTCCGAACGGGCGACGACGGCCTCGACTTCTTCTTCGTGAAAGCGGACAAAAAGCTCGTCAAGATCAATTTCGACGACATCGTCTACATCGAGGGGCTGAAGGATTACGTCATCATCCGCCTCTCGCACACGCGGGTCATCACCTTGCAGACGATGAAAAGCCTCGAGGAAAAGCTCCCGTCGCCCCAGTTCCGGCGCATCCACCGCTCGTTCATCGTCGGGATGGACAAGGTCTTGGCCATCGAGGGGTCCATGGTGGAGGTCATGGAAAAGGACAAGCCCAAGCTGCTGCCCATCGGGAAGAACTACCGCGACGAGCTTTTGGAGCTGATAGAGAAAAACAAGCTCTGACCGCTCACTCCAAGTCGACGACCGGGAAGCCGAGCAGCCCGATTTTCACCGGCAGGAGGACTTGCTCGCCAGGCTTTGTCAGCGGGAAATAGGCCTGCTTTTCATAGCGGAACCGGTAGGCTTTCGCCCCGTCGCGGACGAACAGGTGCCAGCCGCTCGGCGACTCCTTTTGCATCCCTGCCAGCAGCCCAAAGCGGCTCATGTGGAAAGCCTCCTCTTTTTGAAAAACAAAACTCCGCTCCGCTGGATCGCCCGCGCCAGCCCGGTTGAGCAGGCTGCCGAACAGCGGCGCGAACAGGGCCGGCAAAATCAGTGCGGCCATGATGACGGGCATCTTGTCGCCATGCTCGGCCAGTTTTTTTCTGTTGAAAAAAAGGAGGAGGACGGCCGCGGCGACCGTGACGGCGATGCTGCCGACGGCCAGCCGACCGATGCCGACGGTGTTCTCGAAAACGGGGAACTCGCGGACGTAGAGCCAAACCAGGCCGACGAGCGCGGCGACCCCAAGGGCGGAGGCGAGGAGCCAGTTTTTCATCAGAAAAGGACGTTTTTCGGGCGAAGCTAAACCGGCTCCAGCACCCAGCCTCCGCCGTCGGGCCGACTCGATGCCTGAAAAAAACAATGCGTCCGCTACCGAAGCCGGGGCTGTTTCTACATTTGGCCAAACTAAAATGGATGCAATCATGGAAGTAAACTCGCTCGAATCCGCCCTCAAGCCCATCCGCGACCAGCTCACCAACAACGAAATCGAGGACGCCATTTCGACCCTCTTGCTGCTCGACGAGAAGTTCTCGCTCCGCATCGCCGACGAGGTCACGCAGCAGAGCGCGGCCTACCACCAGAACGAGGGCGAGAAGAACCTCGTCTCCACCGACGACTACCGCCGCTTCAAGGCCCGCATCGTCGATGCGCTGCTCTACATCATCAAGGGAATCCCGAAAAAGGCCGAGCGCAACGCCGCCATCGGCCAGCTCAACAACCTTAAGGCCGTCGACCCGACGGGAGGCACCCGGCTCGAAAAAATCATCGGCGGCCAGTCGACCATCCTCCGCGTCAACTGGTTGGAAAAGGCATTGAAGGCCTCGAAGTCCGTCTGCAAGATATCCCGGACGGACGGCGAGGTGGGCACCGGCTGGCTCATCGCGGGCGGCTGGCTGGTGACGAACAACCACGTACTGCCCAGCGTCGAGTTGGCGAAGACTGCGACGGCCGAGTTCAATTTTGAACTGGACATGTTCGGCGACGCGAAAAACCGAGTGGCCTACGAGCTGGACACGTCGGATTTCCGCACCGACGCGGCGCTCGATTTCACCCGAATCAAAGTGAAAGACCGCACGGACAAGCCTTTGAAGGAATGGGGCTTCCTCGAAATCGACCCCGAGGCCGTCCCTGTAAAGGGCGAGCCGGTCACCATCATCCAACACCCGGAGGGCGAGGACAAGCAGATTGCCCTCAACGCCAACGACGTGCTCGGGCAGCAGGGCGTCTTCCTCTATTACTCGACCGACACAAAGGGCGGCAGCAGCGGCTCGCCCGTTTTCAACAAGAACTGGAAGGTCGTCGCCATCCACCACGCCGGGGTGACAAAGAACTTCGACGGCTCGGGCATCCCGAAAGAAGCCAATGAGGGCATCCTCATGAAGCACGTCGCGCCGAAGCTGAAATGAGCCGGGCGTGCATTTTCCAACCTTGATTCCATCAAAATAGACATGAACGATTCCCTCGAAGCCCTCTTAAAAACGGTCAAAGCGCAAATCGGAAGCGGCGAGATTGAGGAGGCCATCGCCGCGCTGACCCTGATCGACGAGAAGTTCTCCCTCCAAATCGGCGACGAACTCCTCATCCAGAGCGCCCGGTACACGAAGAACGAGCGCGAGCG
>JBGAWE010000201.1:0-10055 GCA_044227705.1 Saprospiraceae bacterium
CATGCCCTGCCCTTTCCACTGGTCGTAGACCGAGATGCCCATATCGCTGTGACCCACATAGATGGCGGCATGACGGGCTGAGGATGGATACTTCCCGTCATCGTCAAAAGTGGCAATCACCGTTCCCTGCGTGATTTTTCCGGGGCCAGCCCCAATTACCTTAATGCCCTTTTTCCAGGATCCGGTCGATGGTGCATTTGTCACCGACTGAATCAGGGCAACGCATTCGTGCTTGCCGTTGAGGGGGCTTTTGTAGGCCGTGCTGCCCTCGAGCGAGGAGAGCTTCATCATCGTAACGTAAGGCATATCTCTACAGATTTTTAGTCAAGCTTTGACGGTCATTTCTTTTCGCCGACCGGAATCACAAGTGGGAAGGCTTCTTTCGCGTCCTCGTCCACCTCGCTGTCCGGGTAGTGGAAGCGCTCCTTTCGGCCGAGCGTCAGGTTGCCCGAGACCTCCACCTTCACCCTGACGACGGGGGACTTGTCGTTGAAGTCCGATTCGAGGCTGACAGCGACCTCCGACACCTTCACCCGCGTCTCGTAGCGCTTGAGCATGTCCTTGAGGTTGGCCTGCGTCGCCTCGCGTATCTCGTCGCGCCAGGTCGCCTCCTTTTTCCGTTGGGGCGGCGTGGTCGCATGGTACTTGTTGAGGATGCTCCCGAAGGCCGGGTCGAAGCGGTAGCAGAGCATGAACGACTTCAATATCAGCCGGATGTTCTGGTGGATGGCCTTGCGGACGTCGAGTTCTTCAAGCCGCTTGCCGCGCATCACCTCGTCAAGTTTCAACGGCAGCGAGTAGTACGTGTCTCTGTTCGCCATCGCCCGTCAGTTGAGTTTTATCAAAGCCCCTTTCACCTCGACCATCGCCGAGCCTTTTATGTTGACCATCGCGCCGGTCGTGTCGACGGACTTGCTGCCGTCCACCTTCACCTCGACGCTCTTCACGCCCACCTTTGTCGTTCCGGAAATGCTGACCTCGCTCTTCGCGTCGATTTTCACCTCCTTTTTCGATTTGGCCTCGATGAGGTCGGTCGCCTCGAGCGTGATGTTTTTTGCTTTCAGGATGATGGTCCCCTCGCCCGCGTCCATCGTGATGGTGGTGCCGGACTTGCCGTTGGTCTTCACCGTTATCTCCTTCCCCTCGTTCATCACGATGGAGCTGTCGTCGTCCTTCTTGCCCGAGCGGATGGTGACAGTCTTGCCGGCCGTCATCAGAATGGAGTTGGGTGCGTGTATCTCGACGCCCTGCGCATCGTCGTTGAACTTCCACTTGTTGCCGCCCTTCGACTTGAAGCCCTTGAACTTGTTCTTCGAGTCGAACCACTCGGGCTTCGCGTCGCTGTTGTACATCCCCGTCAGGACATAGGGCTTCTCCGGGTGGTTGGCCTCGAAGGCGACGAGCACCTGGTCGCCCACCTCGGGGATGATGTAGAAGCCCTTGTCCTTGCCCGTGTACGGGGAGGCGACGCGGATCCACGGCGTGGTCTCCGAGCTGCCCTCCTGCCAGTGGAGCTTCACTTTCACCCGGCCGAGGCTCTTGTCGTCCTTCACGTCGGAGACCTTGCCGAGCTGCACCTCGCAGAAGGGCGGTTCGGGCAGTGCCGTCAGCGGCGCCGTCTCGACCTCCTCGGGCACGGCCTCGAAGTGGTTGGAATAGTCGCCGCCCTGCCCGATGTCGTGCGTCAGCTGGGTGATGGTGAACTTGCCGTAGCTCTCGCCGAGCTTGCCGTCCTTCACGTCAATCAATGCGCCGAGCTTGAGCTTCGGGTTGCGGCTGGCGCCGTGGATGACGACCATCTCGTCGACCGAGACCTGCTCGAAGCGCTTGGCCGCCGCCGCCAGTTCCTTTTGGTCGATAGCCGAGCTGACGGCCGAGGTCGTCGACTGCGAGAAGATGTCGGAGACCGAGGCGTTGAAGACGTCCTTGCCCAGCTTGCTGGTCTTGGGCGCGGCCGGGGTCTCCTCAGAGAACGGTGCGCTGTGCTTGAGGTAGTCGTACCCGACGAACTTCTGCTTGGCGATGGAGGCCCGCACCGAGAGGTCGAAATAGGTCATGCCGTTGTTGTCGAAGTCCAGCTTGACGGTGTCCTGCGCGGAGGGTCTGCCAAAATAGAAGTCGAGGCCGTCGTAGTAGAGCCAGTCGCCGTAGGTGTTGGCCAGCCGGGCAAGGAAGGCGAAGGCACTCTCCTTGTACTGCACCGTGTAGGGCAGCGACCCCTTGGCCATCTTCGGCTCGACCTTCGGGGCCGAGGGGAACTTGCCCTTGTACGGCCCGAGCACCTCGTTGGCTATCTCCTGCACGCCCTTGTCGGTGAAGGAGCGCGTGTTCGGCCCGTCGTCGCAGACGATGGTCGGGCTTTGACCCTGGATGACGACCTCCGCGCCGCCACTCTGCCGGGCGAGGCTCACCGAGGTGACGATGCCCTTGAAAGCGGTCCTTCAGCGCCGAGGAGGCGATGCGGTCGTCCTCCTGATAGTCAAAGCCGATGTTGGCCGGCTTGCCGATCCACTTGGCGGCGGCCTCCGACAGAAGGCCCTTGCTGGCGCCCTGCTTGAGGCGCACCTCGAACGTGTGGTGCTTGCCAATCGACTGGTCGATGCTGACCTGCGAAAGGTCTTTCTCGGGGATCCGCTTGCCGCCGATGCTGACCGATACTCTGACTACTTCCATTTGACCAATGAGTTGAGGTAAGGCTATTGAATTTGATGGTTTCCCTTTAGTGCCGCCGGTCAGGCGGTCTCCACCACCGTCACTTTGATGTCAAGCTCGACGTCGAGGAACGACGGCCCTATGATGCTCGCGTAGGCCGCGAACTTGCCGTCCTTCCCCGACGACGACGAGACCGTCGCCGTTGTCGGCCCGTCGAGCGGGACGCTGTAGGCCAGCGGCTTGAACAGCCGCCCGTCGATGTACTGGTTGACCTTGCACATCGCCTTTTCGTGGACCGGGCCGGGGAGGTACTCCTCCGAGTCGGCCCACGTTTTCTGCGGGATGCTCACCCGTCTGGCGTCGCCGAGCAGGGTCATCAGCTTGAGGACGTTGTCGTCGGAGAGGCGCAGACAGCCGTATGTCGGCCGCAGGCCGCCCGAGTTCACCTCGAGGTTCTTGTACGCCTCCTTTGGCGGGCTGCCCCCGTGGATGAGCAAGCCGGTCCTTTTATAGGTCTTCCAAGCCTTGTAGGCGTTTCCGCTCAACGGGTGGAGGCGGATGGCTCCGTTGGGGCCGTAGCTGTTCTCGTTCCAGCCCTTCGTCGCGACGATTTCGCCGCGATAGGTTCCGTCGGGCGTGTTGCCCTTGTTGGTGAACATCGTGTTGCCTCCGCCCGCGCTGCCCCGCCCTTTCACCAGGCAGGAGAAGCCGGTCGCCGCGCCGTCGATGAGCACCGTCATCGTCCCCGGGAAGTCCCGGTTCTTGGGGAGCACAACATTGATGTCGACGAAGCTGGTGGGCATGGCTCTTTTTTTGAAAAATGGGTCAGCCGACGACCGCCGAGAGGTTCACCCGCTCGTTCCCTTTGGCGAAAGCGACGATGCGGAACCGTTGCTTTTGCGTCAGTTTCCATTGCGGCACGCCGGAGCCGGGCGGGTAGTTCTCGTCGTTGGAAAACCCGTCCTCTGCCCGCTGAACCGGAAAGACCTTGACGGGCGTTTTCAGCCCCAGTCCCCATGTGCCGCCTTTTAGGAATCCATCCTTCAAGGCGTTGATGTCGAGGCCGTCGGGGCTTTTGTGATGGTGTTCCGCGACGTTCGTGTAGCCGAGGAAGTTGAACTCGGAGGCCTTCGGCAGCTTTTCTATCATCAAGCCGATGAAGCCCCGGCAGCCAGCCGGTTCGGTCTGTAGCCCAGCCGGGTCTCGATTACCCGAAGGGTCTGTCCCTGAATCCAGAGGGCGGTCGTGATGCAGCCGGTGCAGTCGATTTCCCGGCCTACGGAGAGTGCGTCCATGACTATTTGGATTTGGAAGGTGGACAGAGACAAGGCCAGCGAAACAGTTTTGCCCCGACGGCCTTGCCCCTGTCGCCTTGTCGTTCACTCGCAGTCGGGCCAGCGCATCTTGAACTCCCCGCCCGCGACCTTGATCTTTTCGGCCGTGATGCGAAAGGTCTCGAGCGTGTTGTCGCTCTCGCCCTGCGAGTTGAAGCGCTCCTCGTAGCCGACGACGTAGCCGTTCTCGAACTCAATTTTTTTGAGCTCTTTGGTCTGCTCCGCATCCGAGTAGATGGTGATGGAGCCGGACTTTGCCTGGTCCTGCTTGGCCATCCAGCTGATGATCTTGCCCTTCAGCTCCTTTTCGTCCGAACGGACGGTGACGTGTATCTGTCCGTTGCGGACGACCTTCACGGGTTGGCCCTTTTCGGGGTCGACCGCCCGCGAGAACGAGTAGCCCAGGTCGAGGACCTGTGCCTTTGCCCCTTCGAGTTCGAAGACGGCGGTGTGCGCTGCTGCCATAATCAAATGGTGAGTTTAAAAAGTGAAAAAGATTTATTTGGTCTCCTTCAAGTCGGCCGAGGCCTTCTTGTTTTGAGCTTTCAGAGCGTAGACGAACGTCCGCACCGCCCACAGCGGGACGATGGAGATGTCGATGTCGATGCGGTCGGGCACGCGGCTGTTCCAGTCGAAGTGCGTGACCTTTCCGCTGGTGATGATCTTCTGCTCGGCCAGCTGGTCGAGGAAGTCCTGGATGGTGTCGCGGACGAAGTTGGCCTTCTCCCGGTCGAGCTGCTGGCCCGTCACCTTGCCGAGGTAGTGCCTCATCACGCGGTTGACGTAGTCGAACGTCCGCACGACAGAGTACCTTTTGAGGGCGTACTCCGCGCCGGTGAAGGCGGTGCAGGCCTCGTAGGCCATGTCCTTCTCGTAGGCGTGCATCATCGAGTTCATGCCCTCGTCGGAGAGATCGGCCACCGTGTCCTGCACAGTGTGGAAAGCCAGACCGGCCGAGCCGGAGACGGAGCCGTTCATCTCGCCCATGATGGGCTGCGAGACCTTTTCGGAGTACATCGTCCCGGCGATGGCCATCGAAGGCGAGCCGCGCAGGTCGCCCTCCTCGTCGAGGCCCTTGTGCTGGCCGCGCAGGACGAGGTGGTTGGCGAACAGCGCCAGGTGCGCGTGGTGTGCCTCGGGGCCGGTCACGCCCTGCCACTTGCGGTGCTCGCGCTCCTTGAGCGCGTCCTCCACAGTGTCGCAGTCGGCGAAGTCGGTCAGGAAGGTCAGGCGGCTCTCGCCCGCCAGTTTCGTGTAGCGCTCGATGACGTCCTTCGGCCGCTTGCTCTCCCACAGGCCGGGGATGACGAGCACCGAGTAGGCCTTCTTCTGATCGACGGCCCGCGACTCGTCGGTGATGCGCTTCTCGATCTCGTTGTACACGAGGTTGCTGTCCGCGTCGAGCAGCACCTCGGGGTGGACGTTGAGGAGCGTCAGGTTCTTCGTCTTCTGCGGCTGGGCGTTGCGGAAGAAAAGCTCCAGCTCCCGGTAGGTCTGCTCAAGGCCACGGGCCGCGCCGAGGATGGTCGACAGGTTCTCGTTGATGAGCTGCTCGTTGGCGTCGAGCTTGTCCTGCGCCACCTTGCGCACGCCCTTGTGGGCCGACTTTTCGCCCGAGGTCTCACCCTTCGAGAGGAGATCGATGTAGGCGGCGACGCGGTCGCGCAGCTCCTTTCTTTCCTCCACCGCGTCCTCGTCCTGCAGGAAGCGCTTCTTTTTGCCCGCCGCCTTCGGCGAGAATCGGTCGAGGTTGTCGGCCAACGGCCCGATGAGTTCGTCGAAGCCGTCGAACTCGTAGAGCCGCTCCTCAATCTCCTTGTCGGTCAACTGGACGGGGGCCACGGCCGCCGGGGCCTGTTTCATGGGTGCGGCCTCTGCCGCCGGGTTCATTTTTTCCTGTTCTGCCATGATTGGTTGTCTAAAAGATTCGCTTTGAAAAAGATGGTCTTCTGCTTTTCACCGGTCGGGGCTGGTCGCGTTCAGTCCTCGTTTTCGACGGGCATGCTCGCGTCGAGTTCTGCCATGATGGAGCGAAGGGCGGCCAACACGGCCTCGCGGGCACCCGCGTCGTCGAGGGCCTTGCGGAACTTGGCGTTCTTGTCAATGCGGTCGACGAGCGCCTCTCCCGCCTTGAACTCCGCGTCGAGCCGCCGCAGCATGGCCGAATTCTTCTTGATGGACTCCGGCGAGAAAGCGTCGACGCCCCCCTGAAAGCGGATGGTATCGTCCACCTCGGCCGCCTCGGGGTTGCCCGTCTTGAGCTTCACTTTGACGTGCGGGTCGCAGTACTTCATCACCGCCTCCGTCGAGAGTGAGTTGTCGGCCGGAATCTCTTCCGGCTGGCGCGACGCCTTTTCCCCCTTGAAGGGCATGGCGATGTAGGTCTTGTTCGTGGGCAACAAATCGAGGCCGCTGTTGGTCTCCTGCGGGATGTCGATGGGCCCAGGCATGTTGTATCTGACGGTCGAGGCCATGTAAAAAGTGGTTTAGTTAGTATGTGAATGATGGATGTCGAGCCATTGGGAACTGGGCTTGATTGCAATATCCCAATATTCCAGTTCAATTCGTCGGCGGTCGGTTGGCGGCCATCTGGCAGCGGAGGAGGTCTTTTTCGAGGAAGTCCACGCGGGTCTTCATCATCTCGTACTTGCTGGCGTTCTGGGCCTTCTCGGCCTCGAGGGCCTTCACCTTCCCGTCCAGCTCCTTTATTTTGTTGGCCGCACCCGTCGAGGCCCCGCTGTTTCCGGTCTGGCAGGCCTGCAGCTTCCTTTTCAGGTCGTCGAGCGGGCCGCTGCCAACGTTGGCGTATGCCTCGTGGACGGCGAAGAGGATGGCCGCGTTGACCGCGAGGACGGCGAGGCCAAGGCCCAAGAGTCGCCATATCGCGCTCTGCCGTTGGTTCTTGTTCAATATCTCCATGAGTGTGCTGATTTGATTGTTCTCTTGATGAATCCCTGTCGGCCCCTTCCCCACCCCGTCGCTGGGTCTGTTTTTTAAAAAACCTGACGAAAAAGTCTTGTGCAAATCTGCCTCTCTCTCGCAGCCCGTCCAATTCCTTCGATGCGCACTTTATATCAACCTGTCGGCTTTTGTTACTTGTGCCGCCGCCGCTTTTTTGCCCGCTTGCGGACAATCCTTGCGGCACGATGTCGAGCTTGTTCGGCATCAGGAAGGACGGCCGTCGGCATCGACGGTGCCGCCTTCGCGTTCTTTATCCAGTTGGCGATGGCGGTGTTGCGCGTCTCAGCTCGGCCCGATGCGGTGCGACTCTTTGGCGGCGGCGCGAAGTCGCCCTTTTCGAGGTGCTTCTTCATCGTCGGGAACTTGTTCAGCCCCGCCCCGCCGAGGTTGTAGGCCATGTCGACAAGGGGGCATGACTGGATGTCGGAGGGCAGGTCGAGAATTCGGGTAGAAGGCCTTCGCTTCCGAAAAGGCCGTCTCCAGCCTCTTGTCGAACTCCGTGTTGAGGCCGACGAGGGTTTCGCGTCGAGCGCGGTGTAGGTTTTGTAGGAACTGGCCGACCAGCCCTTCGCGGCGGCACTCACCTTGTCAAAGTCAGCCTTTATCTCGGCCGCCGTCGCCGCCTTGCCGGTCGTCCGGTTGGTGAAGGAGAGCTTCTGGGCCTCTGCCGCCGTCTTGAGGGCGAGGCCCGTGCCGACGGTGACGACGCCGATGCTGTCGAGGTACATGTGGGTGGCCGTCCCCTCAAACTCTTTGAGCTTGTCGACGAATTGATCTCTGGTCATGGTGGGCGGATAGTTTTGGTTTTACTTGAATGTCAGTCGATTCGTTACCCGTTTCATGCCTTCTTTTTTATGTCCCAAACAAGCCCGCCGTTGTCGTCGATGTCGAGCTTGACGGTGTCGCCTCGCGTTATCTCGCCCCGGATGATCTTGTCGGCAACGGGCGGGGCGAGGAAGGTCTTGATGGCGTTGCGCAGCGGCCGCGCCCCGAAGAGCGGAGAGAAGCCGATGTCGATGAGGTGCTGCATCACCTTTTCGGAGACCGAGAAGGCGACGTCGTGCTGCTGGCGGATGAGCTTTACGAACTTGCCGAAGTGGATGGCCAGTATCTGCCGCGCCGCCTCTTCGTTGATGGGGTCGAAGGGCAGAATCTGCCGGTCGACACGGCCGAGGAACTCGTCCTTGAAGTGCTTCGTCTCGCGCAGAATCTCCTTCAGCTCGCCCGGGTCGGGGCGCTTGCCTGCCTGCGTTCGGCGGATGATCTCGTGCGCCCCAGCGTTCGACGTGAACACGATGATGGTGTTCGAGAAGTCGGCCAACTTGCCCTGCTTGTCCGTCAGGCGGCTGTCGGTGAGCATCTGCAGGAAGATGCCGTAGATGTCCTGGTGCGCCTTCTCAATCTCGTCGAACAGGACGACGCTGTACGGCTGTTTCCTGACCTTGTTGATGAGCAGGCCTCCCTCTTCGAAGCCGACGTAGCCGGGCGGCGAGCCGAGCAGTGCCGCCACCGAGTGCGACTCCTGGAATTCCGACATGTCGAAGCGGATGATGGCGTTCTCGTCGTCGAAGAGCAGCTCGGCGATGGCCTTTGCCAGCTCCGTTTTGCCCGTGCCGGTCGGGCCGGTGAAGAAGAAGATGGCGGATGATCTGGAGGGCGTGGTGAAGAGAGAAAGATGAAACATACAATTCGCGCGGGTCCTTGAGGTTGGCGCGAAGATTATCTTGGGCTCTCCTCCGCAGGAGTCGAGGAGACGTGAAGTGCCCGCCCGACGACGCGCTTTTTCAACAAATCCTTCACGCGTTCTTGAGCTTGCGTCCTGCTCCTTCGACTGCGGGCACGCCGCGTTAAAGATGCCTGCCCGTCTTCACCCGTCCGGTGACAATCATCGCGTCGACGTCGGCCGGATCGACCGTGTCCTTCGCGTCCATCGTCCACGAGCGCAGCTTGGCGATGGCCTCGGGGACGGTCAGGTCGTTCATCTCGTCGCCCATCTTCCCTATCAAAAGCTCGCTCATGCGGTCGCGCAGGGCCTGCCGGTACTCGGCCACATCGGGGGTCTTTTGCCCTTTCCAGCCGGTCTCCAGTTCGTCGAGGATGGATTTAGAGGTCGAGTTCATCTGCGCCGCGCAGGCCATCGAGAAGTCGAGCAGCTCGATGGCGGAGACGGGCAGGTTCTTGTCGCCGATGTACCGCTTGGCCATCTTCACAGACTGCACGACCGCCGACGGGTCGGCCTTCAAGCCGTGGAAAGCCTCGTACTTCGGCATCAGGCCGTGCAGCATCGTGATGGCGAGGGCCTCGTCCGGCTCGCCGACAGTCAGGCGCGAGAAGCGGCGGTTGAAAGCGCTGTCCTTTTCGATGAACTTCTGGTACTCGGCCTGTGTCGTCGCGCCGATGACGGTCAGCTCGCCCCGCGCCAGTTCAGGTTTCAAGAGGTTGACCACGCCCGAGCCGACCGAGCCGCGCTCGTCGAGGAGGACGTGGATTTCGTCAATGAAGAGGATGGCCTTCGTGCCGTAGCCCTTGATGGCCTTGAGGACGCTCTTGAGCCGCTCCTCGACCTCCCCTTTGAAGGCCCCGGCCACGAGCCGCCCGTTGACGTCCAGCTCGAAGATGGTGGCCGACTTGAGCCTTTCCGGCACGTTCCCTTTCTGGATTTGCAGGGCCAGCCCGCCGACGAGTGCTGTCTTCCCCACGCCAGGCTCGCCGACGATGAGGACGTTCGGCGAGAGCCTTTTCCCCAAGATTTCAATGAGCTGCTTTATCTCCCTGTCCCGCCCGATGATGGGGTCTATCTTGTCCTGCTGGGCGAGCAACGACCAGTCCTCGCAGTATTTTTCTAGTATCTGCAGGGCATTTACCGGGGCGGAAGCGGGCGCGGAGGTGCCAGGTTTCCCCTTCTCCGAGCCGCCGCTCGACGGGCCGGAGGGGCCGCTCGGGTTCTTCCCCCGCCACTCGATTAGCTCATAAAGTGCCAGCGGGAAGCGGCGCAGCAGATCCGGTTTGAAGGCCACGTCGGGCGTGCAGATGGCCTCGAGCAGGTCGATTGGTTCTATCTCCGAGTGTCCGTAGCGCAGGCTGAGCTTCTGCGTCTCTTTAAGGACG
>JBGAWE010000202.1:0-8313 GCA_044227705.1 Saprospiraceae bacterium
GGGTTCGAAATCACGAGGGCCTTTACGGTACGGGCTTTTTTTTGCCGCTGTAAAAGTCCTTTTGCACGTCCATGTTGGCAGGCCGTTGCGAACGCTGCTCGGTGCCGTCGAGAACCAGAACAGGATCTTCGGCCAGCCACTTTTCAAAGTCGACGACCTTTTCAAAGTGCCTTGCGGGCATCACTCCCGCCAGCACAAGGGCTTTTTGAAGGATTTGAAGCCCCCTGCGCTGGTTTCGCTTGGCCGTTGAGCCGTCGCACCCGAAGATGAAGCCCAAAACATCGTAGGTCAGGCCTGCTTTCAGGCTGAACAGGAGATAGAACAACCACTCTTCGTAGGCATTGAACATTGATTCCTGACTCGACCTGTCCTTTCGCTCCTGCATCTCCTCGCCATACAGGGCCTTGTAGGCCGAAGAAAAGTACGGAAGCAAACCCTGAAATTGAACCTCGCTTAACCCTGTCGTTGACCGCCACTCGCGCTCATCCGACAGGTCTCGAAATGAACCGGCATGGGTTTTTATCGCAAAACTAACCAGTTGATTTTCAATCACTTGTAGTGCAACAACTCTAATGCACCAAGCATTTTTTTGGGCAAGTTGAAGGCTAACGCACAAATTTCAGACAACCGAATGGAGGAAATTCTATCCTCTCATCTAATCAATGCAAATAGTCTATTGTCAAATGATTTCGAGACTTTCTATGAGCAGAGGTCAAATGAACTCATAAGAAGAATAGAAAAGGTTATGGGGAAAGTAATCACGACTTCGGTTTTAGTAGAGGAATTTGCAGAGGAAGCAGACGAAATAATGCGGAACCCACTGAAAATGAATGAAGTAAAATAAAAATAACCCGCAGGTTCATGGCCTTCCCGCTATGCTGCGAGGCTGGTGAGGGTCTCCGACTCGAATCTTCCGCCAGGAAGTCTCCGATTTTGGAAAAGGAAAAGAACAGCATTGGGCAGCCCCGCCGAACTGGCACGTTCGGGCAAAATTTTTCGGGCGAGGGAACTTCCCCCTTTTGCCGTCGGGTTATTGGCGATATCGAAGCTGGCCGGTCTTCCAAAAAATTTAGCCGACCGACCGGCCGACAGCCGCGCAACCAAACTCGCTACCTTTATGGCCAGCATGGCAAAACAGTACGAAAGCGAACAGGAGCGCCTCTTCATGGAGGAGCTGATGCCGCACCTTGATGGGGTGCTGACGTTCGCGTACCACTTTTGCCAGTCCGAGGCCGAGGCCGAGGACCTCGCCCAAGAGACCATGACCCGCGCCTGGGCCAAAATGGACACCTACTTGCCCGGCTCCAACGCGAAGGCATGGCTGTTCACCATTTGCCGCAACCAGTTCATCAACGACTACCGCAAGCGCAAGGTGCGCGGCAACCGCGTCCCCTTCGAGGATCTTGACGCGGCCCACTCCAGCCCCCGCAACCCCGCCCGCAACCAGCACCTAAAGGCCGACATCCATGACGGGATGATGGGCGACGAGGTGGCACGCGCCGTCCAACGGCTGACGCCCGCCAACCGGATGGTGCTCATCTTGAGCTTCGTCGAGGATTTCAGCTATGACGAAATCGCCGCCATTGCGGGCATCCCCGTCGGCACGGTCCGCTCCAGAATCCACCGGGCGCGCATGGCGATGAAAAGAGACCTCCAGAAATACGCCAGCGGCCTCGGCTACGAGACCGACACAGAGCAACAGCCGGACAGCTCGGCTGCGGACAGGCCTGATTGAGGGCGCGAGCTTCCCCAAAAACACCCAAATCGGGTTGGTTTTGGGGGAGGCCGTGCCAGCAAGCGGGCTTTTTTCTTTCCAACGGGCGAGAAAACCGCAATCTGCCAGCCATCCGACGGACTGAAAAAAATCGGGGCCGAAAAGGCGGGAATCAAATCCCGATAGCGTCCTTCGTGGCCTTGATTTTGCTGTGACCTGTGAAACTCTGACAAGTTTTGACATTCGATTTGTTCACCGGTCGGCGGGGGAAAACGTTTCCCGGCGGCCACAAAAGCACGTTCTTTTTTTATGAAACAGCAGTTCAAACAGCAGGACTTCGGCCCGAAGGCCCCCGGCGAGCTTGCCCCGCCGGCCTCCACGTCCAACCGCTCCGTTTCGCCTTTCAATCCGAACGAGCAGTCGCTCCGGGAGCTTATCAAAGCGCAGCTCCCGCGCCGGAAGGCCGGCACCGACCTAATCCAGGCCATCAAGGCGAGCATCAAAAAGACGCCCGCCTGAAACTGCACAAACTGTTTAATCAAAAACGAAACTGCTTCCGAATCCCGATTTTTTAGCCACGAGCTTCCCCTAATCCTCACCCTCCAAAACTCACCACAAGTCTGAAAATCGCTTCTCACCGGAGGCTCCGTTGGCGCGGGGCCTCCGGTTTTTTGCGCCCGAACCAGCCAAAGGTTTTGAAAATCAAGCCCGAAGCAGGGAATCGAGACGTGGCCGCGCGGGTAATTTCGCACCATGCGCAACTCGACCATCCGCCGCGTCATCCTCCTCGGCGCGCTCGCCATCTTGAGCATCCTCGCCGTCCAGTCGTACTGGATTTTGCGGCAGCTCGACCTTTCCGAAAAGCAGTTCGAAGACAAAGTGACCATCGCTTTGCTCGAAACCGCGAAGTCCGTCGCCAAGTCCAGCGGCGGGCAGCTCCCGAACCAAGATTTCATTCGCCACCCGGCCTCCAATTATTACGTCGTCAACATCGACAACCCGTTCAAGCCCGAGGATCTCGAGTTCTATCTCCAGGCCAACCTTGAGTCGGCGGGCGTGAAAGAGGATTTCGAGTACGGCGTCTTCGACTGCTCTTCCAACAAGATGGTCTTCGGCAAGCTCATCGACTACAGCGACGACAAAAAGGCCGTCCCGATGGCCGAGCCGCTCGCCGCGCACAACGAGTCAGGCTACCTCTACTACTTCGGCGTGCGCTTCCCCAACCGCCGCACGGCCATGATTGGCGACATGGGCCTGCTCATCTTCTTCTCTTTTTTGATGCTGCTGACGGTCGCGTTTTTCATCTACTCGATGTTCATCATCCTGCGACAGAAGCAGCTTTCCGAGCTTCAGAAGGACTTCATCAACAACATGACGCACGAGTTCAAGACGCCCATCTCGACCATCAACGTCTCGACCGATGTCCTTTCCAAAAACGACAGCATCCGCGCCGACCCGCGCCTGTTGCGCTATTCCCAAATCATCAAAGAGCAGACGCAGCGGCTCAACAACCAGGTCGAAAAAGTCCTGCAAATCGCCCGCATCGAGCGCGACGACTTCGGGCTGCACACGGAAGTGGTTGATTTCCATGAACTTGTGCAGCAAATCCTGCCGAGCATCGACCTTAAAATCGAGGAGCACAAGGGCGATTTCTACTGCCACCTCAACGCGAAGAATCGCCTCATCGAAGCCGACAAGCTCCACCTGACGAACATCCTCCACAACCTCGTCGACAACGCCGTGAAGTATTGTAAGACGAAACCGGAGATAGTTTTCGAGACGAAAAACGAGGGCGGTCAACTGGTTTTTTCCATCAAAGACAACGGCATCGGCATCGCCCGCGAACACCAGTCGCGGGTGTTCGACAAGTTCTACCGCGTCCCGACGGGCAACGTCCACAACGTGAAGGGCTTCGGCCTCGGCCTTTTTTATGTGAAGAACATCTGCAAGGAGCACGACTGGCGCATCTCGCTCGACTCGGAGCCGGGGCGCGGGACGACTTTTTTCATCAAGATGAAGCTCGCCCCGCCGGGGTCGCGGGTGGGCGACAGGCGCGAGGCGGCGGCGGAGGTCGAGGGCTGATTGCGCCGCCGGCCACTTTGGCTTAACCGCAACGGCACGGAGATTGGACAAGCAGAGAGAACAACCCAACGGACTTTGACCTCGGACAGAACGACACGACCGATTTCTAAACCAAAAAAGCCCGCGCTTTGCCTCGCGCTCCTTTTCGCGGCTCGGCTCGGGTTGTTTGCCCAGGCCCCGGCAGCCGACGACGCGCTCTTGTCCGACATTTCAACCCGCCTCGACCAGCCGGGTGGCGACACAGCGCGGCAGTTCATCCTCGAAAAAACACGCGCCCATTGCGGCGGCGACTTCGGATGCCTTTCGAGGAACTACCAAAAGGTCATGGTCGGCTTCGAGCGGCGGTTCAACCTGCCGTCGGCCATTTTCATCGCAGGCGAGATGGCCCGGATTGCCGAGCAAAAAGGCGACCTCAACAAACAGGCTGACGCGCACAACAACCTCAACCGCTACCACGACGCGCTCGGCAACGACCGGCTGGCCATCATCCACCTCGAAAAGGCGCGGGACCTGTACGAAAAAGCGGGCAACCAGTCGGCCGCCCTCCGTGCGCGGATGGGGCTTGCGGAGGGCGTCTCGGCGGACCGCGACCCCGCCGAAGTGCTTACTGAACTCGAGGCCATGCTCGCCGAGGCCGTCGAAAACCGCGACACGTTGAGCACCACCCATCTCCACCTCCGCCTCATAGACTGGTCAAAAAAGGCCGGGCGGCTCGACCGCATGGAGGCGCACGTCTCCGCGCTCGAAAAAGCCCTGCCTGCCGAACCGTTCAAGCCGCTCGACTGCTTCTTTGCCATCAATGCCGCGCACGGGCGGGGCGACCTGTTCATGTTCCAAAAAAACTGGGCGGCGGCCGAGCCTTTTTACCAAAGGGCGCTGGGACTTTGCCATGTGAAGCCGGACCGCTGGCAGGAGATTTACGTCATGCACCAGTTGGCCAAGCTCGAATGGGCGCGGGGCGATGCCCGATCGGCAAAAAGCTACCTCGACAGCGCGTTCGTCCGCGCAGAAAAACTGGGACTGCACGACCACCTCGCCACCAATTTCGACCTGAAGGCCACCATCGCCGAGGCCGAGGGCCGGTTTGCCGACGCGCTCCTTTTCACGAAGAAAAAGCTCGAGCACCAGAACGCCTTCGACGACCGGGGCGCGGGGTTCAACCAGCAGAGCTATTTCCTCGAGGTTGAAAAGGAGCGGCAGGCCGTCGAGCTGCGGCTGAAAAACAGGCTGCTCAACAGCTTCCTCGTCATCGCCTTTTTGGCCGCGCTGCTGGCAGCGGGGCTGTTCACAGGCCTCCGAAAGCAGCGAAAAGCCCGGCGGGAACTGGCCGCCCAAAACGCGCTCATCAGCCGACAGGCCGAGCAGTTGCGGAGCCTCGACGAGGCCAAGTCCAGGTTTTTTGCCAACGTCAGCCACGAGCTGCGCACGCCGCTGACGCTTGTCGTTGGGCCGATTCGCTCCCTTTTGGAGGGCCAAAAACCGCCCGAGCAACAGGAAAAGCTCCTGAAAATGGCCGATCAGAGCGGCCGCCGGCTCCAGCAATTAGTCGACGAGATCCTCGATTTTCAAAAGCTCGAAACCGGGAAATTGGAGCTGCGGGAGGAGTCGACGGAGCTGCCCTCCTTCTTTGCAAGGCACGCCGCCGAGTTCGAGTCGCTGGCGGCCAGCCGCCGCATCGACCTCTCTTTTTCGACGGCCATCGAAAAAGGAACAGCCGCCCGAATCGACTGCGAAAAGTGTCGGCAGATTCTCTACAATCTCTTGTCGAACGCGCTCAAGTTTACGCCCGCCGGGGGCCGCGTCTCGGCCAGTCTCTCGCTCGACGGCGGTCTCCTGAAAATCGAGGTCGCCGACACCGGACCGGGGATCCACCCCGACGACCTGCCGCGCATCTTCGACCGATATTTCCAGACGGCGCGGCCCGACAAGCTCGTGGAGGGCGGCACGGGCATTGGGCTAGCGCTTTGCCGCGAGTATGCGCAGCTTTTGGGCGGAAGGATGGAGGCGGAGAGCATTTTGAAGGTCGGCTCGGTCTTTCGGGCCGCCTTCCCGGTCGAGGTCTTGATGGAAAAATTGGCGGCGGGCGAGGCCGAGGGCCAAGTTTTTCAACCAATCGAGGAAGGCGAAAAGTTGGCGGCAGGGCCCGCGAACGGCCAGCGGCCGACCATCCTCATCGTCGAGGACAACCCCGATTTGCAGGCCTACATCGGGCTGGTTTTGCGGGAAAGGTTCAACGTCGTCCTTGCCGGGAACGGGCAGGAGGCCATCGAGCGGCTGGCATCCCTGCCCGATTGCCAGCTCGTCGTCTCCGACCTGATGATGCCCGTGATGGACGGCTACCAGTTGCTCGAAAAACTGAAAAGCGGTGGCGCGACGCGCCTTCTGCCCGTCGTCATGCTCACGGCGCGGGCCGAGGCAAGGGACAGACTTCGGGCCTTGCGAATCGGCGTGGACGACTACCTGACCAAGCCTTTTGACGAGGAAGAACTGATTGCGCGGATTGAAAACCTGCTCAAAAACAAGGCCGCACGGCAAGAGGAAACCATGCTCGCCGCGCCCGAGGAGGACAAGGCCCTCTCTGAAAACGACCGCGCCTGGCTCGAAAAATTTGAAAGGCACGTCGCCGAAAACCTGTCGAGCGACATCCTCTCCGTCCCGCAGCTCGCCAGTGATTTTGCGATGAGCGAGTCGACCCTTTTGCGGCAGCTCAAGCGGCTGACGGGGCTTTCGCCGCTCCAGTATTTGACGGAAATGCGCCTTGACGCCGCCCGGGGGATTTTGGAAAGCCGCAGCGGCCGGTCGATGGCGAGCATCGCTGCGGCGGTCGGGTACGGGGATGCGCGGTCTTTCGCGCGGCTTTTCAAGGAGCGGTTCGGGCGGGCGCCGTCAGAATTTATTTCATGAAAAAGACGGCTTGACGGGTTTCACACACCCTTTCCCCTTCCATTTTGACGGATTCGGCCCCCAAGTTGACGGAATCGGCCCCTCGGGGCGCGGCCACCTTTGACCTGTCGCTGGGGCGGGGCGGGCTTTTTTTCAACCAAAGAGAACGCCGCGCAGCCGGGCGACGGGAGGCTGCCGAAAATCCCCCGAGCGAGTAGGCGACCCAAACTTTCTCCACTTCTTATCTCGTCAACATGAAGACCAGCACGACCAAAACCGGCCTTTTTCTGTTCCTCCTCGCGGCCGCCTTTATCGGAAAACTCGCCGCCCAGCCCCGGCTCTGGGGCCTGATGTCGGCGGGCGGCGTGGGCGTGGGCACCATCACCAGCCTCAACACCGACGGCTCCGACGTGCAGGCCGTGCCGTTTCCGTACAACGCCGGCACCTATCCCTTTGCCGGTCCCATCGAGAGCGGCGGGAAGTTTTACGGGGCAACCTACTACGGCGGCACGTCGGCAGCCGGCGTGCTGTGGGAGTGGGACCCGGCGGGCGGCGGCTCGTACACCGTCCTGCACGAATTTGACTACGCCAGCGGCACCAATCCATTTGGCAGCTTGATTGAAAGCGGAGGGAAGTTTTACGGGATGACCATTGGCGGCGGTGCCTCGGGAGCGGGCGTGCTGTACGAGTGGGACCCGGCGGGCGGCGGCTCGTACACCGTCAAGCACGAATTTGACTACGCCGGTGGCACCAATCCCTATGGCAACTTGATTGAAAGCGGCGGGAAGTTTTACGGAATGGCCAGTGGCGGCGGTGCTTCGGGAGCGGGCGTACTGTTCGAATGGGACCCAGCGAGCGGCGGCTCGTACACCGTCCTGTACGATTTCGACTTCACCGACGGCGGCTATCCCTATGGCAGCTTGATTGAAAGCGGAGGGAAGTTTTACGGGATGGCCAACGTCGGAGGCAGTGCTTATGGCGGGGTGCTGTTCGAGTGGGATCCGGCGGGCGGCGGCTCATATACGGTGCTGCACGAGTTTGACTATGCCACCGGCCGCTATCCCTATGGCAACTTGACAGAGAGCGGCGGGAAGTTTTACGGGACAACCTACTACGGCGGCGCCTCGGACCTTGGCGTGCTGTTCGAGTGGGACCCGGCGGGCGGCGGTTCATACACCGTGATGCACGATTTTGGCGGCGCGGACGGCAGCTACCCCTATTTCAGCAACTTGACGGAAATCGGCGGGAAGATTTACGGCGCGACCTCCTCCGGCGGCAGTTCGGGAGCTGGCGTCCTGTACGAATGGGACCCGGCGGGCGGCGGTTCATACACCGTAAAGCACAACTTCAATGGCACTGATGGCACATACGCCTATGGAGGCTTGGTGGAAAGCGGCGGGAAAGTGTACGGGACGACCGCAACCGGCGGTGCCTCGGGAGCAGGTGCGTTGTTCGAGTGGGACCCGGCGGGCGGCGGCTCGTATGCGGTCAAGGTGAGTTTCAGTGCCATTCCGAAAGGGGGACAGCCCTTGGGCAGCTTGATTGAAAGTGGCGGCAAGTTTTACGGGATGACCTTTTACGGTGCCGCCTCGGGTGTAGGTGCGCTGTTCGAGTGGGACCCGGCGGGCGGCGGC
>JBGAWE010000203.1:0-8243 GCA_044227705.1 Saprospiraceae bacterium
GCCCGGCTCGAAGACGACGTACTCGAGGCCCGCGTCGGTCCTTTTGAGCGCGTCGCCGTAGCCATTGGCGGCGTACTTGGCCAGCCATCCCTTTAGGTCGGCCTCGACCTGCGGGGCGCGGGCCTTGATGGCGCCCTTCCCGGCCTCTTTGGCCGCCATCGCCGCCGCGACCTCCGCCGCCGGCGTGACCTTGTGGAGGCAGACGTCGATGCGGAGTTCTTTTTCCCCGTCAAAGTCCGGGGGCAGCTTTTGGGCCATGCCCTCGATGAGCTCGAACGTCGAGACGCTGTCGCCGACGGCCATCCCCTTGATGGCGGTGATGATGACCGGCTCGGGCTGCCCGGACAGTTGCTCGGCCGTAGGCAGGTTGAACTCGGCGGCCTGGCCCTGGTCTCGGGTGGTCTGGATGACCTTGTCTTTGAGGTAGACGTAGAAGTCGGCCGTCACCTGGTCCCCGGCGGCGGGTTTTGCGCCCGTGTTGTTGGTGTGGTTGACGATGCGGTAGCGTGGGTTCGGGGTCTGCCCGAAGACGGTCCCAGAGGCGAGCATCGAGGTTGCGAAGAGGCTGAAAGCCAGCAGTTTTTGCATTTTAAAAATTTGAAAGATGGAGGTTTGGTGGGTCAATTGTCAAAAAAGCCGATAGCCAAGCCCGGCGACGGCAGCTCGGTTCCTGAAATACAGGGAGCCGAGCGGTGCTCCGGACTCGTCGGTTATGGCATATTTCTTTTGGGTGCAGAGGCTGTGCTGCCATTTGGCGAAAAGCGTCAGCCGCCGCCAGTAGCCGTGCACGCCGGCCTCGAAGCCGTAGTCTTTTTTAGAAATGAAAGTGTCGCCGTTGGCGTCTTTCCAGCCGGTATGGTCGTAAATCTTGAACCCTTCCGACAGGCGGAAGGAGTAAAAAGGCGAGAACGAGACGCCGAGCCGCTTTTTCCAAAAACCCGCTTCCACGCCCGGCGCAAGGGTCAGGTATTGACAGCGCAAACCAACTCGGTCGGTCTGGAAATAGGCCCACTGCCCCAGCTCGTTGAACCCGAAGACGACCCCGCTTTCGGGCTTGAAATGAAAACCCTTCTGCTGAAAATGAACCCCAACGGGGACCGAAAGCCACCTCCACGCCGCAATCCGGGCGACCAGCCCGGCCTCGAAGCTGGTGCTGGCATCGTGGCGGACATCGTCCGGGTCGTATTGGGTCGGTCTGATGTTCGACCCGCCGACTGCCGCTTCCGGCCAAATCGAGACCCGCTGCCCGACCGAGCAGGTCAGCGAGAGTAAAAGGAGGGAGAGCGTGAGCAGGCTTTTCATGGAGAAAGGTCAGTTGACGGCGAAAAGCTCGTCGCGGTATTGTGGCAGCGCGTCTTTGAACCGTTGCACCGCCGCCCGCAGCGAGCCGTGGAAGCTGCCGCCCGAGGCGTTGAGGTGGCCGCCGCCGTTGAACAGGTCGCGGCAGATGCGCTGCACGTCGAAGTCGCCCTTCGAGCGGATGGACAGCTTCACGATGCTCGGCTGCTCGTGTATGAAGGCCACCACGACCGCGTCGCGCATCATCATCGGGTAGTTGACAAGGCCCTCCGTGTCGCCGCGCGAGATGCCAAAGTGCTCGTAATCGTGCTTCGTCAGCGTGATGATGGCCGTGCGGAACTCGGGCAGGAACTCGAAGCGGTTGTTCAGGACGTGGCCGAGGAGACGGAGGTACTTTTCCTTTTGGGTCAAAAAAATGAGGTTCTGCAGCTCGTTGTCGTCGACCCCCCTTTCCAAAAGCTCGGCAACGATGCGGAAGGTGCGCGGCCTTGTCGCGTGGCGGAACGAGCCGGTGTCGGTCACGATGCCCGTATAGATGCAGTCGGCGACGGTCGTGTTGATGAGCTGCCCATCGCCCATCGCGGTGATGAACTCGTAGACCAGTTCGCAGGTCGAGCTGGCCCCCGGGTCGCTCAAGACAAAATCGGCCACGTCCTCGGGGAAAAGGTGGTGGTCGATGAGGATGCGCGGGCCGGGCAGGTTTTTGAGAAAATCGCCCATCCGGTCGATGCGGTCGAGGCCGTTGAAGTCGACGAGGAAGAAAAGCTCGCTGTCGCGCAGGGCTTTTTGGCAGGCCTCGGGCGCGGCGTCCCAAATCAGGCACTCGTCCGCGCCTTTCAAAAAGCCGAGCGACTCGGGAAAATCCGATGGAAAAAGGACGCTCACGCGATGCCCAGCCTGCTCGAGCCAGTGCCGGACGGCAAGCGCGGAGCCTATGGCGTCGCCGTCGGGGTTGCGGTGCGAGAGGACGGAAACATTCTTCGGGGCCGCCAACAAATTCTTGACTTCGGGAGCGAATTCCATAAAAACGGCGGCGAAGGTAAATTTCCGTCCGGGATTAAAAAGGACGGCGGCGGCCGCGAAATCGGGGCTTTGGATACTTTTGCCCGCCCAAAAATCGAGGGCAAAAAGGGTTGTTGGCGGGCATGCCGACATAGTCCAACAAACGCGATTCACAATTAACCATTCACCAATCACAACTAAAGAAAGAGATGGCAACCAACCGCACCTTCACCATGATCAAGCCCGATGCCGTCGCCGACGGCCACATCGGCAACATCCTTAAAATGATAGCCGACGGCGGCTTCCGCATCGTCGCCATGAAGCTGACGCGGATGTCGCGCATGGAGGCGGGCAAGTTTTATGAGGTCCACAAAGAGCGCGGCTTCTTCGGTGAGCTGGTCGAGTTCATGTCGAGCGGCCCCATCGTCGCCGCGATCTTGGAGAAGGACAACGCCGTGGCCGACTTCCGCGCCCTCATCGGTGCGACCAACCCGGCCAATGCGGCCGACGGCACCATTCGCAAGCTCTACGCCCGCTCGGTGGGCGAGAACGCCGTCCACGGCTCGGACTCGGACGAGAACGCGGAGATTGAGGGCAACTTCCACTTCTCCGGCAGAGAGATGTTCTGAAGAATCGAAGCCCAAAAGGCCCGGCCGTCGGTCGGGCCTTTTTCCTTTCCACAAACCATCGGTTCGGTTGTTTTCAACCCGAATTCATCGAAAACCAGAAAGTTTTGACCCTTCAGCGCAAGACCGCCGCGAATTTTGCCGTCAATAGGAGACCCCCCGCCCGTCCGGCATTTTCAAAAATCTTCCCTCTTTCTTCATGACAAAACAACTCTTCGCAGCCCTCGCGCTAACCATCCTCGCGCTGGCCTGCACCCCGAAAAGCGGCCAGAAGCTCGCGGCGAACGCCGATCCGAAGCCCAGCGACCAGCCCACAACCATCAACCTGCCCGAGCTGAAAATCATTGCCGACCGCGACTCGGCATCGCCCGAGGTGCCGAACGAGCTGCCGGTCTATCAGGCATCGGCGCGGCGCGAGCACGACCTCATCCATGAAAAGGTGGAGTTGTCGTTCGACTGGGCGAAGGCCCATGCCATCGGCCGGGCGACGCTGACCCTGCGGCCCTTTTTCTACCCGACCGACAGCCAGACGCTCGACGCGAAGAATTTTGACATTAAAAGTGTCCGATTCGACGGTCAGGCGGGCGAACTCAAATACCGCTACGACGGGCTGCGACTCGTCATCGACTTGGGTAAGACTTTTACTCGAAAGGAAGAATACAAGCTCGTCGTCGAGTACGTCGCGCGTCCGAACGAGCGCGACAGCTTCGGCGGCTCGGCGGCCATCAACAGCGACAAAGGCCTCTTTTTCATCAACAACGACGGGAAGGACGCCGAAAAGCCCATGCAAATCTGGACGCAGGGTGAAACCGAGTCGAACTCCCGCTGGATGCCGACCATCGACAAGCCGAACGAGCGGACGACCGATGAAATCATCCTGACCGTCGAGGACAAGTACAAGACGCTTTCGAACGGCCTCCTTGTCGAGTCCAAAAAGAACGCCGACGGGACGCGCACCGACCATTGGAAGATGGACATGCCGCATGCGCCCTACCTTTTCATGTTCGCCGTCGGCGATTTCGCGGTCGTGAAGGACAAGTGGCGCGACAAGAACCTCTTGTTTTACGTCGAGCCGAAGTACGAGAAGGACGCCCGCGCCATCTACCCGTACACGCAGGAGATGCTCGATTTTTACTCGGAAAAGCTCGGTTATGCCTATCCCTGGCCCGAGTTGGCGCAGGTGACGGTGCGCGACTACGTCAGCGGCGCGATGGAGAACACGGGCGCGATTCTGTATGGCGAGTTCATGAACGGCACGGCCCGCGAGCTGCGCGACAACGACTACGCGAACGAGAAGACGGAGTGCCACGAGATGTTCCACCACTGGTTCGGCGACCTCGTCACCTGCGAGTCGTGGTCGAACCTGACCCTCAACGAAGGTTTTGCGAACTACTCCGAGTACCTCTGGATGGAGCACAAGCACGGCCGCGCCGCCGCCGACGAGCACCTGATGGGCGAGCGGCAGGGCTATTTCGGCTCGGCGATGGACGGCGGCCACGACCTCATCGACTTCCACTACGCCGACCGCGAGGCCATGTTCGACGGCCACTCCTACAACAAGGGCGGCTCATGCCTGCACATGCTGCGGAAATACCTCGGCGACGAGGCCTTTTTCGGTGCGCTGAACCTCTATTTGAAAAGGAACGAGTTCACCGCCGTTGAGGCAGATGAGCTGCGGATGGCCTTCGAGGATTTCACCGGCGAGGATTTGCACTGGTTTTTTGACCAATGGTTTTTCGACAAGGGCTGGCCGAACGTCAACGTCAACTGGGACTTTGACGAAGCCTCGAAAAGGGTCATTCTGAAGCTCGCCCAGACTCAGGACCCGAAATCCATGCGCCCGATTTTCACCCTCCCGACGACGGTCGACGTCTGGCAGGCCGATGGGACGAAGCGCAGCTTCCCCATCGTTTTCAACCAGCGGAACCAGGCGTTCGAGTTCGCCGCCCCGGCCCGGCCGGAATGGGTGGACATCGACCCAGAGCGCACCCTCTTGGCGACGTGGGCCTATGAAAAATCGGACGCAGAGATGGATTTTCAATACCGCCACAGCACCGCTTTCGAGGCTCGCAACGAGGCCCTCTATCATTTCACGGAGAACACCGATGCGCCGCGCGGAAAGGCCCTCGCCGCGCTCGCCCTTGACGACGCGGCTGCCGCCAATCGCGGCTGGCGGAGTTCGACGGGAAGAAGTTCACGCCGCTTTTCAGCCGCCTTTTGGGCGACGACCAGCCGTATTCGGTTGTCTCGACCGCGCTCTCCGAACTCGTGAAAGTTGACCCGGCGGCCGCTGCCTCGGCCGCTCAAAAATTGGAGAACGAGGAGAACGCCTCCATCAAAGCCGCCCTGCTGGAAATCTACGCGACGACGGGCGACCGCTCCAAGATGCCCTTCTTCCAAAGCCAACTGGCGAAGGTGGACGGCCCGGCGACCTTCACCTTCTTCGACAGCTACCCGCAGTTCCTGCGGAAAATCGGCGATGCGGGGGCGAAATCGGCCTTTTTCATGGAGTGCCACAAGATTGCGCTCGACGGCGGGCAGTCGCAGTGGCGGCGCTTCGGCTCGACGAAGGCCATCGCCGACGAGCGCAACGACCTCGCCGAGAAGGGCATGACCGCCGAGGCCGCAGCGATGAACTCGTGGCTCGACGAAATCAAGAAATCGGAGAAGGACGAGATGCTGCTGATGTACTACCAGATGTTTTGAGGGTTTGAAGCCCGAGATTGACGGAGGCCCGGCGAGTTGGAAAGCTCGTCGGGCCTCCGTGTTTTTTGGGAAACGCGGCTGGCAAAACTGGTTGGCGAGAAAGGCATTCTTCCGCGCAGGCACATAACAACACAAATGGCAGACCCGGCAGAGCCAAACGGACTTGATTGGAACACAAATTGACCACGAACAAGTGGCATTGCTTCTTTTTTGCACACGCGGGCATCGAGTTGGAGCCTGAAATGCCGACAGCCGCTTATGAAACCGACGAAATTTTCCACCCAAGCTCGGGCCGCCTTCTTGGCTGCGCTGGCCTTCACCGCGCTGAACCTCCAGCGGGCGGCGGGCCAGTGCGCCCTGTCCATCAGCGGCACGAAGACAATCTGCAACGGCCAGTCTTCCGTTTGGACGGCCAACGCCTCCGGTGGCAGCAGCTACACCTACCTCTGGAACACCGGGGCCACCACGCAGTCCATCACCGCCACCGCGCCAGGCACCTATTCGGTGACGGCGACCGGCACGCTCACCATCAGCAACGGCACGAGCATCATCAACAACGGCACCTTCTCCTCGGGCAACACGGGCTTCAACAGCGACTATTTCTACTCCTCGACGGGCGGCTGGGGCAGCTATTTCATATCGAGCGACACGAAAACCAATTTCACCTGGATGTCGACAAGCTGCGCCGACCACTCGCCGAGTGCCGACAACCTGCAGCTCATCGCCGACGGCAGCACTACGGCCAATCAGCGCGTCTGGTACGAGGTGCTGCCGGTGGACCCGAACACGACCTACAACCTCTCGGCATGGGTGCAGTCGTTGAGCGCGGACGGCACCGCTGGGGCGACAGCCAAGCTCCAGTTTGCCGTCAACGGCACGCTCATCGGCTCGCAACTGCAGCTCCCGACCACCATTTGCACCTGGGCCAACCTCACCACGAGCTGGTCGTCCGGCTCGGCGACCTCGGTGACAATCTCCATTATCGACAACAACACGGCGAGCAGCTACAACGACTTCGCCATCGACGACATCACGATGATTCCCGTCACCACCCAGTGCCAGATCACCGCGTCGGACGACCTGAACGTCATCGCCTTCACCACGCCCAACGCCGGCCTCGACAAGAACCAGTGCGGAAACAACGTCTTTTCGATGACGGCCAACACCATCCCGACCGGGACGGGCACCTGGTCGGTGGTGAGCGGCTCGGCGACCATCACCAACGTCAACTCGCCGAACGCCACCGTCACCCTCTCCGGCACGACGGCCACGCTCCGCTGGACGAGCACCAACGGCACCTGTTCCGGCTACGACGACGTGGTCATCACCAACACCGTCGGCGGTGGCACACCGCTCTACTGCAACTGCGGCCCCATCGTCGGTAACGTCGAAAGCTCGGCGACAAACTACAACCGGGTCAAACCGCTCAACATTTCGACCGGCCTCTTCGGCGCACAGATGGGCACCGACAACTCGGCCGACTACACGGCGGCCTCGGCATGGGACAGCCGCTACCAGCGACTGTACGTGGTCGGCTACAACAACAGGGTCATCTACTACCAAGACAACAACGGCAACTACACCAGCACGACCGTCACGCTGCCCTCGAACACCTACAACCGGGCGGCCTTCAACCCCATCGACAACCTCGTCTACATCACCAGCAGCACCGCCAACTGGTGGGGGACCTACGCCCCGACCGCTGGCGGCACCGGCGGCACCGTCTCGCAGCTCACCCCGGTGACCTACTACCCGTCGTCGGCGCCGGTCATCGGCACCGGCACCAACGTGGGCGGCGACATGGTCTTCGACTCGAAAGGGAAGGGCTACCTCATCACCAACAACGGCAACCTGTACAGCTTCCTCAAAAACGGGGCGGGCGTGGACGTCACCTTCCTCGGCAACGCCCCCAACTCGCTCTCGCAAGTGGCCTCGCTGGCTTTCGCCAACGACGGGAGACTGTTCATGGGCGGTGTCGGCACCAACGTCTATTCCATCGACCTGCAGACGCTGACATCAACGGTCGTCAACAGCACTCCGTCGACCAACACCTCCGACATGGCCAGCTGCAACTTCCCGGTCTTCGAGCCGGTGCTCAACCTCTCGAAGACGTGGAAAAAGACCGGCGGCTCGGCCGGCTCGGCCATCCTGACGGGCGACACAGTCGAGTACCGGATCTTCGTCCAAAACGTGGGGAACATCTCGGCGGGCAACGTCAAGTTCACCGACCAGATCCCCTCCGGGTCGAGCTATGTGCTCGGTTCGACCAAATTGAACGGGACGGCAGTCAACGATTTCATCTTCCTGTTCATGCCGTTCTCGTTCACTTCGGGCGCGCTCATCAACTCCATCGACCAGGCCTTCCAGTCGGGGGCCTTCAGCCCGGTGAAGTACAATGCGACCATCACCTTCAAAGTGCGGGTGACGGCCACCAGCGGCACCATCAGCAACACAGGAAAGGCCATCTACGGCGACAGCCAGCAGCAGGTATATTCAAACGCCGTCTCGTTTGAGGTGTGCAACCCGACGACCAGCATCGTGGGGACGACCACTTTTTGTGCTGGCTCCTCGACGACACTCACGGCAGTCGATGACGGCACCTGGCTTTGG
>JBGAWE010000204.1:0-8224 GCA_044227705.1 Saprospiraceae bacterium
TTTGACAGGCTTGAAAGTGCGTCCGTACCATTGCACGGTCTTTCGTAAGAAACCCAAGCCCTTCTGCCCAAATTTTTTAATCCGATTACCGGGGTTTTCTTTAATCCGAAACTTACTTGCATAAAGTCAATGCTTCTTCCCGGTTGGCATATGACGGCAATTGGCCCAACATTTTATCATCTCAATCCGATTCCCATGAAGCAGGTTTCCGCTGACTTCACGTCTCTCCCGTATTCTCTTTTTCCTCAAACTTACAGTCCTATGAACGTTGTTACCCAGTGGCAACGGCGCCTCGCGTCGCTGCTGGTGGCTGCTCTATTTGTAGCCACTCCTCGGCTCGGCCGAGCCTGCGATGTGGTGGTGACGGGTGGCCAGCCGGTCATTGTCAACATCTACCTCGACCCCATCACCGGCACCAGCTCCCTCTCGGGAGTGAACATCGCGGCCTTTGTGCAGGGTACCGGGCCGGGGTGCAACGAGTACCAGTTCTACCAGTCGACCGACAAGACGACGTATATCGGCAACCAAATCGACTTCGACTGCTCGAACGTCTCGCCGCTCGCGGTGACCTACGTCGTCAGGATGGACGACTTCGACGGCGACCCTAACAACGGCAACGAGAGCAATCCTGTGCAGCTCTCAGTTGTCGTCCACGACAACACCATCCCAACTGTGAGCTGCCCGTCGAGCCAGTCGTTCACCACCTTCGACGACGGGAACGACAACTGCCTTTTCAAGGCAATCGATGGCTCCACCATCGCCCCCGGCCTCATGGCACTTATTTGGTCGGACAATTGCGGCGAGCCCGCCTTCCGGTTCAACGGGTCGGGCGCATGGCAGACCGGCGACAACTTGGCCGCTCCTTTCCACGACTTCCCCAAGGGCACGACTATTGTCAACTACCGCGTGACCGATGCTGGCAACCATGTGGCGACTTGCAATTTCACGGTCAAAGTGAATGATGTCTCGCCGCCCATTATGAACAATGTCCCCGACGATGACACCATCCCCGGCGACATTCCATTCGCTCAAATCCTCGCCTACTATGCGGGCAACAACGGCGGCGTGACAGCTTATGACAGTTGCGACGCTGCGCGGCCCGTTGTCTACACGGCCGTTGCCGACACGCTCGACGACTGCCCGGTGACCCACACGATTTTGCGGACATGGACGGCCTCCGACCTGTCGGGCAACTTTGCCACCGTCACTCAACTTATAAGTGTTATGGACACGTTCGCGCCCGTTGTCGCGCCGTATCCGAGCGACACGACCATTTTCACCGCGATCGACGACCAGTATTGCGAGGCCTATTTTGAAATCAACCCATTGAGTTTTTCAGTCGATTGCTCGCCGGCGGACTCGCTCGAAGTTGAGTATTGGCTTGATGGGTATCAGGTCACCTACCTCGACGGCTACTATCAGGTCGGCGGGCCGTACGAGATGGAGTTCATCGTCAGGGACCAATGTGGCAATGCGGATACGACGGAGTTCAACCTCTACGTCTACGACCTCACGCCGCCGAACGCCTACTGCGCCGGGTCTGTGAACGTGGCCTTGAATCCCGCTGGGTTCGTCACGCTTTCGCCCTTTCCCTTCAACCAGGGGAGCTACGACAACTGCTCGCCGGTCGATTTTTATGTTGACCCGAACTACTTCGACTGCTCCGCCGTCGGCACGCCGCAACAGGTGACGCTCTACGTCTACGACTACTTCGGCAACGTCTCGAGCTGCACCTCTATCGCCAACATTCAGGACAACACACCGCCGGTGCTCACTTGCCCGGCCGACCGTACCTTCAGCTGCGCCATCGACGAGACCCTAGCCGGACAGCCGGTCGCCACTGACGCTTGCGGCATGGACGACATCACCCTTGCCGAGCAGACCAACAACCAGACAGGGCCGCACTGCTTCACCCGCGTCCGCGAGTACACGGCCTTCGACGTGAACGGCAACACCAGCGTTTGCTACCAATATCTGACGGTGGAGGACAACTTCGCACCCGTCCTGTTGAACGTGCCGGCCGATACCGTCGTCGCCTGCGGCACCATCCTACCCGACCCGGTTGTGACCTCTTTCGACACTTGCGATGGGTCGCACATCCTCCAGCCGACCGTTCAAATCTTCCTCGGCGCCGACTGCCAGAACACGAAAATCAAGTACTATCAAGTCCGCACTTGGGAGGACACCGACCTCTGCGGCAACTACGCCATCACGCAGGACACGGTGAAGTTCATCGATACCATCGGCCCCGACGTCTCGGCCGTGCCGACCGACCTGATTTTCTACACCGATGCGAACTCCTGTGACGGCGCGGTCGAGATTGACTTGACACAATACAGCATCTTCGACGACTGCGGAAACGGTGCGGTGACCGTCTCGCCGTCGAGCTACAACGACGTTCTAGCAGCGGGGGACTACACGTTTTATTACAGCGCGGTCGACCAGTGCGACAATGTGACCCTCGGGGAAATCACCTTCCACGTCGTCGACAACACGCTGCCGAGCATTGTTTGCCAGACGGACATCAACGTCTCACTCGACAACACGGGCTTGCACCAGTTCGACGTGAACGAGCTGGTGGTCAACGCGACCGACAACTGCGGCCTCGACCACTTCGACCTCTCGCAGCAGTACGCGACTTGCTTCGACGCCAGCCTCGAGGCCCTCGGCTTCGGCCCGACCGTTGTCGATGTGACCTACTATGACGTTCAAGGCAACTCGAACACCTGCTCCGTCATCGTCCATGTGACCGCGCCGCCGGACATCGCCATCTCCATCGACAGCTACGACTCGACCGACCCGAGCTACTTCGGGGCGAACGACGGCTCGGTTGAAATCACGGCGGTCAGCGGCGGCTCGGGCGATTACAGCTATGCCGTCCTCGACTATTTCACCGGCAACATCATCGCGCCGACCTATTACGACGACACCCTCACGGCGGGCGCCTACCTCCTCGGCGTGCAGGACAACGTGACGAGCTGCGTTGACCTCGAGGCGGTCTTCCTCAACGACGGCCCGCTCCCGCTCATCATCGCCGACACGGTCAGCGGTCCGCACGGCGACACGCTCTGCGTCGCAATCACGGTCTCTGCCTTCCAGAACATTGTCTCCGCGCAGATGGACATCTCGGTGCCCGACGCGTCGGTGGCCGAGGTCATCTCGGTGACGAACTGGCAGCCGGCCGATTTCGACCTCGCCGTTTTGAACCCACCGACCAACGACTTCACCGTCTCGATGATGAACCCATCGACCTCGCAGGTCGATTTGGTGGACGGCGACACGCTCTTCTGCATCAATGTCGTGCTGACGGGGGGATTGTTCGACACGACAAGCGTCACCATCGTCGATGGCTCGGTCGAAATTGTCAGCGGCTCGACGGGCAACTTCTTCCAGCTCCCTTCGGCCAACCAGGACGGCTTCGTCGCCGTCAACAGCGGCCAGGCCGTCGCACAAATCGAGGGCGACATTTTTGCATGGTACGGCCCAACCGTCGCCCAAGTTGACGTCGATTTGAACGGAGGGCAAGACCTCCAGACGACCGGCGCCGACGGCCACTACGCATTCACAGTCGCCATCGACGACCCGTGCGTCATCACACCGTCGAAGGACATAAATTATGTGAACGGCGTCTCCGTCTTTGACCTTTACACCATCCAGCGTCACATACTCGGCGACCCGAACGCGCTCGCCGCGGACCCGTACCGCTATATCGCCGCTGACGCGAACGGGGACGGGGAAATCACGACGTTCGACCTTGTTGAGCTGCAATACATCGTGCTCAACCCGGTCAATGCCGACATTTTGAGCAACACCAGCTGGCGCTTCGTGCCCACGGACTACGCCTTCCCGAACCCGGTCGACCCGTGGTCGCCGCCGTTCCCTGAGAGCATCGACCTCGGCATCGTGCTGGCCGACAGCTTGCAGAACAACTTCGTCGCCGTCAAAATCGGCGACGTCGACGGCGATGCCGATGTGCTCAATCTCAAATCGACGGAAGACCGCTCGCCGATGCTCTTTGAAATCGCCGACCGCTCGGTAGAACAGGGTGAGACCATCGCGCTGCCCATCCTTGCCCACGATTTCATCAACCGTCTCGGCTGGCAGATGACACTCAACTTCGACCCGCAACTCTTTGACTATCAGGGAGTTTCGGCTGGAGAACTGACCGGGATTTCCGAAAACAGCTTTGGCCGCACTGCCATCGCCGACGGCAAGCTGACGACCGCGTGGTTCTCCTCGAAGCCGGCATCGATGGTTGACGGCTCGGTGCTGTTCACCCTCTATCTCACGGCGAAAAAAGGCGCGGCCAGCGTCGCCGACGGCGTGAAAATCACCTCCGACCTGACCCCGGCCATCGGCATCGACGGCTCGCGGCAAGCGGTCGCGCCGCAGCTCGTCTTTTCGCGCAGCGACAAGCCGGCGGCCGCCGCGCTGAACTTCGACCTCGCACAAAACCGGCCGAATCCGTTCGCCGACGAGACGGTCATTGGCTTTACGCTGCCGGAGGCCGCGACCGCGACGCTCGACATCATCGACGCGGCGGGCAGGCTCGTCAAGACTTCGGCAGGAGCTTTCGAGGCTGGTCGCAGCGAGTTCAAAATCAACCGCGCCGAGCTTTCCGGTCCAGGTGTCTATTTTTACGAGGTCAAAACCGAGAACTGGACGGCCCGCCGCCGGATGGTACTCGTCGAGTGATAAATGATGAGTGATAAAAGGTGAGTTCCTCAACTCACCTTTTATCACCCACCATTTCTTTTAATCCGAACATATCCTTATCCTTTGTCCAAAACAGACGCTGTTCAAAAGCCGAGAACATTTTTCAAAAAATGACTGGCGAGGTAGGTCGGCAAAAGATCGTCGGCAGTCGCGGGTTTCCCCGATGGCCGGGCATCAACGCCCGACGGCCACCTGTCCGTTTTGACACCATTTTTAACCGATTTTAATCATGAGCAAAAACTACATCATCTGCCTCGCTTTCATCGCGGGCATGATGGCGCAGGTCTCCTCAACTCACGGCCAGACGGTAGGCCTTGAGGTCGGCTCGGCCACCATAGGCTGCACGGGCAGCCAGACCATCACGGTGCCGGTCTCCATGTCCAACGGGTCTAACATCACGGCCTGCCAGTTCACCCTCCAATGGGACCCGACCCTGCTCGATTTCGTGCCTGGGAGCGGCACTTTGCAGGGCATTTTTGCCACGCCGCTCATCTCGCCCAACTTTGGCGAGAGCCAGATTTCGAGCGGCAAACTCACCTTCGCTTGGATTGACAACCCCGGCGTGACGACCGGGACGGGTGCGGTGACGATGTTCACCATCCAGTTCAACATCCTCTCGCCCGCCTCTTCTTCCATCGACATCGTGGGCAGCCCGACCCCCATCAAGGTTGGAAAGGGAGGCCCGCCACCGGTCAACCAGAGCGTTCAGGTGACGCATGGCAACATCTCGACGGGCGACACCGACCCGCCCATCCTTGTCTGTCCGGCCGACCAGACGCTGACGAGCGACAGCCCGATTTTGGTCAACACCCTGTTTGCCTACGCGGCAGACGATTGCGTTTTGAAGAGCCTCGACTATGTGCTTTCCGGCGCAACGACGGGCGCGGGCAGCGGCGACGCATCGGGGCAAGACCTGTTCAACCCTGGTGTAACCTTTCTCCAGTACACAGCAACGGACGGCGCGGGCAACACGGAATCCTGCATCTCGACCATTACTATCAACCCCGACACGCTGACGGTCATCGCGCAGTCGCGGGAGGGCGAGTGCAACGACCCGCTCTACATCGACATTTTGGTCGACAACTTTGACGACGTCTCGACCCTCGGTTTCACCCTGAATTGGAACCCGGCCATTATCCAGTTCGACTCGGCCGGGCTTTACGAGGACAACTTTATCGGGGTGCAGGCGACGGACTTGGGCTTTTTCCAAGTTGCAAACGGCAAGCTGACCTTTGCCTGGTACGACGCGGCCAACCACTCGGCACCCGACCAGACGCGGCTTTTCCGCATCTATTTCAAAGCCATCGGTGGCTATTCGACGGCCAGCTCGCTCACCTTTTCGAGCAGCCCGACGCCGCAGCTTGCGGGCACTGGCGCGCCCACGCCGACACAAATCCCAGCCAAATGGCAGGACGGCACAGCCACCATCATCGACCTCACGCCGCCGACCATCACCTGCCCGAACGACACGATCGTGCAGCAAATCGCCAGTTTCCCCTATTCAATCGCGGGCCTGAACCCCGTGGTGGCCGACAACTGCGGCGTCGCCGGGGTTGATTTTGAATTGACCAGCGCGACAACGGGCAGCGGTCCGATGCCCGGCAATGGGCAGTTCTCGTTCAACGAGGGCGTGACGACCGTCAACCTGACCGTGACAGACGTGGCGGGCAACCAGTCGAGCTGCCAGTTCACCGCGACGCTGACGGGTCAGGCCAAGCCGAACTTCATCCTTCCGACCCTATCCGTCGAATGCGGCACGACCGACACGGTCATCGAATTGACGGTGCTTGATTTCAAAAACGTCAACTCGGCCGACCTCGTCGTCGGCTTCAACCCGGCGGTCATCAGCGTCATCTCCGTCGGAGACTTCCACCCGGCTACAGGCGGGTCGGGCAATTGGTTCTCGACCGTCAACGGCGGCCAAATTCTCCTCGGCTTTGCCAACACGCCCAACAACACAGGCGTGACCCTTATCGATGGGGCGGTTTTGCTGAAAATCCATGTGAAAATCACCGGCCTTGCCGGGGCGACAAGCCAGCTCACCTTCGACCAGCAGCCGTCGGCAAGCTCCCCCGGTGGCCCTTACCCGACGGTCGGGCAGGACGGCTTCCTTTCCGTCGTAGACACGAAGCCGCCGGTGCTTTCGGGCTGTCCGTTCGATTTTCAGATACTGGCCGGAAGCACTTGTCAGGCCATCGCAGCTTGGCTCCCGCCGACGGCGACAGATGATTGCGACGGTTCGAATGTGGTTTTGACCTCCGATATCCACGTCGGCGACACGCTCGGAATAGGGTCGCACGTCGTGCATTACACGGTGGTCGACCAGTCGAACCACGCGGCCGCTTGCCAATTCACCATCGACGTCATCGACGCGACCGGCCCTGTCATCACCTGTCCTGGCAACGACACGCTGGCCTTCGACGCGGGCCTCTGCTCCGTCACCATCGACAGCCTCGGCGAACTGCCGAAGTACCTTTCCGTCTCCGACAACTGCACGGCCAACCCGTTCGTCATCGAGCCGAACATCACGTTCCCCCAAACCCTCGCGGCGGGCGAACAGCTCGACGTGCTGTGGACGGCGGTCGACGACGCGGGGAACGCGACCTATTGCAATTTCATCGTCTCGACGCAAGTGGCCGCGCCACCGACGGTTGTTTCGTGCCCCGGCAACACGACGGTCGAGTGCGACGCAGTGGCCAGTTTTGACGTGCCGCTGCCGGTCTTCGACAAAGGGTGCAGCGCGAGCCTCGGCTACACGGTCAGCGACACCACCTCTTTCCCGAACGGGACGACAACGGTGCTTTTCAAAGCCTTCACGGCGATGGACACGGTTCAATGCGCCTTCACCGTCACGGTCAAGGACACGAAAAAGCCGCTTATCACGAAGTGCCCGGCCAACGACACACTGCTCACCTCTGCAGGTTGCACGGTGACGATGCCCGCCTACCAGGTGGACATTCAGGACAATTGCGACCAGATTGTTGATGTGACCTTCACTCCCGCGCCGGGCGTGGACTTGCCGGTTGGCGACACGACCGTCGTAGTTGTGGCGACGGACGACGCTGGCAACTCGGACACCTGTCAGTTCAAAATCACGGTGAAGCCGACGCAGACCGCGACCTATTTGAACTGCCCGACCGACATCACCTATTTCGACACCTGTCACGTCCTCGCCACTTGGACTGCCCCGACACCGGCAGGTTTCTGTGGCCCTGTGACCGTCGTGGCCAGCGACCCGCTCGGTTTCGTCAACCTGTACGCTGGGCTGCCGGACACGATTTCATACCTCGCCACAGACATGGCCGGGAACTCGGCGACCTGCGTGTTCATCCTCACAGCCATCGACACGGTGAAGCCGGTGCTCTCCTGTCCGCCTGCCATCACGGTGGACGTCGCCGGGACAGTCCTTTCCGACCCCGGCCAGTACATCATCAGCGCGGACACGGTGAGCGGCTGCACGTCGGTCATCCTCAATTTTGGCCTCCCGAGCGTCAACGAGAACTGCTCG
>JBGAWE010000205.1:0-8140 GCA_044227705.1 Saprospiraceae bacterium
GATGACCGATACACTCACGTCCACGATGTCCGTCGCTGTTGGGTTGATGTAGGTCACGACGGCCCCGTTGGGCGAGGTGGCCTCCACGCAGGGGATGTCCGACGGCGTGTTGTGGATGACCGGCGGCGTGCGATCGCAGACTTGAATGCTGAAAGAGGTGGAGGACGAGTTCAGGTGCGAATCGGTGGCGGTGCAGACCACCACGTTTGCCCCAAGGTGGAAGGTGCTGCCGCTCGAGAGAATGCAGTTGACCGGCACAGGGCCGTCACAATTGTCCACGGCCGTCGGGTTGGTGTAGAGCACGGTGGCCCCGGCGGGCGAGGTGGCCTCCACGCAGGGGATGTCCGACGGCGTGTTGTTGATGACCGGGTCCACGTCGTCCACATACTCGGTGATGGTGTACGTCCTGTCCACAAAAACCGTCGGGTTGTATTTGAGCCGCACCCGCACCGTGTAGGTCGCGGTGCCGGTCGTTCCAAAGCCGCTGGTGATGTTGAACGGGTCGGCGGTCAAACTGGCGAAAGTCGGGCTTCCAGAAAAGGTCGCGCCGGCCGCGATGGCATACTCCGTTTGCGTGGTGTTGCCGTTGAGGTCGCCCGTCAGGTCGATGCTGACGCTGCCTTGGCTGATGGCGGGGCATCCAACGGGCTGCGTCGGGGTGGCCGTGAAGGTGACGGCCGCCGCGCCGAGGCATTCGATGACGACCTGGCCGCCAGCGTTGTTGGCACCGGCAGTGTTGTTTTGGTTGGCGCCCACGTTGTAGGAGCCGCCGCCGCCCGCATAAATGGTCGTGCCGCCGCTGCCCCCTGAATAGCCGCCACCGCCGCCGCCGCCTGTGGCGCAATTTCCGCCGCCACCGCCGCCAAACCCGCCGCCGCCATTGCCGCCAATAGTTGAACCACAGTCGCGCCCGGTGCCCCCCGTTGCGCCGAACCCTGCTCCGCCGCCTGTCGGGGCATTTCCAACGCCGTTGGTGCCGCCGTTGGTGCCGCTGCTCAACAATCCGCCGCCACCCGCTCCGCCAGAAGTCCCATTGTTGCCGCTTCCTCCATTGCCATTGCCAGAGACAAGCGTTCCGCCTCCCCCACTACTAACATAACCACCGCCGCCGCCGCCGCCGGCAAGTATCAACACAGGCCCGCCTTGAATTTGCGAACCTGTTCCGCCGCCGCCGCCGCCGCCGCCAAGAGAAATACTGCCCGACGCATCTTGGCCGGGGCTGCCCGCTATGTTCAACAACGTTTGGCCAGAAGGGGCGATAAACTCGCCGATCATGATGGCCCCACTGCCCGCTCCGGCATTAGAGCCCTCGCCGCCTTTCGCGCCTTTCGCCGTGATCTTGATTTTGTACGGCCCGCCCGCAGGGACGACCCAGTTGGTGCCGCTCACCGTCTGGGAAAAGCTCGTGGTGGAAATGTTGAGCACCTCGCCCGAACATTGGGCAAAAAGCCCCTGCGCAGGAACCCCGCACAACAGCAAGGCCATGCCGATGGCTTGCCCGAAAAGAAGGGTGGATTGTTTTTTCATAGAAAGATTGATGGTTTCAACAAAAAAAGCCAGGGTGCAGGCCGCCCTCCTGTGGCGGTCTGTGCTGGTTGGCTGGGGCGGTTGCTCGGGGGGACTGGGTCGCGGTCGTCTCAAAAAAAGCTGGGCTTTGCCGCATTTGTTTTGCCGTGACAATCAGTGAGTTGGGGCCTCACGGGGGCTTGCCGGCCGACCCGAAGTCTGCGCAACTCACTGATTCTCACGGCAAAACAAGCCTATTTCACCAAAATCTTCTTCCTGAAAATCTCGCCAGCTGCTTCCGCTTCGAGCAGATAGGCGCCCGCCGGGACGGCATTCATTTCCAAAAGGCCCTCGTCGCCGGTCGCTTCTTTTTCCAAGACCAACCGCCCGCCGACGTCGAACAGCCGCAGCCGAACCGGCTCGTCGGTAGAGATTTGGGAGAATCGGACGCTCAAATCCCCGCCCGAAACCGGGTTCGGGAAGACGAAGATTTCGGCACGGCCGCCGCCCATTTCCACCGAGACGATGGGCGAAAGGGTCGCTTTTCCATCAAAATCGAGCTGGCGAAGCCGGTAGAAGTTGACCCCCGCGAGCGGTTTTTCATCGAAGAAAAGATAGTCGTGCCGGTCGGCCGTCGTCCCCTGCCCGGCTACGAAGCCCATTTTTTCAAAAGAAACCCCGTCCGGGCTGCGCTCGATTTCCCAGCCCTGGTTGCTCGACTCGGAGGCCGTCCGCCAGTCGAGGCGGGCTTTTTGGCCATCCCTTTTTGCCTGGAAATCAACGAGTTCCGTCGGCAGGGCCAATCCGTAGGTCAGCACGACGGAGGTCGGCAGGTAGTTGACGAACCAGTTCGGCGGCAGCGATACATTGTCGAAAACGCCCGTCCGCGAGGTCGCCGTGAGGATGGTCAAGGCCGTGCCGACGGGGAAGGTCGGGCTTCCCCAAAGCGTCACGTTGAGCGAGCCGCCCACGTCGAGCGAGGCCGCGCCGGTCACGACGACGCGGTCGAACGCGCCGCACGGGTCGAGGCCGCCCAGCTCTATGTTGAGCGTTCCGCTGCTCGAAAAGCCGTTGGAGAAACTGGCGCAGCCCGGCGAGTTGCCCGGCGCGACGATGCCGCCGGGGAAGTTCGTGAACGGTGCGCCGCCGACCGTTCCGCTGCCCATGTAGGTCCCGATGTTCGTGTACGTCGAGTTGCCGGTCTGGTAGAAGAAGCCGTTGTTCTTGAACGTGCCGGTGTTGTTCAAAACGGCGTTGTCCTTCAAGTTGAGGTAGCTCGAAACGATGGGCAGGATGAGCATCCCCTGGTTCTGGAAATTCGCCGAGCCTTTTATCGTGAAGAACCCCGTTGCGGGCATCGTCACCGTGCCGGTTGAAAAATTGGTGAACTGGCCAGATGTGTTCGCATCATAGGTCTGGAACATCCCCCGGTTGTTGACCGTCGAGCTGGCCCCGAACATCACCTGCGAACCCTGCCCGCTGCTGCCGAAGAACGCTCCGGCGTTGTTGTTGAGGGTGCACTGCCAACTGTTCGGCGTGCCCGTCCACATCGTCCCGTCGTTCGTGATGGTGCTGCCCGCGAGCGGGAACTCCGAGCAGTTCGGGCAGTTGTAGAAGCCGCCGGGCTTGATGTTGAGCATCGCGCCCGAATTGAGCGTCAGCGACTGCGGCCAGTACTGGCCGAAAATGTCCATCGTCGCCGACGTGACGACGTTGCCGTAGTAAAGGCCCGCGCCCGCCTGCACCGTCACCGTCGTGTTCGTGGCGAAGGTGAAATTGGAGCTTGGGTTGAGCGTCAGCACCTTGCCAGCGTTGACCGTCAGACTGGTGCCGCTCGGCATCGTCAGGTTGACGTTGACGGCCGAGCAGTTGGCCGCGATGACTATGCCGTCGCCCGAGGCGAGGCTGGCCGAGGTCGGCACCGCGCCGCCGGACCAGTTGGCCGGGTCCGACCAGTCGCCGCTCACCGTGCCGAGGAAGGTGAGGCATCCGCCTGTCAGCGTCACCCGGAGGGAGACGGTGCGCGGGCAGCCGTTGGCGTTGTCGCTGATGGATAAATAGACCGTCGTCGCCGCGCCCTGCGGGAAGCTGCTGATTGGCGTGAACGTGTTCGTCGCCTGGTTGTAGGCCCCGGCGGTTTGGGTCAGGCCGGCGTCGAAGTACCACGTCGAGGCGGCGGTAAAGCTGACCGACCCGCCCAAAGTCAGGGCATTGGGGATGGAGCAGACGCCGGTTATCGGTGCGACGACGACGTCGTTGTTCACCACGTTCGGGATGGGGTTGCCCTGCGGGTAATCGAGGATGCCATTGTTGGTGAAGGTGCCGTCGTTGGTGTGTGCGCCGGTCGTGTTCGAGGTTAAAAGACCCGCATTCGAGAATGCATTGCCGCTTTCATTGGATACCGGATAATTCGTCAATATCTCGCCGCAAGCATTGTTGTTGAACGTAGGTGTGGATGAAAAAAGGCCACCGTTCTGAAGTCCGTAGTTGCCCACTGGGGCGACCGTCCCCACGGTGATTTTCGCCGCATTGGTGAAGATGCCTTTATTGTTTATCAGTGCAGCATCGCTCGACCGGTCTAATTGGATTGCCCCGCCGACATTGTTGTTGAAAGTGGCCATATTGATAAGTACGTACAGGCCCACCGGTGCAATAGCCCCAATCGTGATGTTTGCCGCATTGGTGAACGTGCCGGAATAGTTCCACATCCCGGCTTGGAACGACCGGTCAATGTGAATTTCCCCACCGACACTATTGAATGTGGCCTCGTTAAGTATCCCGTAGTTGCCGACTGAAGCCATCGCCCCGACGGTGATGTTCGCGGCATTGGTAAATGTGCCGGAATAGTTGCGCAACCCAATTGAGGACGACCGGTCAATGTGAATGTCTCCACCTGTGTTGTTGTTGAACGTGGCAAAGTTCAGAAGCCCGAAGTCGCCCGAGTTTGACGTGTTGCCTATGACGAGAGAGCCGTTGTTTTCCACCGTTCCCTCGTTCGCAAAGCCATTCGTGAGAGAGGGCATCGGAAATGAGCCGTTCACCGTCAGGCTGGAGTTGTTGGTCAGCATCGCGCCAGTCTGGACGTGGACGCTCTTGGCCTCCGCCGCCGAGGAGATGACGGGGTCGTTCGCCGCGTCGGGGATTTTCACGTCGTCGGCCGCCGTCGGCACGCAGGCGGGCGACCAGTTGCACGGCGTGTTCCAATCTGTTCCAATCGCCCCCGTCCAGATCCGCGTCCCGGCGATGGAGCAGTCGACAATGATGTTGTCGATGGTGCCATCGCAGTTGTCGTCGAGGCCGTTGCAGACTTCGGTCGCGCCGGGGTAGATTGAGGAGTTGAGGGGGGCACAGTCACAGGCATCGCCAAAGCTGTCGCTGTCGCTGTTGGACTGGTTGGCGTTGGCGTTGCTCGGGCAGTTGTCACAGACATCGCCGATGCCATCGCCGTCGCCGTCGAGCTGGTTGGCGTTGGCGATGCTCGGGCAGTTGTCGCAGTTGTTGGGGACACCGTCCGAATCGCTGTCGAGATGATCGTCAAACCCTGGGCAAGCATCGCAGTCGTCGCCGAACCCGTCCGAATCGCTATCGGTTTGCGAAAGATTGACCACAGTGGGGCAGTTGTCGCAGACATCGCCGATGCCGTCGCCGTCGCTGTCCGTTTGTAAGGCGTTGGCGATGCTCGGGCAGTTGTCCACGGCATCCGCGATGCCGTCTCCGTCCGTATCGACGAAGCTCGTGTTCTCGTCAAAGCCCATGTCGACCGTTGTGGCGAAAGGCCGCGAGTCGCCGTCGATGTCGTCGGCGGGCGCGCCGGTGTTCGTCCCGACGTTGAGGCAGGGAGAATTGACCGGTAGGTGGAAGTTGGCGGTCAACAGCGGGTTTGTGTTGATGTTGCCCGTGCCGGAAAAGACCGGCGACCCTTGCACGTCGGAATAGGTGACCGTCGGCGCCAGGCTCGAGTAGACGATTTCCGTTCCGTTGTTCCAAAAGATGCAGTTCTTGATGGTCGGCGCGGAGGAGGTCGCGTCTTTGTACAACCCGCCGCCATTCGTCGAGGCCGCGTTCGCGGAGACGGTGCAATTGGTCAAAGCTGGATCGGAAAGGCTTGCGTACATCCCGGCACCGAGCGGCGAGGTGTTGCCGGTGAACAGGCAGTTGGTCATCCGCATGCCCGGCGAGCTGAAATAGACGCTGTCGAGGTACATCCCGCCGCCCCCGACGGTGCCGTTGTTGAACGAGAAGGTGCACTTGTCCCACGTCGAGTTGGAGGTCGACTCGATGCCGATGCCACCGCCGAGGGGTGCGGAGTTTCCATTGAAGGTCACGCGGGTCATGCTCCCCGAAAAGTTCCGGCCGTAGAAGCCCGCGCCCGTGCCGTTGGCCGTGTTGTTCGAGACGTAGCAATTGGAAATACCCGGCGAGGAGTTGAGACAGTAGATGCCACCGCCACTGTGCGTTGTGTTGATGCTCGCGTTTCCTCCCGTGATGAAAAAGCCGTCGAGGATGGCCGTGCTGGTCAGCGAGTTGTTGATGTTGGCCACGACGTGGTAGGAGTTGTCGCCCGCGCCGCCCGCGCCGATTTCGCCGCTCAACGTGGTCTGATTCGTCCCCCAGTCGCGGTCGGCGAGCGTCGGGTTGCCCGTGTTCGGAAAGCCGCCGAGGATTTCCACCCCGCTTTTCATGACGAAGGAGATGCTGCGGTCGGTGCCGCTCGTGGGTTTGTAGGTGCCTGCCGCGACCCAGATTTTATGCCCCGAACTGGCGGCGGCGAGGGCAAGTTGCAAGTCCTGAAAAGCGCAATTCCAGGAGGCTCCATTTCCGCCGGGCGCAGCTGCCGCATTGACGTACCAAATCGTCCCCGTCGCGGGGCAGGGGTTCGTATTTTCATCATATCCCATATCAAAACCGCCGCCGATGGGCCGGCCATCGCCGTCGAAATCATCGGCGGGCGCGCCCGTGGCCGTGCCGGTGTTGATGCAGGGCGAGGTGTTTTGCAGGTGAAAATCGGTTGAGCTGACAAAAAGCGGGTCGGCGTTGATGTTGCCCGTGCCGGGATAGACGCCGCTGGTTTGTTTCACGTCGGAATAGGAAATGCTGACCACGCCGCTCGGGTTGTAAACGGAAGGCCCTGCCCCCCAAAGGATGCAGTTTTTCAAAGTAGGCGTGGAAGCGCCGTAGTTGGTGATGGCGCCGAGATTGGGAAAGCCCGGGTTTTCAGAAAACGTGCAGTTGGTGATCACCGGAGCGCTGACACCGCCATTCCAGTTGGCCAAACCGCCAAAGTTGTTGCCCGCAAACAGGCAGTTGGTGATATTGGGTGCAGCTGTTTGCAGAGTTATTCCGTAAACAGGGTTGTTCAGAAACGTACAATAGCCCATTTCGATGGGCGAGCCGTACTGGATGCCCAAGGCCGCGGTTGCCAGGTTGCCTGTAAAGTCACAGTGTGATACAGAGCCGGAACAACCGTTGAGGAACATGCCGCTTCCGTTCACTCCGCCCGGATACGTATCCAGCGCATTGGCCGAAAAAGCGCAGTTGGTGGTGGTTGTGGTAGAGTTGGAACTGTACACCCCTCCACCATAGCAAGCCGCGTTGCCGCTAAAAGTGCAGTCATTGATGGTGATGGTCATGCTCTCGTTGCACATGCCGCCGCCGTAGGTGTCTTCGTCTGAATTGGGCGTGGTGTTGCCGGTGAAGGTGCAATTGCTGACGGTCATGGTTGACCCGGAGTTGTACATGCCGCCACCATAGTTTTGCCCGGAGCTGTTTGCTGCACGCGCCTCATTGCCCGAAAATGTACAGTAAGTGACGCTGGGCGCAGAAGCGGAATTGTACATCCCCCCACCCCGGCCTTCGCCGGAAGTCGCGATGGAGCGCACCACTGTGTTGGCGGAAAATATGCAATGGGTCACTGTGGGGGAAGCGTACAAGTTGTACATGCCGCCTCCATAACAGTGCGGCGCCGCGCTGTTGGCATAGCCGCCTGTGATGGTAAAGCCATCCAGCGCTGCGGTGCCGCCAAGCGGGCTCCCGGACGTAAAGTTGTTGAAAATGACGTGATAAGAATTATCGGTGCTCAAGCCCTGATCGCCGATGTTTCCGCTCAAAATGGTCGGGTTCGCCGCCCAGTCGCGGTCGGCGAGCGTCGGGTTTCCCGTGTTCGGAAAGCCGCCGAGGATTTCCACCCCGCTTTTCATGACAAAGGAGGCTGTGCGGTCTGTGCCGCTCGTGGGCTTGTAGGTGCCTGCGGCGACCCAGATTTGGTCGCCCGAGACGACGCTCGCGTTGGTCAGCGCGGATTGAAGGTCGGTGTAGGCATTCGTCCAGGAGGTGCCGTTGTTGGCCCCGGCAGCGGTCGATTTGACATACCAAGTGGCCGCGCCGAGCGTCGCTTGGCCAAAGAGGAAGAGGGCGAACAACATCGTGCCCATGCCTCGCGCGGCACTGGAAGTGCGCGGTGTAAACCTGTTTTCCATAGAGATCTGATTGAAGAATTGCTGTAATGCGCGGAAAGGTTCCGGCATCGCGGAAGCGAATTTGGGTCAATTCTACCAGATGCTCGCTGGTGTGGCCCCCGCGAGCGGCGTATTTTTTAATAAAACAAGTGTTTTTCGGAGGCTTTTTCGGCCTATCT
>JBGAWE010000206.1:0-8126 GCA_044227705.1 Saprospiraceae bacterium
TGCAGTCGGAGATGGTTGAAGAACTGGCGTTGTGTATCCCACCTCCAGCGCCGTTCGACGAGTTGCCGGAAAAAGTGCAGTTGGAGATGGAGGGCGAACCGCCGCTGGTGTATATTCCGCCACCACCGGTAGTTGTGCTCGTCGCCGAGTTGCCGGAGAAGGTGCAGTTGCTCACGGTTGGGGAGGAGCTGTTGTAGTTGTAAATCCCGCCGCCGATAGCCGTTGAGTTGCCGGAGAAGGTGCAGTTGCTCACGGTTGGGGAGGAGCTATTGGAGTTGTAAATCCCGCCGCCGCCGCCGCCTGCCGCGTTGCTGGAGAAGGTGCAGTAGGTCACGGACGGGGAGGAAGAACTGTTGTACATCCCGCCGCCCAGGGTTCCCAAGTTGCCAGAGAAGGTGCAGTTGTTCACGGAAGGGGAGGAACTGGAATTGTACATCCCGCCGCCGCTATTGTGCGGGCTGGTGGTTCCGTTCCCATTCCCCCCGGAGATGGTGAAGCCGTCGAGGATGGCAGTGCTGGTCAGCCCGTTGCCGTTGTTGAAAACGACGTGGTAGCTGTTGTCGGTGTTGTCGCCCGGCGTGCCGATGTCGCCGCTCAACGTGGTGACGTTGTTTGTCCAATTGCGGTCGCCGATGCCGGGGTTGCCCGTGCTCGGGAAGCCGCCGTAGATGGCGACGCCGCTTTTCATCACGAAAGAAATCGCGCGGTCGGTGCCGGGAGTGGGCTTGTAGGTGCCTGCCGCCACCCAGATTTGGTCGCCGGAGGCAGCGGCGGTGAGCGCCGATTGCAGGTCGGTGAAGGCATCGGCCCAGGTGGAGCCGTCGTTTGCGCCCGTGGCGGCGGCGTTGACATAAATGGTGCTGCCAAAAACTGGCGCGGAAAGCAGGCAGGTGAGGAGCGAGAGGAGGGCCGTCTTTTTCATTTTAGAACGAGTTTGATTGAAATCGACATGGTTGCCGGGTTTGGCGAGGTTTGGCGGAGCTGTTCGAGCCGTTCGTCGAGCCGCCGTTCGCGGTACTGGAAGTAGCGGTCGATGGCATAGAAAAGGGCGGCGGCGAGCAATGCCCAGCCGAGCCAGTGGAGCAGTTGCGGGCGAGACCCGGTCGGAAAAAACCGGCGGCGGGCGGCCATGAGTTCGCTGTTTTTCATGGCGCAAAAGAGGCCGCGACGGCCGGGCGGCCATCGAAAACTGGAGTGACAAAGGAGTGACAACGAGGAAACAGAGGGCCGTCAGCCGGTCTTTCGGCGCAGCCGGGCGCGGGTCTGGCGGACGGTGTTGTCGTTCACGCCGAGCATGGCGGCCATCTCGTGGGTGGTCAGGTTGAGTTTTTCTAAAACTAGATATCGAAGCTCGGCCTGCGTGAGGTCGGGCTGCTGTGCCCGCTGCTCCTCCACGAATCCGGGGTGGACCTTCTCGAATACGGCGCGGAAGCGCAGCCAGTCGTCGTCGGTGAGGATGACGCTGTGGAGGAGCTGCTCGATGTGCTGACTGCGCTCGCCCGTCGCGGCCAGCCGCTCCACCTCGAGGCGGAGCTGGGCGGCCATGTCCGATTTCTCCCTGTAGTTTTGGGTGAGGGCGGCCAGCTCGGCGCGGGCCGCTTCAAGTTCGGCCTCACTCTGCCGGCGGAGGTGCCGTTGCCGGTGCCACCAGCCGTATGCCAGCCCCAGCCCGAGGGCGAGGATGGCGAAGGCCGCGTTGCGCAGCCATTTCTGCAGTTCCTTCTCCCGCTCGACGAGGCGGATTTTTTCGGTGTACTTCTGCGCCTCGAGCCGCTGCTGGAGGCGTTCGAGCTTGCGGGCGTCGTTGCGGCGGTCGAGGCTGTCGCGCAGCGGCCGGGCGAGGCGGGCGAAGCGCATCGAGGCGGCGAGGTCGCCCCGCATCTCCTCGTAGCGGGCGCGCCGCTCGAAGTAGCTGGCGTTGCTCGAAAAGTTGTCGTAGACCCCGCCGACGGCCTCGTGCAGGCGGTCGAGGCGGCGCATGAGCGGGGCGGCCTCGGCCAGTTTTCCAAGCTCTAATTTGACGGAGGTCAAGACCAGGAGGGCCGCATATTCCAAGCTCATGGCGGTCAGCGAGTCGGGCTGGCCGTTGGAGCGGGCCAGTTCGTAGCCCTCTCCGGCGAACGCCTCGCCCTCGGCCGAGCGGCCCTGCCCGACCATCATCGAGGCGATGTCGATGGAGGAAAGCCCCTGCCATTGCCGGTAGAAATCGCCGAACTTCGGCTCGTTCGTCGGTGGCGACTGGACAAAGCGCAGGATTTTCCGGGCGTACTCGATGCCCTTCTCGTAGTCCTTGCTCTGCTGGTAAATCGTCTGGATGTGGTTCAAGACCAGCACGAAAGCCTGCCCGCCCCGCTCCGTCGGCCGCAGGAACGGCTCGGCCGCCGTGAGGTATTGGAGGGCCTTGTCGAAGTCTTCCAACTGGTACATGAATCGGCCGTCGTGGTACATCAGCCACGGCACGTCGAAGTCGCGGAAGCGGTCGAGGCCCACTGCCTTCATCCCCTCGAACTCCTCGATGATGTTGACATAAAGGGCCTCGAGGGAAAGCTGCTTGGCGTAGAATTTCTCAAAAGAGAGAAAGTGCCGGGCGACGGCCCGCTCGACGGCCCAACCCCCGTTGGCCGCCGATTTTTCCAGTTCGGAAAGAAGTTTGAGGTTGTCGGCGGCGGTCAGGCCAAGCTTGCCCCGGTTTTGGAAGCGGTAGAAGCGCAGCAGCCAGGCGGCGCGGTGGTCCCGTTCAGCCTCTGCGATGGCCGACATCGGCCGCTCCACGGCGACGAAGGCAGCGGAGTCGAGTTCTTCCAACCCCAATCCGTGGATGAAGCCGCACCGCTCGGCGGGCGAAAGGGAGCGAAAGGCCCGCTCGTCCAGCGGTTGCTGGCCGGTTGCCGCCTGCCGCAAAAGGCAGAGGCCAAAGAGGAGGAGGAAAGGGCGGTCGAGCTTCAATTTGAACGGTCGGGGCGCGGGTGCGAAGATGTTTTGCTTTGGGGGAAAACGGACGGACAACTTGGCTTTCCCGACCTTTTCAGCGGGTGGCAAGCGGGGTGCATGGGCCTATTTTCACCCCGAATTTTTCCAAAAATGATTGAGACAAACCGCCTTGAGTTCTCCCACGACGGCCGCGGCCGCCTCCGCTTCCCCGATGTGGGCTGCGCGGCGGGCGAGCATTGGCTGCTCCTCGGCCAGAGCGGCTCGGGCAAGACCACGCTCTTGCACCTCCTCGCCGGGCTGCTCCACCCCTCGAACGGGGAGGTGAGAATCGGCGGCCAGCGGCTCGCTGACCTGCGCCCCGCCGCGCTCGACCGGTTCCGGGGACAGAAGGTTGGGATTGTCTTTCAACAAAGCCATTTCATCGCCGCGCTCACGGTCGAGGAAAACCTCCTCCTCGCTCAAAAACTGGCCGGGCTGCGCGCCGACCGCGCCCACGTCCTTTCTCTTTTGAAAACCCTCGGCCTCTCGGAAAAGGCCCGCCGACTGCCCAGAAACCTGAGCGTCGGCGAGCAGCAACGAGTGGCCATCGCCCGCGCATTGGCCAACCGCCCGGCCGTCCTGTTGGCGGACGAGCCGACCTCCGCGCTCGACGACAGGAACGCAGCCGAGGTTGTTCAATTGATTGAAAATCAAGCTATTGCCACAGGTGCCACCCTCCTCGTCGTCACCCACGACGGGCGGCTGAAGGGCCGTTTTTCAAAACAAATCTCACTCGCCGATCAACTCGCCGCCCAGCCATGAACCTCCTGCGCCTCTCCGCGAAGAACATCCTGCACAAGCCCCTCTCGGCCGTGCTCTGCCTCGCGCTGTTCGCCCTCGGCACGGGGCTGGTCTCGCTGTTGATGCTGCTCGACCGGCAGCTCACGCAGAACTTTGAGAAGAACCTCGCGGGCATCGACCTCGTCATCGGGGCGAAGGGCAGCCCGCTCCAATTGGTCCTCTGCGCGATGTACCACGTCGATGCGCCGACGGGGAACATCAAGCTCGCCGAGGCCCGCCCCTTCCTCAACCCCGCCCACCCGCTCATAGGCACGGCAGTTCCGCTTTTGCTCGGCGACAGCTACAGAGGCCACAGGATTGTCGGCACAGAGCCGCCTTTCCTTCATCTTTATGGAGGTGAAATCGCCGAAGGCAAAATGTGGGAGGAGGCTTTCCGCGCCGTCGTCGGCGCGGCTGCCGCTGAAAAACTGGGGTTGAAAACCGGCTCCACCTTCCGCTCGAACCACGGTTTGATTGAAGACTCGACCATCGTCCACGAGCACGGGCTGTTCAAGGTCGTGGGCGTTTTGAAGCCGACTGGGGCCGTGATTGACCAGTTGATTTTGGTCAACAAGGAGACGGTCTGGGCCGTCCACGAACACGCGAAGGATAGTGAGGGAGTTGTTGGCGAGAACGCCGACAACGGCCACGATGGCCACACCGACCACGCGCCTGCCGACGAACCGGACCGCGAAATCACCGCCATTTTGGTGAAGTACAAGACCCGCAACTTCCAGACCCTCAACATGCCGCGGCAGATAAACCAGAACACCGACCTGCTCGCCGCCTCGCCCGCGTGGGAGATGAACCGGCTCTACTCCAACATCGGCGCGGGCGAGCAGATGCTTCACTGGCTGGCCGCCGTCATCGTGGCGGTCAGCGCGTTGAGCGTCTTTATTTCCCTCTATAACTCGTTGAAAGACAGGCGGTACGAGCTTTCCCTGATGCGCGTGATGGGCGCGTCGCGGGGGCGGGTCTTCGCGCTGATTTTGCTCGAAGGGCTGCTGCTGGCAGCGGCCGGTTGCCTGCTCGGCCTGCTGCTCGCCCATGCCGGGATGGGTCTCGTCGGGGGGATTTTGGAGAAGGGGTACCGCTATTCTTTCACCGGCCGGGTGTTTTTGAAAGAGGAAATCTGGCTGCTCCTCGCCTCGCTCGGCATCGGGGCTGCCCGCTTGGCAGGCCTATCGGGCGGACATTTCGAGGACGCTGGCCGGGTGATAAGCGATTGAAAATCAATCCTTTATCGCCTCCACCGCCGCCCGGACGGAGCCTTTTTCGAGCAAGATTTTTCGAGCAGCATCATATTCGACTCCCGCCTCGGCGGCCACCATCCGCGCGCCCCGGTCGACGAGCTTCTGATTGGAAAGCGCCATGTCGACCATCCGGTTGTCGCGCACGCGGCCGAGCTGAATCATCGTGGCAGTTGAAATCATGTTCAAGACCAGTTTCTGCGCCGTGCCGGATTTCATCCGGGTGCTGCCAGTGACGAACTCGGGGCCGACGATAATTTCAATCGGAAAATCAGCTTCCGCCGCGACGGGCGAGCCGAGGTTGCAGACGATACAACCGGTCGAGATGCCCGCCTTGCGGCATTTTTTCAAAGCTCCGACGACATAGGGGGTGGTGCCGCTCGCGGCAATTCCAATCACAAAGTCTTGACTGTCAATGTGTTGAGCCTGCAAGTCGAGCCAGCCTTGTTCGGTTGAGTCCTCCGCGCCCTCGACCGAGCGGCGGATGGCCCCGTCGCCGCCCGCGATGATTCCGACGACCAAGTCGGGCGGAACGCCGTAGGTCGGCGGGCACTCGGAGGCGTCGACGACGCCGAGGCGGCCGCTCGTGCCCGCGCCGAGGTAGAAGAGGCGGCCACCGTTTTTCAGTTTTTCGACGACCTCCGCGACCAGTTTTTCAATCTGCGGAAGGGCCTTTTCGACAGCAAAAGGCACGGTCTTGTCCTCCTCGTTGATGCCGCGAAGGAGGGTGGCCACGGACTTCTTTTCGAGGTGCCGGTGCGTCGAGGGCTGTTCGGTGATGCGCTCCATTTTGTTCAGCATGGGGTCAGTCAAAGCCGCGACCACGTCGTGCCTTCCTTCCCGTCTTTCACCTGGATGTTCGCGGCGGCCAGCCCGTCGCGGATTTTGTCGCTGGCGGCCCAGTTTTTCTCGGCCCTTGCGGTCGTCCGCATTTCTAGAATCAGGTTCATCAAACCCTCGACGGTCGCGTTGTCGCCCGCTGCGGCCGAGTCGTCCATCAGGCCGAACACGTTGAAAATCAACGTGTTGGAAAGTTTTTTCCACTCCGAAAGCACCTCGTCGGAGACGGCAGCGGCTGGCATCTGCTTGTTGAAGATCTTCTGGGCGAAGCCTCCCAACTCGTTCACTTTGGCAATGGAGAGCGCGGTGTTGAAGTCGTCGTTCATCGCCTCGACGGCCTCGGCGAGGAGGGTGCGGATGGCCGCGTCCTCGGTGCCGGGCTGGGGGTTTCCGCCGGGCAGCTCCTGCAAAATCTTGTTGGTCTCCATCAACTTCTTGAAGCCCTTTTCGGCCGCCTGCAGCCCGTCGTCGGTGATGTTGAGCGTCGAGCGGTAGTGGGCCTGCAAAAAGAAATAGCGGATGGCCATCGGCGAGTAGGCCTTCGTGATGTGCGGGCTGTCGCCGGTGAAAAGCTCGGTCGGCGTGATGTAGTTGCCCTCCGATTTCGACATTTTCCGCCCGTTCATCTCGAGCATGTTGGTGTGCAGCCAGTAGTTGGCCGGGGCGCAGCCGCAGGCGCCCATGTTCTGCGCGACCTCGTTCTCGTGGTGCGGGAACTTCAGGTCGTTGCCCCCGCCGTGGATGTCGAAGGTCTTTCCGAGGTACTTCGTCGACATCGCCGAGCACTCAAGGTGCCAGCCGGGGAAGCCCTCCGACCACTTCGAGCGCCAGCGCATGAGGTGCTCGGGCTTGGCCTTCATCCAGATGGCGAAGTCGGCCGGGTGGTCTTTTTCGTCCTGCGCGTGGAGGGCGCGGGTCTCGGCATAGAGGTCGTCGAGGACGCGGCCCGAGACCTGCCCGTAGACGTCCGGCTTGTCGCGGGCAAACTTTTCGACGCTGAAATAGACGGAGCCGTTGCGCTCGTATCCCCAGCCGTTGGACAATATGGCCTCGACCATCTCGATCTGCTCGGGGATGTGGCCCGTCGCGCGTGGCTCGATGCTCGGCGGCAGGTTGTTGAACAGGCGCATCTTCTCCTGAAAGTCGAGCGTGTACTTCTGGGCGACCTCCATCGGCTCGAGGCGTTCGAGGCGGGCGCCCCGGGCCATGCGGTCCTCGCCGTCGTCGAGGATGTGGCCGACGTCGGTGATGTTGCGGACGTAGCGCACCTTCTCAAAATGCTGCAACAGCCAGCGGTAGATGACGTCGAAGCTGACATAGGTGCGGCAGTTGCCGATGTGGGCGTTGCTGTAGACGGTCGGGCCGCAGACGTACATGCCGACGTGCGTGGGGTCGATGGGGCGGAAGGTCTCTTTCTTGCCGGTGAGGGAGTTGTGGACGCGGAGTTCGTGATTCATGGGGGCGAAGGTAGGCGGGCTGGCCTCAACTCTTCAAGGCTTCCAATTGCTCAAGCCACTGGTTGAAGTGCATGCACTCGGCGCGGATGCGCTCAAGGCCGATTTTTTCAGCAACGAAGCAGCCGAAAAGGGGTTTTTGGTAGTCGCCAACAAGCTTTTTGATTCTCCACGAAGGTGCGAGCTGTGGCGTGTTGTTGATATGCTCGGGGCTTTCAAACTGGTCTCGTATTTCCTGAAAAACATCCTTCTTTAGTTTGTAGTCCATGCTGAAAGTTGCGTGCATGTCCTTTGGGCTGGAAAAAAGGAGGGCCTCGAACTCGTGGAGCTGATAATAGGGGATAAACCGCCAATTGTCCAGATTTTCCGATTCAATATCTTGCTTAAAGGCATCCTCAAGTGCCGCTATCTTTTCCATCGGCCCTAATTGTCGTGTCGTCGATTTGCCGGGAAAGGCATCAGGCATAGCATAAAGGTCAACCATGGTGGTGACCCAACTTGTCGGCTCGTGCTTGAGCCATTGGAGGACATGGCGGCGCAGCTTGGCCCAGCTTGTTCCGGTTCCCATGTTCCTTGCTGTTGCGAGGATGCCCAGTTTTAGCAAATGAGGATAGAGGAGCGTCTTTACGAACTCCTCCTCGGTGCGGCCCTCGCAAATGATATTGAGTCGAATCATGGGCGGCCTCCGAAGACGTTTTGTTCCCACAGCTGGCCTAGACTATATTCTTCGAGCCAGCCTTTCAACTCCTCGTGGTTGAGCCGATTGTATACGGACTTGCGCCCTTCGCGCTCTACGACGACCACATCCTCGGGGGCGAACTCGCTTACCAAG
>JBGAWE010000207.1:0-8110 GCA_044227705.1 Saprospiraceae bacterium
CTCAATCTTTACCCCCAAGCCGTCGCTTTCCAATCGGCTTAAAACCAATTCGTTTCACGCAATTTCCCACTCTTTTCAACATGAATCCAGCCATCCTTTCCCTTACGGCCGCTGCGCTGTTCGCCTTCGCCGCCTGCCAGCAAAACGCCCCTACCCTTCCCCCAGCCAAGCCTGCCGAACCTGCCCCCATAGCCGCCAATGAACCGGCTCCAACCGCCGAACCGAGCAAACCAGCCACCGCCAAACCCGCGCCCACGCCCGTCGGTCCCGAGGACTTGGTCCTCATACCCGATGTGAAGAAGGCCAAGCCATCTAAGGCCCCGAAAGAGTTCGTCATCGAAATCTGGGAGAACGGCGACATGAAGTTCGACGGCGATCCGGTCACGATGGACGACTTCGCATTCTTTGTCATGGCCAAGTTCGCCAGCTACCGGGCGGGCGGCGCGAAGACGATGCCGCCCTTCAAGTTCAACACCCACGGCACGGTCACGATGGGCATCCGCCATGAAATCGAGACGCAGTACGCCCGAATCAAAGAGCGGTTCGAGGCGACCAAGTGACCCCTTTGAAATGTGCTTTTCACGACCGGCCCGGCCTCAAAGCTGGGCCGGTCGTTTTGCGTTCAGGCCGGTCGCGGCGGCTTTTGTAGAAATCCTCGGCGGGCGTGCGACGGCCTTTTACATTCGCCGCCGATTGTTTTCTAAAAGCACAATCGGTTGACAATGAAGCTGTTGCCTCGCCTCCTCGTCCTTTCGCTCCTCTCTCCCGCCCTTCTTTTTTCACAGGAAAAAGAAAAAAAGTGGGACGTCTCCAACCCGCCCGGCCAGCCCTATTCAGATGTCGAGTTTTCGACCGACGAGGGGACTTGGATGAACCTCGACGTCTCGCCCGACGGCCGGACCGTCGCCTTCGACCTGCTCGGCGACATCTATTCGATGCCGATTTCGGGGGGCAAGGCGACCGTCCTGCGCAGCGGAATCGCGTGGGAGGTGCAGCCGCGCTTTTCGCCCGACGGCTCGAAAATCCTGTTCACCAGCGACGCGGGCGGCGGCGACAACTGCTGGGTGATGAACGCCGACGGCTCGAAGGCCCGGCAGGTGACAAAGGAAAATTTCCGGCTGCTCAACAACGGCGTCTGGCTCAACAACGAGTACATCGTCGCCCGCAAACACTTCACCTCGACGCGCTCGCTTGGCGCGGGCGAGATGTGGATGTACCACACCAGCGGCGGCGACGGAAACCAGTTGCCCAAAAGGAAACACGACCAGCAGGACGTGAACGAGCCGACCTGCAACCCCGACGGCCGTTACCTCTATTTTTCGGAGGAGAACTACCCAGGGGGATTCTTCCAATACAACAAGGACGCGAACAAGGAAATATTCGTCGTCAACCGCTACGACCGCGAAAAGGGCGAGACCGAGCAAATCCTAGGCGGGCCGGGCGGCGCGTGTCGGCCGCAGATTTCCCATGATGGGAAAAGGCTGGCCTACGTCCGCCGCATACGGACGAAGTCGGTTTTGATGGTTCACAACCTCGAAACGGGCGAGTCGGAAAGGATTTTTGAGAACCTGTCGAAAGACCAGCAGGAGGCTTGGACGGTCTTCGGCTGCTATCCCGGCTTCGCTTGGATGCCGGACGACCGCGAGATTTTGATCTGGGCGCAGGGAAAATTGATGCGCATCGGGGTCGAGAAGCCGAACAAGGCGGAGGTCGTCCCTTTTTCGGTTGATGTCAAAACCAAGGTCGCCGGGACCTTGCATTTCGAGAATCCAGCATTCGAGGAGAATTTCACCGTCCATGCCGTGCGTCAGGCGACGACCTCGCCTGACGGGAAATGGCTCCTTTTCAACGCCGCAGGAAAACTCTATAAGAAGGCCCTGCCCGACGGGAAGCCTGAGCCGGTTTTCGCCGAAGGCTCCAATTTTTCAAAAGAAAAGAACGGCTTCGAGTTCGAACCAGCCTTCTCGTCCGATGGCAGAAGTCTCCTTTTCACCACTTGGAGCGACGAAAAACGCGGCGCGGTTTGGCGGATGGACAACTGGGGCCAGCCCCAAAAACTCACCTCGCAGCCCGGCATCTGGCGCGCCCCGCAATGGTCGCCCGACGGGAAGACCATCGTCTTCAGCAAAGAGGACGGCAACGACGAGCAGGGCTACGTCTTCTGCAAAGAGCCGGGCATCTACCTGATGGACGGCGCTGGGCGGAACCTCCGCTTCGTTACCGCGCAGGGCGAGAACCCGAGGTTTTCGGCCGACGGGAAAAGGATTTTTGTCCAAACGGGCGGCTATCTGTTCGGTAGCCTGAAAAAATCGCTCAAGAGTTTCGACCTCAACGGGCTGGACGAGCGGACGATTTTCGACACGCAGTACACCAACCAGTTCGTCCCCTCGCCCGACGGGAAGTGGGTTGCGTTCACCGAGCTTCACAAGGCCTATGTCGCCGAGATGCCGATGCCTGGCAAGCCCATCGGCCTGTCGGGCGACACGAAAGCGGTGCCTGTCTCGCTCGTCAGCCGCGACGCGGGCTACAACCTCCACTGGTCGGCCGACTCGCGGCGCCTGCATTACACCCTGGGCGACGAGTATTTTACCATCGACCTCAACAAGCGCTTCGGCTTCCTGCCCGGCGCGCCAGACTCGTTGCCCGCGCTCGACACGACTGGTCTGAAAATCGGTCTCACCCTCCCGGCCGACAAGCCGCGCGGGACGATCGTCTTCCAAAACGCCCGCATCATCACCATGGAGGGCGACGAGATCATCGAAAAAGGAGATTTGGTGGTCAAAGACAACCTGATTTCGGCCATCGGAAAGAGCGGCTCGGTCTCGCTCCCGTCGAGCGGCGCAACCTTCATCGACTGCACGGGGAAGACCATCATGCCCGGCATCATCGACGTTCACGCGCACTCGGGGAACTTCCGCTACGGACTTTCGAGTGAAAAACAATGGGAATACTGGGCGAACCTCGCCTATGGCGTGACGACCTCGCACGACCCGTCGACGAACTCGGAGATGGTTTTTTCGCAAGCCGAGATGTTGAAGGCGGGGCGGATGGTCGGGCCGAGGCTCTTTTCAACCGGCACCATAATATATGGAGCGGACGGCGACTTCAAGGCACCCATCAACTCGCTCGACGACGCGCGGGCGGCCCTGCGGCGCACAAAAGCTTGGGGAGCCTTTTCGGTCAAAAGCTACAACCAGCCGCGCCGCGAGCAGCGGCAACAGGTCATCGCCGCCGCCCGCGAGCTGAAGATGGAGGTCGTGCCGGAGGGCGGGAGCTTCTTCTTCCACAACCTCTCGCAGGTCGTCGACGGGCACACGGGCATCGAGCACAACATCCCGGTCGCTCCTTTATATAAGGACGTGACCACCCTTTGGGGGAAGACAAAATCGCACAACACGCCCACCCTCATCGTCAACTACGGCGGCCTGAACGGCGAGTTTTATTGGTACCAAAAAACGGAGGTCTGGAAAAAGGAAAGGCTGCTTCGCTTCACCCCGCGCCACATCGTCGACGCGCGGAGCCGCGACCGGACAATGGCCCCCGATGAGGAATACGAGAACGGCCACATCCTCGTCTCCAAAAGCTGCAAAAAGCTGGCGGACGCGGGCGTGAAAATCAACCTCGGCGCGCACGGGCAGCTCAACGGATTGGGTGCGCATTGGGAACTTTGGATGCTCCAGCAAGGTGGGATGACCAACCTCGAAGCACTGAAATCGGCGACCATCAATGGCGCGACCTACCTCGGGATGGAAAAACAAATCGGCTCGCTGCGGGCCGGGAAGCTGGCCGACCTCCTTGTTTTGGACAAAAACCCGCTGGAAAACATCCAAAACTCGGATTCCATCAAGTTCACGATGGTCAACGGTCGGCTCTATGACGCAGAAACGATGGAGGAAATGGGCAGCGACAAGCGCGGCCGCTCGAAGTTTTGGTGGGAGATGCCGGGCAACGGGGCCATATCTGTCCCAGCAGGGCTGACTGGGCTTCGTGCGAAATGTGTCTGCGGGCAGTGATCTTGCTTCCCTCGTCCGGAAAACATGGGAAGGGGCTGTGCCGAGTTGGTGCCGCCCCTTCTTGTTTCCAGCATTTTGCGCCCTGCATTAGTTTTGTCCGCCACAAGCGTTAAGCCGGGCAATAGCCCATTCCCCTTAACGTTTTTGCAACTAAAACGCACCCACTGTTTCGCCATGAAGCAAGCCGTACTTCTCGCCGCATCCCTTCTTTCCATCACTTTTTCGCAAGCCCAGACCGTCTTTTCGGTTCAAAAAAAACTCGACTGGACCGTCGGTCAGGTCGTCGCGCCGGGCGGCCGGGCGACGGAGGTTCCGACTTTCCCGGGCGCTGTCTTTTCGGGCGAGTCGCCGATGCTGCCGAGCTTTTCTGCCAGCTTTCCGGTCAACGGATTTGGGAATTTGCAGGTCGACTTTTTCGACCAGAAATGGGAGTCATTTGAAAAGAAGCCTTCGGCCGACGACGGCCTTATCTCCGAAAAACTTGACATCAAAACCGAAGTCGCCGAGGGCGGGAAAAGATGGCAGGGCGGCCTCCGGTTTGTCCCCATCCGGCGGGTGGGAAGCGGGTTCGAGCGGCTCATTTCGTTTTCCCTAAGGGTCAATTTCACCGGGCAGCCGCTGCCCGCGCAGCCTAGGGGCGGCTTTGCCACGACCTCCGTTTTGGCCGACGGCAACATCTACAAGTTCGGCGTGAGCCAGTCAGGTGTTTACAAGTTGACAGCCGATTTTCTTTCCAAGACATTGAAAATCAACAACTTGACGAACATCGACCCGCGTCAAATCAAGCTCTTCGGCAACGGCGGCGGAATGCTCCCCGAGCCGAACGCAGCCCAGCGGACGGATGATTTGGTGGAGAACGCCATATTCATCAGCGGTGAGGCGGACGGGAAATTTGACGGCTCCGACTACATCCTTTTCTACGCGCCCGGCCCTGACCGCTGGGCTTTCAACCCGTCGGCGAGCGGCATGAAATTCAGCGTCGCCAAAAACCTGTACGACCGAGAGGCCTACTATTTTTTGAAAATCTCCAGCGGCAACGGCCTGCGCATGGCCGAACGCGAAAGCCTCGGCACGGCCAGCTACGAGACCTCGGAAGGCGACGAGTTTCGCTGGCTCGAAGAAGAAAAAATCAACCTTCTCGACGAAGCCTCATCGACCGCACAGGGAAGCGGCAAGCGTTGGTTCGGCGACCGCTTCCGCGCCAGCCTTCGGGACAAAGAGTACACGAGTTCATTCGGCATCCCGAATGTCGTCGCCGGCTCGAAAGGGGAGGCGCGGATGGTCTTCGCGGCCCGCACGGCGGCGGTTTCGACGGTCAGCTTGAAGGTCGCGGGGGAGACTTTCAGTGCTACCATGCCTGCCGTCAACGTCTCGAACAACGAGGATACATTTGCCAGCGAACGATCGGTCGAGGGCGAGTTCACAGCAGCTGACGGCTTCTCCGTCGTGGTCGACTACCCCGAGACGGGGACGGAAAGCGAGGGCTTTTTAGACTATATCGGCGTTCAAGTCCGTCGAAATCTGGTGCAAACCGGCAACCAAATGGAGTTCCGCGACGCGTCCGGTTTTGCGCAGCCTAGCATCAAGTTCAACCTCTCGGGCAACTCCGGTTTCGATGTTTGGGACATCACCGACCCGATTCGGCCGGTTTTTCAAAAGACAAATCCGTCGGGCAGCGGCCTCTCTTTCGCCGCGCCGTCGACCTCCGGGCAGCTTTCCAATTTCATCTCTTTCAGCAAGAACTCTGGTTTCCTCGAGCCGTCGTCGAGCGAAGGGAAGATTGAAAACCAGAACCTCCACAGCCTTGATGGTTTCGACCTCGCCATCGTCTTCCACCCCGATTTCGAGGCGGCGGCAAAGGAGCTGGCCGACCATCGTAGGGACTTCAGCAAGCTCTCAACGGCCGTTGTCTCCGTCAAAAAAATCTACAATGAGTTCTCCTCCGGGGCACAGGACCCGACGGCGATCCGTGATTTTGCGCGGATGCTCTACGAGCGCAACTCGTTGAAGTTCAAATACTTGTGCCTGTTCGGCGACGGCTCGATGGACTACAAAAACAACCGGGGCGACGCCTCGCCGTCGAGCTACATCCCAGTTTGGGAGACTCCGAACTCGTTCAACCCCATCCACGCATACCCTTCCGACGACTTCTATGCGATGCTCGACCCGCAGGAGGGCGGCAGCATCACGAGCGGCCTGCTCGACATCGGCGTGGGCCGACTGACGGTGCGGACGGCAGATGAGGCCGCTGCCGTCGTCCAAAAACTGAAAGACTACGACGCGGCACCAGCCACGCTCGGGCATTGGCGCGAGTACCTCATGTTCGCCGCCGACGACGAGGACTCGAACCTGCACATCAACCAAGCCGACACCCTCGCCACCCAGCAGGAGGCCGAGCACCCGATTTTCAACCCGGAGAAGATCTACCTCGACGCTTACCAACAGGTCTCGACGGCCGGCGACCCGCACTACCCCGACGCGAAGGCGGCCATAAACGCCGGGGTTTTCAAAGGCGCGCTGACCCTCCAATGGATTGGCCACGGTGGTCCGAAGGGCTGGGCGCAAGAGCGCGTCATCGACAATTTCGACCTCGAAAACTGGGACAACCCAAACCGCTACCCGCTCCTCATCACGGCCACATGCTCGTTTGGCGGCTACGACGACCCGACATTGACGACGGGCGGCGAGCAGGTCTTTTTGAAAGACAACGGCGGAGCCATCGGGCTTTTCACTACCGTCCGGGCGGTCTACATCCAGCCAAACAACTTGCTGACGAGCGCGCTCGCCGACACGATTTTCGGAAAAAACGGCCTGACAAACCAGGCCATCGGAACCATCCTAATCCGGGCGAAGAACGCGCTCGGCGTGGACGAGAACAGCCGCCGCTTCACGCTCATCGGCGACCCGTCAATGTTGCTGGCCGTGCCGAAAAACCAGGTTTTCACTACCGAAATCAACGGAAAAAAAGTCGCGGCGGGCAAGCTCGACACGATTATGAGCTTGCAGCCGGTCAACTTGAAAGGAGAAATTCGGGATGTTTCGGGCAACTTCATGCCCAATTTCAACGGCGTTTTGTCCGTCGTGATTTTTGACAAAGCCACAAAAGTGAAAACGCTCGGCAACGACGAGGACAGCTATGTCCGCACATTCGACGTGCGGAAGAACATCATCTTCAAGGGCAAGGCAACGGTGGCCAACGGGAAATGGGAAGTGAAGTTCATCGTCCCGAAGGACATCGACTACACGTTTGGCCGGGGCAAAATCAGCTACTACGCGGAGGACGGAACGCCGAACGACGCGGGCGGCTCTTACCAAAACCTCGCGGTCGGCGGCACGTTTGCTGGCGCGGTGGCAGACGACACGCCGCCCGTCGTGCGGGTTTTTATGAACGACGAGAACTTCGCCTTTGGCGGAATCACCGACAGCAAACCGAAGATTTACGCCCTCCTCTCTGACGACAAGGGGATCAACGTGACCGGCTCCAGTATTGGTCACGATTTGACCGCCGTCATCGACGGGAAGACGGCCAACGCCTTGATTCTCAACGACTTCTACGAGTCGGCGATTGACAGCTCCGCGAAAGGGAAGGCCATCTACCCCCTCTCGAAACTCGAAATCGGCCGCCACACGGTCAGGGTGAAGGCATGGGACATCGCCAACAACTCGGGCGAGGGCGAGACTGAGTTCGTCGTGGCCAGCTCGGCAAAAGGAGCGTTGGAACACGTTTTGAACTATCCGAACCCATTCACGACGAAGACTAGTTTCCAGTTCGAGCACAATCTGGCGGGCGAGGCGCTGCACGTTCAAGTGCAGATTTTCAGCGTCGCCGGGCGGTTGGTCAAGACTTTGCAGAAGGACATCTCGCCCGAGGGCTTCCGCGTCGCCGACCTCGATTGGGACGGGTTGGACGACTACGGCGACCAACTCGCGCGCGGCGTCTATCTCTATAAAATCAGAGTCGAGACGGCGGCGAGCGGCGCAAAACGGAAGGCGGAAAGCGATTTCGAGCGGCTTGTTATCTTGAAGTGATACTTTTGTCCGCCTTTTTGAACAGCGTTTTTTGGCTTTCAAAAACCGCTCAATCATTCAACCCCTCC
>JBGAWE010000208.1:0-8177 GCA_044227705.1 Saprospiraceae bacterium
CGCATCATCGGCTGCCCAGCCAGCGATGTCAGGTCCTTCAACATCTTGAAGTGCGGGTAAAACGCCCCAAGCTCCTTCCTCGCCATCGTCGCCGCCACTTCGTCGTCAGCCTTTTTGTGGAGGATTTTGTCGAGCAGCTTTTGCAGCGGCTCCTGCGTCGCGGGGAACTCGGAGGTGCGGTATTTTGAAACCCCTGCCTTCGCCGCCGCCGAGGCTACCGCCCGGTCAAGCCCGCCAAGCTCGTCGACGAGGCCAAGCTCCTTCGCCTTCCGACCCGTCCAGACGCGGCCCTGCGCGATTTCGTGGATTTGGTCGCGGGTCTTGTGCCGCCCATCGGCCACCTTTTTCAAAAAGTCCTCGTAGGTCCGCTCGGCGAATTGCTGCAAAATCGCGTGCTCCTCAGCCGAGTACGGCAGGACGGCCGTGCCGAACGTCGAGAACTTGCCCGTTTTCACCGTGTCGTACTGGATGCCGAGGTTGTCGCGCATCGTGCGGGTCAGGTTCGGGAACATCATGAACACGCCAATTGACCCAGTGATGGTCGACTTGTCGGCGAAAATCGAGTCCGCGTGGCAGGCGATGAGATAGCCACCCGACGCCGCCACGTCGCCCATCGAGACGACGACCGGCTTGCCCGCCTCGCGGCAGAGGTCGAGTTCGCGCAAAATATTGTCGGATGCGAGTGCCGCGCCGCCGCCGGAGTTGACGCGCAGGACGATTGCTTTGACCGCGTCGTCGCGCCGGATTTTCCGCAGGATTTTGACGTACTGCTCATCGGTGATTGTCCCCGCCTCCTCTTTTCCGAAATTGATGGAGCCTTCGGCGATGACAACGGCCACTTTGTCCTTCACCCCAAAATCAATCTTCCGCCCGCCCTTCGCCTCGAAATAGTCCTCGACGGAGACCTTTTTGAGCTTCTCCTTTTTGTCCAGCCCGAGCCGCGAGCGCATCGCGTCGAGCGCCCGGTCCTCGAAACCGACGGCATCGGCAAGCCGATATTTCACCGCGTCCTCGGGTTCTTTCACGAGGTACTGGTCGGCGATGCGGCGCAGTTCCTCCATCGGGATTCCCCGGCTTTGCGAGATGTCGGCCAGGAAATTCCCGTAAAGCTCATCGAGGAGTTCGCGCATCTGCGCCCGGTTCTCGTCGCTCATCTTCGTCAGGCGGTACGGCTCGGTGTACGACTTGTACTTGCCCGCGTAGTAGATCTGCATATCTATATCCAGCTTGTCTATCAAGCCTTTGTAGAACGGGATCATCGCCGACAGCCCCCGGAAGTCGAGGTTGCCCGAGGGGTTGACGATGAGCGAGTCGGCCACCGAGGAGAGATGGTAGGCGTTCTGCGTGTAGATGCTCTGGTAGGCGACGATGAACTTGCCCGCCTTCTTGAAGTCGAGCAGGGCGTCGCGGATGGTGCCCTCCGTCACTCGGCCGGCGGGGAAGTACATGCAGTTGAGATAGATGCCCTTGATGTTCGGGTCGCCCTTCGCCCGCTCGATGGCCGCGGCGATGTCGTGCAGCCCGAGGATTTTCTGATCGTCGAGCGAAAAGCCCATGTCGAGGTTATTGGTTTTCTCGGGCACGGGCGCCTCGAATTTCAGTTCGAGCACCGTGTTCGGCGAGACCGTCACCTTGCCTTCTTTCATCGAGCTGGCCAGACCGCTGACCGTGCAAATCCCGAAAAAGGTGAGGCAAACGAGGGCCAACGCGGTGCCGAGGCAAGAGGCAAAGAGGTACTTGAAAAAGTTGTTCATCCTATTGAAAACAGTGTGTTGAGATTGGGCTGTGTGTGTCGTAAAGGTAGAAATCGAGGCCGCGACGGTGTTTGCGTTTCGACAAAACCGGCCAATTCGGGGACAAGCTTCTCAAAAAAGGAAAAGATGGGAATCTTGTCAGCGCAGGCATTCCTCCACCCATTCCCGGTTGGCCAGCGGCTCAAGCGCGGCGATTTTCTTTCGCTGGGCGCCAGCCTTCTTCCTGTAATCCGCCGGCCGCAGCCGCCTCTCCGATTGGACGAGAAGAAAGAGCGGCCGCAGGGTCTTCAAAAAATTCAGGTTCGCCCGCCGCCCGTACTCGGGCATTTTTTTCTGCCGTCGTAGCCACTTTTTCGTCGTCTCGATGAGGGAAAAGAGCGCCTCTTCCTCCCCCTTGTGAAACCAGGATTTCAACTGGATGATTTTCGCGCCGAGCGCATAGCCCATGTCGGTGAACTCGACCGTCTGCAAGGCGGCGAGCGCGGAGGCGAATTCCTTCTTCTCAAAGGCCAGCGCGGCGCGGCTGTAGGCATGGGCGTTGCCGCGCTCCTCGGGCGGCAGCTTCTCGCGGAACTCATCGATGAAACAGGCCGTCCACTCGAAATCGCGCGTCCGAAGTCCGGCGGTCACGATGTTCTTATAGGCCCAGGGCGAGAGGTGGCCATTCTTGAAAAGCGCACCGCGCTCGAGCAGGGCGCGGTAAAGCCGCAACGCCTCGGTGTACCAATCCGAGTGCCCGGCGTTGATTTGGCGGATGCAAAAATTGAGCGAGTAGTGCCAGAGGGCGAAAGCCTCGCTCGTCGCCAGTTTGGCCTCATGCTCGGCCAACAGCCCGACAAATCGTTGATAGTCAACCGCTTGGAGCCGTTCGAGCATGGCCAGTGCGGCGGCGTAAATTTGAAAAACGGGGTCGTCCAGCCAGTCCTCGCGGCGGGCAAGCCAGTTTTTCACCTCGGGCAGGAAGTGCGGCTCATAGCTCCCGTTGACCACCTGCCCGCGCGAAATCATACCGCAGGCCAGCCGCAGCTTGTCGAGCGCGAAGGCCCGGTCGAGTGCGTCGTTCTCGAGCTGGAGGTTTTCGTCGAAGGCCCTTTTTCCGGATTGGATGAACGCCCGGTCGAGCCTTTCGAAGTGGCCCGCCTCGTCGCGCCAGAAGTCGGCCGAGCGGTCGAGCCGCGCTTTTTTTTGAATGGAGAACCTGCGGTCGATGGTGCCAAAAGTGGCCAGCTCCTCGGCTCCGAGCAGCGCGTCCATCTGCCAAAAGAGGCGGGCAGTCGGGTGCTCCTCGAAGCGGTTTTGGGCGAGGAAGTCGAGCAGGAGAGCCAGCAGGTCGGAGGTGAGGTTGTTGAACTTGAGGTCGTCGAAAGGCTCGTTTTCATGGAAAACCAGCGCAAAGACGGTTTCCTTCTTTAAAGAATCAGGCAAAAACCCTGGCGCGGCCTTGAGCAAGACCTCAGCCAGACGCTGCGACTTCCGATGCCTGGTGAAATACCCGCATTGCACGAAATGCCCGAACCGGGCAAGCTCGCGCGGCTCCATTTTTTTCAAAACCTGGACAAGCCGGGTGTTTTTCATGCCCCAAAGAAAAACTCCACGCCCTGCATTTCGCCCGATTCCGGCGGCACAAACCCGCGCCGCGCCGCGGTCGATTTGATGGTTTCCTCCCGCCAGAACCGGAGCCAGTCGTTTCGCCGGGCCAGTTTTTCTTCGAAAACCAGCTCGTCGATGGAGGTCTCGTCGAAGGTCGCCAGCTCCCTTTCGAGCATGAAGTTTCGAATGGTCCAGAGCCAGTAGACGGTCAGCGTCTCGTGGTAGCCGCTCGTGTCGGTGTTGGCCGTGCCGGTGGCTTCGTTGTGGCGGAGGATGCGCTCGCGCATGGCTGGGAGGGCGTTTCGGCCGTGCAGCGCGAGCATGGCGAGGCCCATGATGAGGTGCATCTCGTGGGTCCAGTCAGCTTTGTCCATGCGGCCGGTTTCCCACTTTTCGAGGAGTTTGCTGGCTTCTTCTGTTGTTATCAGGAACATTGGAATGTTCAAAATTCGCCGGTCTATCGGCAATAAGTTGTTTTTAGGAAAATAGAACCTGTCAAAATAGTCGATAAAACGAAAACAGTCTCGGCAGTCAAATCAACTGCCAAGACTGTTTTTAGTCAAAATTGGGCTTAACGATAAGAGATCACTCCTTCCCCCGGAACTCGACCTTCACTCCTTCGTTGATTTTTCGCACCCTGACCTCTGTCCGCCGGTTGAAGGCGTGCTCCTCGTCGGAGCAGTTCACCCCGTCGAGGCAGCGGTTGCGCGGCTGCGACTCGCCCATCCCGATGGCGTTGACGCGCTCGGCCGAGATGCCCCGGGCAACCATGTAGATTTTTGCGTTTCGCGCCCGCTCGTCCGAAAGTTTCTGGTTTTCGATGGCCGAGCCGCGCGTGTCGGTGTGCGCGAGTAGGTCAATTTCCATCGACGGGTACTGTTTCATGACCGAGATGAGACCCTCCAATTGACGGCAGGCCGACTCGTTCAAGGTCGCCTTGTTGAAGTCGTAGTAGATTTTGTCGAGCGTGATGATTGACCCGACTGCCAGCGGCTCGGGCGGCGCGAGGGCGGGCGCGTCGTTGCCGATTATTCGGTCACGTCCGAGCTTGATTTCTTTGAAAATCTTGCCCGGCTCGTCCAGTTTTATCGGTTCGACTTTGCCGATAAAGCCTTCCTTTTCAGCCAAAAGGGTCCAGTCGCCGTCGAGTCCGAGGCAAAAGTCGAACTCGCCGTTGAGGTTCGTCCGCACGAGTTCCTGCTTGCCCGAGACCCGGTCGGCGAACTTGACGACGGCGTTGTTGATGGGTGTCCCGTAACCGTCCGTTTTCACCACGCCGCGCACCGGTTTGCAGCGCGGCAGCGGTTCGAGGGCGATGTCGAGCGGTGAGGTCGGGTTCTCCTCGCCGGTATAGAGCTTGTCACCGACCTTGTAGCCGTCCATCGTGATGACGAGGAGGTAGTCTTTGCCTGGCAAAAAATCGAAGGTCGCCAGGCCCGCCGCGTTCGAGAAAAGGTCGGCAGGGCCGAGATCGTCGGCGTTCTTTCTGACGAGGCGGAGGGCGAGGTTCGTCGAGCCGTTCTCGTCCGGCTGGAGCATCACATCGTAAAAATCGCCGCCGCTCGCGTAGCCGTCCTTCGACCTTTCCAAAACCCGGATCGCCGCGCCTTGCAAAGCCTGATTGGTGTAGGCGTCGTGCACCATGACGCCGGCGTGGGCGCTCGCCGGGCGTGCCAGGCCGTGGAGACCGTCCTCTATCTCAACGGAAAAAATGTCGTCCTCTCCGACCGAGTTCGGGCGGTTGGAGGAGAAGAATCCGCGCGTCCCTTCCGGGTTGAGGATGAGGCCGAGGTCGTCCAGTTCCGAGTTGAACGGTTCGCCGAGGTTGGTGATTTCGGTGAAACTGGAGCTGGTTCCGTCGGTTTTGGCCATGAAAATGTCCAACCCGCCCATCGAGTTGTGGCCCGTCGAGGCGAAGAAGAGCGCGCCGCTGGCGTGGACGAACGGGAAGCCCTCGCGCCCGTCCGTGTTGATCTCGGGGCCGAGATTCTCCGGTTGAGACCAGCCGCCGCCTGGCTCTTTCCGCACTCGATAAAGATCGAAGCCGCCGAGGCCGCCTGGCATGTCGCTCGAAAAATAGAGCACGTTACCGTCGGGCGAGAGGGCCGGGTGACGGCACGAGTACTCATCGGAGTTGAACGGCAGGGGCCTGATTTTTTCCCAGTCGAACAGGCCGCGCGTCGCCTCGCAGATTTGCTGCTGCGTGGCGCCTTTCGCGTCGGGCTTCGAGGCGTTTCTCGAAAAATAGACGGTGTTCCAGTCGCTCGAAAAGGTGAGCGGCCCCTCGTGGCCCGTCGAGTTGAGGTTGACGCTGAACTCCTGCCGCGCAATCGGCTCGCCGTTGGGGTCGAAGGGCGCGAAGAAGAGGTCGTGGAATCGACCGCCCGTCCGCTTGTCGACCGGCCCGGCCGTGTGCGTTGAGACGAAGACGAGCCCGTTTTGATAGAAATTGGGGCTGTAGTCGACCTTCTGCGAGTTGATGGCTGTGAGGTTGCGGACTTTGACGCCCCGGTTCTCGCGGCCTTTTTCATAGATTTTGTCCTTGCTCTTCTGTTTCGTCGTGCTCTGGGCGAGCATCGCCGCGGGCAGGAGGGCGAGGAGGAAAATAACGCTGTGCTTCATCAAGATTGCTGAATTGTTGTCGGAAAAAGGGATGGATTGAACCGCCGCAAAGACGCAGAGCGCACGAAGTTATTTCACGCTGCGGTCGGCCTTGAACGGATTTCAGACGGAAAGGTTGGGCCTCGTCACCGCACCAAAGTCACGTTGCCCTTCTTGAAAAAACGCCGCGCCGCGCCGCCCGAGACCTCGACGAAATCCCACTCGGCATAGTAGGCGAAGACGGCGTCCTGCATCTTTCTCTTTCTGAAAATGCCGTCCCAGCCGGCGGCGTTCGGGTCGTCGGTCTGCCAGACAAGCTCTCCCCAGCGGTCGAAGATTTTGAGGGTGAAGTTTTCGAGCGGGCAACTGAAAAGCGGGAACCAGAAGTCGTTCAGCCCGTCGTCGTTGGGCGAGAAGACATTTGGCCAGAAGATGGCCTTGCGAGTTCGACTCCGTCGAGCCGCACACGAGATAGCCCGAACCGGTCTTCGAGGGGCAGACGTGCCAAAGCTCGTCATATCCCGAGCCGCCTATTTCGGTCGCCCATTTCTGGTCGCCCGCTGGCGAGACGCACATCACCAGCCCGTCGCCACTCGACGAGCCGCTCGAAGTCGTCCCGACGACGATGAAATCAGTCCCGTTGTTGGCCGTGATGACCCAGCGGGCGTTCTCGTCGCCGGTCGAACCGTAGGTTTTCTGCCATGTTGTCTGTGATAAAAGGGAAGGCTGGCTTGAAAGGAATGCCAGCAGAAAGGCGAGTTTTTTCATGGCGAGGGCTGACTGGTTAGGCAAATTTGTCAGCCCAAAAATAGAAAAGCCACAGATACGCGGAGGCGCAGGCTTTTCAACTCTAGCCCCGATCTGGCTCAAATCAATTCCTCGGGTCCCTGAAGCCACCCCGTCTTCGTCGGCTCGCGGAAGAAATACCGCGCCACCAGTTCGACCGACCCGTTGTGGTACTTCCGCAACTGCGTCATCCCGATGTCGTAGGAGAGCGCGACGAAGATTTTCGGCGTCGCCTGAACGCCCGCCAGCAAGTCGATGCTCTCGCCCGCCGAGCTGACCTGACCGCCGCCGAGCCGATAGGTCAGCCCGGCGATGAAGCGCTCGTTGAGCGTCGCGTTGAGGTTGAAGTCGCCGTCGAGCGGAGCGTTTTTGACGTACTTGAACAGGAATTGCGGCGTCAGCTCGACCCCCTCGGCGACAGCCCATTTGTAGCCCGACATGAGGTAGAAGTGCTGCACCTCCTTTGAAAGGACACTGCCAGCCTTTGCGAAGTCGATGTTGTTCGCCACGAGGCGCGGGGCGGAGAGGCCGAGGTAGAACTGCTCGCCCTGATAGTAGAGGCCGAAGCCGAAGTTGGGCAGAATCTTGCTCATCGCATCCTGCGGCACTGCTGCGTCGGTCGATACGGGCTGCGTCCCCTGGAGCCGGGGGTCGAGGTAGTTGTTCCGAAAATAGCGGACGGAGGCCTGAAGCCCCGCCCCGAGCGTCCCGCGAAAGGCCCGCACCCGGTAGGCATAGGCTGCGTCGAGCGTCATCCGATCCTGTATGCCGATGCTGCGGTGGACGAGATTGGCCCCGAGGCCGACACGGTTTTGCAGCCAAGTCGACTGGAAGTTCGCGCCCTGCGTCTTCGGCGCGCCCTCGAAGCCCATCCATTGGTTTCTGTAAAAGACGGTCGCCTCCGGCACGCCGTTCGAGCCAGCCGAGCCGGGGTTGTAGGCCATCTTATTGTACATGAACTGCGTGAACTGGCTCTCCTGCTGAGCGGTGGCGGCAGTGGAGAGGCCGATGGCCATCAGAATTGGGAAGATCTGTTTTTTCATCGAAAAGGAAATGTTCGGATTACAACTTGTTGATTTTCAGAAACTTGAGAGCCGTATGCGTCAACGCTGCACAACGAGGAACCCTTTCGAGACCCCCGCCGAGCCGTCCATCCTGACGACATAGAAGTACGTCCCCGCAGGCACCGGCTGCCCGTTGTACTCGCCCGCCCAGTCGTTCTTGTAAGGCTGTGCATGGAAGACCTCGCTGCCCCACTCGTTGAAGATGGACACCTCGCTCTTCTCGCCAGGTGCGCCGTGGATGCAGGGGACGTAGAAGACGTCGTTCACCCCGTCGCCGTTCGGCGTGATGATGGTCGGCAGCTCGCAGTCGGGCTTCTGTGCCACGGTGATGGAGACGGTCGCCGACGAGCAGGCGTTCGCGCAGATCGTGTTGCAGATGGTG
>JBGAWE010000209.1:0-8125 GCA_044227705.1 Saprospiraceae bacterium
AACGACTGTGTTGAAGGGCGGATTTCAGAAACGACTTATTCCTACCGAAGCAGCGCTTCGGGGTACAGCCGAGCGGCCGCGCACCACTTTCAGCGGCGTTGTATTTGGCTTTGCGCCGCCCCTTTCCATCTTTGCGCCCCGAAAAAGCCCCATTTTTTCAAAGCACAACCACCGAAAGTCGATGCAAATCGAGGAGTTTTTCAAGAAAATCGTTTCCCACAGCAAAGAGTACGGCTTCATCTTCCCCTCGTCGGAGATCTACGACGGGCAGGGCGGCGTCTACGACTACGGCCCCTACGGCGTGGAGCTGAAGAACAACATCAAGGAGTACTGGTGGCGGGCGATGGTGCAGATGAACGACAACATCGTCGGCCTCGACGCGGCCATCTTCATGCACCCGAAGACGTGGAAGGCCAGCGGCCACGTCGACGCCTTCAACGACCCGCTCGTCGACAACCGAGATTCGAAAAAGCGCTACCGCGCCGACGTCCTCATTGAGGACGCCATCTCCCGGATGGAGGAAAAGGCCGAAAAGGAGGTCGAAAAGGCCAAAAAGCGCTTTGCCGACAACTTCGACGAAAAGCTTTTCCGCGAGACGAACCCGCGCGTTCTGGAATATGCCCAAAAAGCCGCTGCGACGGAAAAACTCCTCGCCGAAAACATGAAGGCGGGCAACATGGCGGGCCTCAAAGCCATGCTCGACGACCTCGAAATAGGAGAACCGGAGACCGGGAACCGCAACTGGACCGAGGTCAGGCAGTTCAACCTGATGTTCTCGACCCAGATGTCGGCCATCGCGGGCGACGAGGGCAAGCTCTACCTCCGGCCGGAGACGGCGCAGGGCATCTTTGTCAACTTTTTGAACGTCCAGAAGACGACGCGGCAGAAAATCCCCTTCGGCATCGCCCAAATCGGGAAGGCTTTCAGGAATGAAATCGTGGCGCGGCAGTTCATCTTCCGGATGCGCGAGTTCGAGCAGATGGAGATGCAGTTCTTCATCCGCCCCGGCACCGAAATGGAGGTCTACAACCATTGGAAGGCCGCCCGCATGAAGTGGCACGCCGCCATCACCCCCGACTCGAAGCTGCGGTTCAAAGACCATGACAACCTCGCCCACTACGCAAACGCCGCCGTCGATATCCAGTACGAGTTCCCCTTCGGATTCAAAGAGCTTGAGGGCATCCACTCGCGGACGGACTTCGACCTGAAATCGCACCAGGAACTTTCGGGCAAGCGGCTCCAATATTTCGACCCGGAACTGAACGAGAGCTACGTCCCCTTCGTCGTCGAGACGTCCGTCGGCTGCGACCGGATGTTCCTCGCCGTACTCTCGAACTCGCTCGTCGAAGAGACGGTGCCGGACGCACAGGGCGAGGATTCGAGCCGCACCGTTTTGAAGATACCGCCCGCGCTCGCGCCGGTGAAGTGCGCCGTCCTGCCGCTGTTGAAGAACAAGGAGGAGCTGACGGAGAAGGCGAAAGCCATCTACAACTCGCTTAAATTCAGCTTTTTGTGCCAATACGACGAGAAAGATGCCATCGGCAAGCGCTACCGCCGTCAAGATGCCATCGGAACGCCCTATTGCGTCACCATCGACTTCGAGACCCTCGAAAACGACACCGTCACCATCCGAGAGCGCGACTCGATGAAACAGGAGCGCGTGGCGATCTCGGCTGTCGAGGGCATCGTGCGGGAACGGGTGGACATGAGGCGGCTTTTTGAATAAACCATCGGCAATCGGATGTACACGGATTTGACACGGATTGCAAAAATGAAGCTCGCGACGACCGCTTTCCTTTTCCTGCTCCTCCGATTTGCCTCGGCCCAAATCGTCGAGACCGACCATTTCGACATCGGTGGCCTCGTCAAGAAACCGATGGCCGTCTCAATGGTCGATCTGAAGGCGTTGCCGCAGGTCGACATCGCCGACTTGACCATCTTCAACCACAAGGGGGAAACCAAAAGCACCCTGCGCGGTTTGAAGGGCGTCGCGCTAAAGCCGCTGCTCGACAGCATCCAAATCGACTGCGAGCGGCCGAAGCTGTTGAGCGAGTTCTACCTCACCTTCGAGGCAGCCGACGGCTACAAGGTGGTCTTCTCTTGGAACGAGATATTCAACTCCGAGACTGGGAAGAACCTCTACATCGTCACCGAGCGCGACGGAAAATCCTTCGGCGAGATGGGCGACAAACTCCTCCTGCTCACCACTTCCGACCAGATGACCGGGCGGCGGATGGTCAAAGGGTTGTCGAAAATCACGGTTTCCCGAACGCAATAGCCCCCGCCATTTGAAAGCCTTGCAAACAACAAATCAACCCAGTCGTCAATGAACTTCGACCTTATCGTCATCGGCAGCGGCCCGGGCGGCTACGTCGCCGCCATCCGCGCCAGCCAGCTCAAAATGAAAGTGGCCATCATCGAGCGCGAGAACCTCGGCGGCATCTGCCTCAACTGGGGCTGCATCCCGACGAAGGCGTTGCTCAAAAGCGCCAACGTGTTCGAATACCTCAGCCACGCCAGCGACTACGGCATCAAGGTCGCCGGGGCCGAGGCCGACTTCGGGGGGATGATTGCCCGCAGCCGCGGCGTCGCGGACGGGATGAACAAGGGCGTGCAGTTCTTGATGAAAAAGAACAACGTCACCGTCATCATGGGGGCTGCCAAACTGGCCAAAGGCCCCTCCGTTGATGTTGTTGATAAGGAAGGAAAAACCACCAACTACACCGCCAAGAGCATCATTGTCGCCACCGGCGGCCGCGCAAAGGAGCTGCCGAACCTCAAGATCGACGGCGAAAAAATCATCGAGTACCGCAAGGCCATGTCGCTTCCGGTGCAGCCGAAGAAAATGGTCGTCGTCGGTGCGGGGGCCATCGGGGTGGAGTTCGCCTATTTCTACAATGCCATCGGGACGCAGGTGACGGTCGTCGAGTTCATGGAGCAGGGCCTCGTGCCGCGCGAGGACGCCGACATTTCAAAAGAACTGAACAAGGTCTTCACCAAAAAGGGCATCAAGACGCTGGCCAACACCTCCGTCGAGACCGTCGACACAAAAGGCGACGGCTGCAAAGTGACCGTCAAAGACCGCAAGACCGGCGCGACCTCGGTCATCGAGTGCGACGTCGTCCTTTCCGCCGCCGGGGTCACGCCGAACACGGAGAACATCGGCCTCGAAACGCTCGGCGTCGCCACCGACCGGGGCTTCATCAAGGTCAACGAATGGTACGAGACGAACGTGAAAGGCGTCTTCGCCATCGGCGACGTGCTGCCCACGCCCGCCCTCGCCCACGTCGCCAGCGCGGAGGGCATCACCTGCGTCGAGAAAATCGCCGGCGCGCACACCGAGCCGATTGACTATGGAAACATCCCCGGTTGCACCTATTGCTCGCCCGAGATTGCGTCGGTCGGAATGACGGAGGCGCAGGCGAAAGAGAAGGGCTACGAGCTGAAAATCGGGAAGTTCCCGTTCATGGCCAGCGGCAAGGCAAAGGCTGCGGGCGCGCCCGAGGGTTTTGTCAAGGTCATATTCTACTCGAAATACGGCGAGTGGCTCGGCTGCCACATGAACGGCTAAAACGTCACCGAGATGCTCGCCGAGGTCGTCACCGCCCGCAAGCTCGAAACGACCGGCCACGAAATCATCAAGTCGATGCACCCGCACCCGACCATGTCGGAGGCCATCATGGAGGCGGCGGCTGCGGCTTACGGCGAGGTCATCCACATTTGAATGAAACTCGCTCGGCTCAACGGCGAACCCGAAATCTTCCATTCCATCCAGGGAGAAGGCCGGAGCATCGGCCGACCGAGCGTCTTCGTCCGCACGAGCCTCTGCAACCTGCACTGCCGCTGGTGCGACACGGACTACACTTGGAACTGGGTCGGAACTCCTTTTTCGCATGAAAAGGACGGCGAGGCGGGGTATCAAAAGTTCTCCAAAAAGGACTGGCTGGTCGAGGCATCGACCGAGGAGATTGCTCGCAAAGTATTGGCTTTCAATTGTTTGAACGTCATCCTGACCGGCGGGGAGCCGATGATGCAACAGGCGGGGCTGGTCGAGTTGATGAAGAATTTGAGGGCGGCCAACCGCCGCTTCTTTTTTGAAATCGAGACAAACGGAACCCTCGCCCCGACGGCAGAACTCGACGAATTGATCGGGCAGTACAACGTCTCCCCCAAGCTCTCGAACTCCGGCTGCCCCGAGCGGCTGCGCGACAAGCCTCGGGCGATGCAGTTCTTCGCCAAAAGCGAAAAGGCGAATGTCAAGTTCGTCATCGCGGAGAGGGAAGACCTCGACGAGGTTCTGGTTTTGTTGAAAAAATACAGAATCGAGCCGGAAAGGGTCTTCCTCATGCCCGAAGGCTCGACCCGCGAGCGGTTGGCGGCGCGACGAGAATGGCTCGTGGAAGTCTGCAAAAAGCACGGCTTCAACTACACGGACCGATTGCACATCGAAATCTACGGAAGCAAAAAAGGGGTTTGAAACATGGACTTGAAAACTGCCCACTTCGACTATCTGCTCCGCCTCGGCGACAGTGCGCTCGTCCTCGGCCAGCGGCTGGGCGAGTGGTGCGGCCACGGCCCGGTCCTCGAACAGGACATCGCCCTGTCGAACATCGGCCTCGACCTCATCGGGCAGGCCCGCTCGCTGTTGACCCACGCCGGGGAACTTGAGGGGCGCAGCCGCTCGGAGGACGACTTGGCCATGTTCCGCGACGCGCAGGACTTCCGAAACCCGAACCTCGTCGAGCAGGCCAACGGCGATTGGGCGGTGACCGTCGTCCGCCAGTTCCTTTTCGATGCCTTCGACGTTTTCAACCTCGACTGGCTCTCCAAAAACTCGAACGACGAGACCCTGCGAGCCATCGCCGAGAAGTCGTTGAAAGAGGCGACCTACCACCTCCGCTGGTCGAGCGAGTGGGTCATCCGGCTGGGCGACGGCACCGAGGTCTCGCATGAAAGGGCGCAAACCGCCATCGACGAAATCTGGATGCACACTGGCGAGCTTTTCACGATGAACGAAACCGACAGGCTCTGCGAGGAGTTCGGCATCGCGCCCAACCTGCTGGAAATCAAAACCTTGTGGGACGCGAAAGTGGCCGAAGTGTTTTCAGAGGCGACGCTTTCGATGCCCAAAAACCAGTGGACGAGCTTTTACCTTGGCAAGAACGGGCAGCACACCGAGCAGCTCGGCTTCCTGTTGGCCGACCTCCAGTTCATGCAGCGGACGTACCCCAACATGACGTGGTGACCCGCTGATTATCCAAAAAACATGGGGCAATTCATCCGCGAAAACCGCTGGTTCCTGTTCGTCTCGCTCGCCTTCCTGGCGTCCGTGCTGCTCGCGGCTTGGCGGATGCCCTATGGCGACGAGGTCATCTGCCTCAACTCGATGCGCCGCGAGCCGCTCAACGCCATCCTCTCTTTTTGGACGAGACTGGGCGAGGAGCCGCTCTGGCTTTTGACCATCGCGGGGCTGGCTGTTTTCAAAAACTACCGCTCGTCGCTCATCGCCCTGCTCACCGGGGCCATCGTGATGGGCGCGGCTTTCTACTCAAAAACCGTCCTCGAAACCGCGCGCCCGATGCGCTTCCTGACCGAGCACGGCCGCGCTGCCGAGGTCGTGACGGTGCCGAACATCGACGTATTCATGGGCAACACCTCCTTCCCGAGCGGCCACACGATGAGCGCCTTCGCCCTCTGGGGGATGCTCGCCTTCCTCTCGCGCCGCCGCCCGTCGGTCGACGTGGCCTGTGCGCTGGCGGCTTGCGGGGTGGGCTTTTCGCGCATCTTTCTATGCCAGCATTTTTTGGTGGACGTCGGTGCCGGCTGTGCGCTCGGGCTGTTGATTTTCCTGATTTGTTGGCAGATGAGCCAAAGCCCGAGGCTTTTTTCCGCCCCGGTTTTTCAGAAGCGGCTGCTCTGAAAAAGCGAAGGGGCGACTCAAAGCCGCCCCTTCGCCACTAAACCTGCCGGGCCGTTTCACCCTCTCCCTTTCATCTTTTCGACCGTCTCTTTCACAAAACTCTGTTCGAGGTTGTTGGAGATACGCAGCGTCTCGTCGCGCCCGACGGTGAGCGCGATGGTCTGCACGCCCGACGGTGCGTAGGCCAGCATGAGGTCGGTCATCACGTTGTACGCGCCGCGCGTCATCGAGCCGCCGAGTTGCGGGTAGCTCGCCGCCGCGAAGCGCGAGCAGTCGATGAGGTTCCCTTTGTCGTTGATGTAGCTGCGCCCGGCGATGACCTGGCAACCAGCCGAGAAATTGGTCTTCCCTGCGCCCGACCAGTGGATGTGGATGGTCTTGTTGGGCGACGGGTCGAAACCGTTGTTTATGTCGGAATCGGTCAGGGCGCGGTCGCGGTTCTTGTCGCGGAAACAGAGGACGCCGTCGGTGGCGGGCTGGAGGGCGCGGTAGGCCTTCACCTCGTTGTCCACTTTGTGCCAGCTGAACCGGAACTCGTGCTGCCCCTCGATGATGAACGGGATGTCCGGCCGCTCGGCGACTTCGGGGTTCGGGTCGGTCGACCCCCAGAACTTGAAGCACATCCCGTTGATGAGCAGGATGAAAAGGTCGTCGTTGTCGAGGATTTTGCCCGAAACCTCCTGGCCTGTGCGCAGCCCGATGAGGTGGATGGTCGATGGCGAGGTGTCCCAATCTGCGATTTTGCGCGTGTCGCCCGTGACCGTCGCGGCCTCCACTTTTTGGCGGATTGGGCTGGGGTTTTGCTGGAAAAAGTCCTTCGCCGTCTGCAATAGCCCGAGCCACTGGCTGAATTCGGCCGACGGGTTTGATGCGCTCGAGTTGCCCCAATCGCTCCTTCCGCGCCCCGAGTTTTTCCAATTTTCAATGAAGCGCATCGTCCCCGGCCCGACGACGCCGTCAGGCGCGCCGATGGTCGAGTCGCCCAAAATCGTGCGGACATATTCCTGAAAAAGCCGCACAGCCGAGGCCGTCGTGTAGCCGAAAATGCCGTCGACGGCCTCCGGCCGGGCCATGAAACCCGCGTCGAAAAGAAACTGCTGCAGGTCGCGCACGGCCGTCCCAGCTTGCGGCGTGAAGCCGCGCCAGACGCTGTTTGTCTCGTCGCGGAAGGCGAGTTTCTTGCGGAGCACGTCCGTGAGGCCGTGGTGGAAACGATCGAAATACTGGGTCTTGTTGGCCGGGACGGAGCCTGCGTCCACGCTGCCGAGGTTGAGTGCCATGTTGGATTGTTTTCGATGGTGAGAAAGACCCGAAGCCCGCGCCTCGGGCGTGAAAGTCATGTCGGGGTGAAAGTATCAATCGACCTTGTTGCAGGATTGATTTTTTCCAAAAACCGAAATTGCCGCGTCGGCTTCGACCTTCGCCAGCCGAAAAGCGAGAAAATGAGCAACCTCCCCGTCGAGCAGATTTTGGGTGAAATGTCCTCCGGCCGGACGCTTTTGGACGTCCGCTCGCCAGCAGAGTTCGCGCAGGGCCACGTCCCCGGCGCGGTCAATCTTCCCCTTTTTTCGAACGAGGAACGGGCCGAAGTGGGCACGATCTACAAACAAAAAGGCCCAGAGCACGCCATGCTTCGCGGCCTCGAAATCGTCGGCCCGAAGATGGCCGAGCTAGTCAGACAGGCGGGCAAGATTTCCAGAAACAGGAAGGTCGCCGTCCAATGCTGGCGCGGCGGGCAGCGAAGCCGGAGCGTCGGTTGGCTGCTCGGGACGGCTGGTTTCGACGTGAAAATCCTCGACGGCGGCTACAAAAGCTTCCGTCGCGCAGCCCTCGATTTCTTCAATAACAACAACCTCAAACTCGTCGTCCTCGGCGGAAAGACCGGCTGCGGCAAGACAAAGGTTTTGAAAAAGCTGGCCGAGCGCAGCGCGCAGATTATTGATTTAGAGGGGCTTGCGCACCACAAAGGCTCGGCCTTCGGTGCTCTCGGCGAGCCGAAACAGCCGACGGTCGAGCAGTTCGAGAACCGGCTTTTCATGGCTGCCCGCTCGCTCGACCCGTCGCGGCCGGTCTGGGTGGAGAACGAGAGCCGCAGCATCGGGCGGATGGTCATACCCGAGGGTTTTTGGAACGCGATGCGGGCCGCGCCGCTCGTGGTCATGGAAATCCCGGATTCGGAGCGCGTCAAAAACCTGTTGGAAGACT
>JBGAWE010000210.1:0-7979 GCA_044227705.1 Saprospiraceae bacterium
GCGTCCGTGGTTTTTCCCTCGGCGAGGAAGAGCCAGGCCATGCCGAGCCGGGCCATGCGGGCTTTTGGGCTGAGTTCGATGGCTTTCAGGAACTCCCGGCGGGCATCCGCCGGGCGGTTGGTCTTGAAATAGGCCCTGCCGAGCAGGTAATGGGCCGGGGCCAGCGTGGAATCGAGGGCGAGGGCTTTTTTCAGGATTGGTTCCGCATCGCCGTATCGCTGGTTTTGGACGTACACGGCCCCGAAGTTGAGCCATGCCTTGGCATCCGTCGAATCGGGCACCAGGGCGTTTCGCATCAGGGCGTTCCAGCGCTCCTTTTGTTCCCGGAGGAGGGCGAGGTCGACTTCCTGTAGCATCCAGTCATAGTTGTTGAAGCCTTTTTTGAGGGCCTGTTCCAGTGCCATAAATGCCTGCTCCGGCTGGTTTTGAAGGCTTTGGAGTGTGGCCAGATGGCACCAGGCATAGGCATCGGTCGAATCGAGTTGAATGGCTTTTTTGATGGCGGTCTCCGCCTCGGCGAAGCGACGGGTGCTGAGGTAAGCACTCCCCAAGTTGCCCCAACCAGTGACAAAGGTCGAATCGAGTTGAATGGCTTTTTTTAAAGCGGTCTCCGCCTCGACGTGGCGGAGGGTGAGGGAGTAAACAGCCCCTAGGTTGGTCCAGGCATAGGCATCTGTTGAATCGAGTTGAATGGCTTTTTTTAAAGCGGTCTCCGCTTCACTGTACCGTTGAAGCTTATTGAAGAGCAAGGCCCCCAGATTGGTCCAGACATCGACAAGGGTCGAATCGAGTTGAATGGCTTTTTTGTAAGCGGCCTCCGCCTCGGCGTAGCGGCGGGTGTGGGCGTAAGCAAACCCCAGGTTCTGCCAGGCACAGGGGAAGCAAATATCCGTGCCGGAACCTGCGATGGCTTTCAGGTACCAGCGCTCCGCCTCCTTGTAGTCTTTTTGTCTATGGTAAAATGTCGCCTTGACATACCAGACAAACACTGAAGCGGAATCCACCTGCCCGGCCTGGGTGAGCAGTTCCTCCGCCTTGCCGGGCTGTTTTGCGTTCCCTTCGTAATAACCGGCGAGCAAGATGTAAGGCACCACCCAGGCCGGCACCTGCGCTGCCGCTTTGCTGAAATAATAGGATGCGGAGTCTTCCTGCGCAGCGTTGAAGGTGCTCACCATTTGTGCCAGTGCATGGGGCATGTCGGGCTGCCAGTGCAGGGCCTGGTGGAAGGCTGCCTGTTTTTCGGGGGCAGTGGCGGCCATTTTTCCTTCAAAAAAATGCTTGCGGGCCTGCAACGGTGCGTACATGTAATGGCCTTCGCCCAGCAGCTCAGCGGCACGTTGCAGGTACCTGGGGTATTGGGCGTACAGATTGGCAGCCTTGTCTGCTGATAGCACCTCTTGGGTTAGGCCGGTTTTCAGCAGCGTTTTCAGCACCTGCTGGGCATCGTCCTGTAGGGCGGCGGCGTAGTTGCGGCGCATCATGCCGTGCAGGGGCGCAAGCGACTGGTTTTGAACGAGTTGCGCATAAAGCTCTTCGGCAGGCTTGTCCCCCGAGGCTGCCGCGGGGGGGAAGAACCGCTTTTCAGCGACGGCCTTTTTGAAAGCGAGGTAAGCCTGGCGGATGCTCGAATCGACCTTCCCCAAAACCTCGTCCTCCAAGCCGCGCCCCTCCGTCGCCGCGAAAACGGGCAGCCCGCTGGCCTTCGCCTTTTTCAACTCAGCCAAAATCGCGGCACTGACCGTCGCCAACCGCTCGGTCTTGTTGCCCAAAAGGATGGGGACTTGGCTCTGCGGCGCGGCCTCGGCGGTCACTTTGTCCTCCAAATAGCGGTCGAGCTCGCCGAGGGAGACGGAACCGTCCGAGTTTTTGTCGGCGAGTCCGAGCAGGCCGTCTACCAGGTGATAGGAAAAAATGCCGCGCCCGCCGCCCCATTGCTCGCCCTCGAGGCTCAACTCGCCGGGCTGGCAGCTCAAAATCTTGACCTCGTTGGCGAACTGCTTGGCGAGATTGGCCGCCGTCAACTGCGCCCCGCCGATCTGGCTGCCAGCCAATTTTCCCGCATGGCAGGCATCGGTCACGACGACCACTTTGGCCTTGTTCTGAACCGAGAGCGTCGAAACGACCTCCTGCAAATAGGCCAGCGAGTACGTCCCGCCGCCCATGTACACCCGGCTCGGCGCGTCCCAACAGAGCAAAAAGCCGGGCTGGGAGAGCTTTTTGCCCTCCACGTCGCCGTGGCCGGAGAAATAGATGATGACCTCGTCGCCCTCCCTCGCCCGCTCGATGAGGTTATCCAACGCCTCGGCGACGCGGCCGGCCGTGGCCTCTTTGTTGGTCAAAACTTGGAGGTGGTCGTTGTCCAGGCCGCCGCCCGCCGGGCTTCGGAGGAAGTTGGCGAAGGCCTCCGCGTCCTTGTCGGCAAAGCGCAGGTCGGGGATGCCCTCGTCTTGATAATCGGAGATGCCGACGACGACGGCGCGGGTGGTGGTGCCGCCAGCGTCGAAGGACTGGGCGGCGATTCTGGCGGCGGCCAGCAAAAGGGCGGCGGGAACAGCGGCTGTTATCTTCATGTGGTTGATTTTCAATGATTTGTTCACCAACCGGAATCTGGGGACATTAGCACTGCGGGGGTCAGCAAATCTACACATTGCTTTCACAAGAGAAAGTCGCCGCCGCCGCTCACTTCAGGATGAGCACCGCCAGCCCCGCCAAAATCAGGGAGCCGCCGAGGAGCGTCCGCGCCGTCAGGGGTTCCTTCAAAATCAAAAAAGAGAGGAGCAGCGTGATGAGGATGCTGGCTTTGTCGATGAGCGCGACCTCCGAGACGTGGCCGATTTTGATGGCCTTGTAATAAAAGATCCACGACAGCGAGGTCGTCAGGCCGGAGAGGGCGAGGAAGCCGAGGTCGGAGAGCGAGAGCAGTTTCAGCTCCCGAATGTGCCGGAAGCCGATGGCGTTGAGCCAGACGAGCGCGAAGACCACGATTGTCCGCACGGCGAGGCCCGCGTCGCCGCTGACATTTTTCAGCCCCAGCTTGGCGATGACCGAGGTCAGCCCGGCGAAGAGCATGGCGAGGAGGGCGAAGAGGATGGGCTGCGGCATCTTTTCTTTTTGAGTTGGACGCACAAAAAAAGGCCATCCCCGGTCTCCCCGAAGATGGCCCATCAAAAAGGCTTGGACTGTCAATCCCCTATTGCTTCACCAGCTTCCCGCTGACGAAAAACCCTTCACGGTTTTCAATCCTGAAAAAATAAAGCCCCACCGGCAGCCCGCCCGCGTGGACGGGGAAGCGGTCGCCATCAAAGGTTTTCACTTGCAAGACACGCCCGGATGCGTCCATCAAAGTGAACTGCTTGGCCCCCGCCGCCGCGTTTTTCAAACGGACCTCCGCGCACTCGGCAAACGGATTGGGCGCGACGGCGACGCTCCCGTCCGCCTCCGGCTGGTCGAACGTGGCCGTCGTCCACGGGTGGCCGATGTTGTGGAAGACCGTGTTCGTGATGACCGGCGCGTTGCCGTCGAAGAAGATGGCGGCCGAGTTTTGAATCAAGGTGCCGTCGGGCAGGTCCTTTTTCTGCGCGATGCGGAACTGGAAACGGCCGTGCGAGGCCGCCTCGTTCGTCCCCGAGTCGACGAGGCCGATGTTTTCAAAGCTCACTTTCAAAACGCCGTGGCCCAAAAGCTCCCATTTGTACGGGTGCGAGGCACCGCCCATGCGGATGCTCGCCGGGTCGAGCGCCGCGTCGAGCGTGTCGCGGACGGTGACGAGGTAGGCCGTGTCGGTGCCCGTGTTTTGAAAATCGATGGTGTACTCGATGTCCGTGTTCTTCGGCAAAAAGTGCTCGGCGCGAGCGCCTTTCGGGAAGGCGAGCTTGTCGTTCGGGTCGAGTGAGTTGACCACCTCCTTGCACTCGATGTCGACGAAGGTCGCGTCGTCGTCCATCTGGAACATGGAGCCGAAACCGAACGTCGGCCCCGTCCCGCACCCCTCGACCATCGCCGACGGCATCGACCAAGCCGGGCTGCCCACTGCCGGGTCGACCTCAATTCGGAACGTCGCCCCGGTCGCCGGGACGCTGACGGTCGCCGACTGGCCGACGTTCAAAAGCGGGATGGTGCCCGAGTCGTTCAGTTGAATCATGTCCTCCTCGATGACGATGTAGCCGCTCGGGGCGGTCATGTCGCCGTTGCCCACGTTTTTGATGGTGAAGTTGACGGTGCTATTGCCGAGGCACTTTCCGGTCACTTTCAAAACGGGGTGTTTGTTCGCGATGGTGTCGCCGCAAATCGTGTCGGGAAAGATGTGCGCCTCCGCGCAGAGCGTCTGACCGAGAACGGCGTTGCAGCTCGTCTCGGTGGTCAAAGTGGCCGTCCCGCACTCGCCGTCGGCGAGGTTGGGCAGGTCGAGGCGAACCTCGTTTCCGGGCAAAAGAGTCATCGGAACGCTCGCCGATAGCGGGGTCAAAAGCGAGTCGAGGTGGACGATGACATAAGGCCCGATGGCCGAATCCGTCCCGATGTTGCAATACTCGATGGTCCAAACGCTTGAAAAGCACGGCCGCAACCGTGTCCCCGACATCGAAACTTCAAGCTGCGGGCAAATCGCCGAGGCCTGAATCGGGAAGTCCACGACCGCTGTGTCGCCTGTGGCCGCGACCGTTGCCGCGACCGGGCTTTGGCAAGGCTGCCACACCACTGATGGCGGCTGAACCGACACAAGATAGCTGCCCGTGTCGACGTCCATCGAGTAGTTGCCGAGGGCGTCGGAGGTCGCGTAGAAGTTGTCGCCCAGCGCGTTGCTGGCCGTGACCGGCAGGTTTTTGAGCGGAGGCTCCACCGGGCTGTCGACGCAGTTTTCGTCGAGGTCTTTCATCACCCGTCCGACGATGGTGGCGGCGAGGCTGCGGCCGGTCGAGTCGGTTTTCACGAAGTACATGGCCAGCGTGTTCGGATCGGCACCGACCACGCGCCGCGAGTTGAGCGCGGCCATACCGCCGTCGGCCGTCGGCACCATGTTGTAGGCGAAGTAGTTGGTGTTCTCCTGAACTGGGTTGTAGGTGCGCGACCATTTCACCTGCCCGTCGGCGCCGAGCCTGACGACCGGCACCATGTAGTTGTCGACCCACCCGTCGAGGACGCAGTCGAAGCTGACCAAAACATCTCCGTTGTCGGCTTCGGCCACCTGCCCGTCCCAGGCCCAACCGGCAAGCGCCTCGTCGAAAACGACGGTCGACCAGAGGAGCGAGCCGCTCGGCGACCGCTTTTCGACGGTGTACTTCAAGCCGACGCCCGACCCGCCCCAACAACCGGCGATGAGGTTGCCGTCGGACAGCCAGCCAATGGCCGTGACGTCGATGTTGTTCTGGTCGGTCGTGATGGTAATGTTGCTGTTGCTGGCCGTCGAGCCGTCGGGCATCCACGCCTCGCTAGCCAAGACTTGTTGAGCACCTTCCGACCTCGCCATGATCTGGACTATATCGCCGGGCAGGAGCCTTGCCTTGAATCTGCGGTAGGTGGCAAAATATCCCTGCGAAAAATTGACCCATAGCCGCGCCCCGTTGGCGGCGATGCGGCTGACGGCCACCCCGCCGTCGATGTTGTTCCAAACGAGATAAAAGCTGCCGTCCGAAAGGGGCAGCACCTCCATTTCGTTGAGGCCGCCGCCCGCACTCGCCCCGCCCGATACATCGAGATAGTTGCGCTGCCAGACCGTTTGGCCAGCCGCGTCGATTTTTGTCAAAAAGACCGAGTCGTTCGGCCAGCCGCCGCCGTGGTCCTTCCCGGCGACCAAAAACGAGCCGTCGGCGAGCGCGAGGCCCCCGGCGGCGAAGACCTTCCGGCCGGGCGCGGCGGGCAGGATTTGTTCCCACAGAATCGCGCCATCTTGGTCGAGCTTGAGGACGCGGCCCACCCGCGCAGTCAGGTCGGCCGAGTTGCCGTTGGCACCGATGAGCAAAAAACCGCCGTCAGGCGACTTGACCAGCTCTGAACCATAGGAAAGCTCGTAGCCGGTCGAGGGGGGCGTCGGCGGGAAGCGTTTTTCAAAGCCCTGCCCGAAAAGGCCCGCAGCGAACGAGAGGCAGAGCGAGAGCGTCAGGAGGAGGACCGAGGGCTGAACGTTCTTTTTCATGGCAATAGAATTTTTGTCGTGAAGAATGGCTCAAAAATGGGCAGTCGGTGCGGGGTTTAGAAAGGACAAAAATTGTTGTTTGTAAAAATAGAGGCTTTGTTTGATTGTTTTAAATAATTGACTTTCAACTAATTAAGTTTCAAAACTGTCTAAATCATCATCTCTCCCCTTTCAGGAAAGTTTGCCCAAAAGCCAGGCCTTCTCCGCCACCGCCTTCGTCCCCTCGATTTCGGAGCGCAGCTTTTCCCTCTCGGCCGACGGCCCCGGCGGCAGCGCGGCCAGCATCTTCACGAAACGGACGAGGTGGCGGTAGTTCTCGGCATGGTAGCCGACCTCCTTGTGCCGCCGGATGAAGGCCGCCATCGCGTCGAGGTGGCTGTCGAGGACGTCCATCTCGTTTGTCTCGAAAAAAATCTTGAGCAGCACGGTCTTCGCGGCGAGGGCGAGCAGCGTGTCCTCGTAGTCGCTCTGTTGGAGGAGGGAGAGGGCGGTGCCGTAGTTGCGGCGCTCGTACTCAAGGCGGGCCATGTTGAAGGCGAAGTTGGCCTCGCGCTGGGCCGGTTCGAGGAACTGGCGGAAATCGTTGATGAAAGCCTCGCCCCACTCGAAGTCGCCGAGGACGAGCGCGAGCGTCGCCACGTTGCGGTAGGTGAAGCGCGAAAGGACGCCGTTTTGGAGGAGGACGCGGCTTTCCAACCCCTTTTTGTACCAAAAAAGCTCCTCGGCGAGAAAGCTCTGGTTGCCGTCGTTGTACTGTTTGATGCAGTGGTTGATGGCGTGGAGGAGAAGTTCGCGCTGCTCGCCGTCGGGGAAGAAGCCAAGGCCGGCGGCAAGCGCGGCACTGAAGTCGGCATAGGCGCCCGCCGTCCCGCGCAGCATCCGAAAGGCGTGGTAATAGACCCCGATGGCCACCCGGTCGGTCAGGCCGCGCCGCTCGACGTAGGCCAGCGCCTCGGGCAGCATCCCGAAATCGTAGTCGGTTCGGAAGACGGCCTGATGGCTCAACGCTACGCAGGCCTGCCGTAGCTTTTGCGCCAAAAAAGCCTCCTCGAACGTGTCGTTGACCTCCTGCAAGGGCAGCGCGCCCGTCCGTTTCTGCGCGGCGGCGGCGAGGAACGACTCCAGTTTCATCGAGTAGAGGTCGGCCAGGTGGTCGGCGTTTCGGTGTGGGGCGGTGGCGAGGCGCTGCTCGGTCTCGGCCTGTTTTTTGGCGAAAAAGCCGTCGAGGCCCCGGCTGCGAAGCTCGGCAGCGAGATGTATCTGTCCCCGGACGGGGTTGGCCCGGAAGTTCTTCTGCATGAAATACGCCTCGACCACCTTGACCAAAAAGCTCATGCACATCCGCAGCGCGTGGTCGTCGAAGGGCTGGCCGGGACCGTAGATTTTTTCAAAAAGGACTTGCTTGCCGGGCAGCTTCTCGGCCGTGCCGAGATACGGAGCGAGGGACTCCCACAGCTTGGCCACGTCGTCGCGGAGGTTGAAAAAGGGCGATCGGACGAACTTGCCGAACTCGCGGTGCTCCGTTTTTTCGAGCGTTTGGAGGAGTTTGAGGAGGCGGGAGTCGTTCATTTTTTCAGTAAAACAGGCCGTGTCGGCTGGCCACAGCGGCGGCTCTCACTCCGCGCGGTCAAAAACCCAAACCCGCCCCTCGGCCAGTGAAAACGCGCCTATGCCTTTGTTTTTTTGATAAAAAACAGTGGTTTTCGAGCCGGGTGGCGTTCCGGAGAAGGGAATCCCGGCAAAAAGGTCGGTGAAGTGCTTGCCCAAAATCACGGTGTCGGCAATCGCCCGGAAGGCCTGCGCATTCAGCTGGTCGGCGAGCTGCGCCGGGTCGGAGCCGCGCTGGTCG
>JBGAWE010000211.1:0-7961 GCA_044227705.1 Saprospiraceae bacterium
GCTTCTGCCCTGACCCTATTCCCCAATCAAACATCCCCACGCCGCTCGGGACATGTTCCCCCATTTCACCATGTCGCAGACCATTTTCTGCCGGTCGTCCACAGGCATGGAGCCGAGTTTTTTTTCCCAAAATTGATATTGCCGCAGGCAGACGCGAGTCACGCTGACGATGCCCAGCACGATGCAGAGTGCGGTCTCGGCGCGGCGTCTCGGATGGATGGTCTTTCGAAAGGCGGCTCGTGTGGCAACGACCTGTTTTTCAAAAACCTCTTTTAAAAAATCGGCCGATTGAGCGGTCGTCGCCAGCGTCCGGATGCCTGCCTGATGGTCGTGCCAGAGGTCGAAGATGTCATCGGCGAGTTGCATCAGGTGCCCGAACTCCATGATGGCCCGTTGCTCGGCCAGCGGCAGCGGGTGGGCAAGCAGACGGCGGAACATGAGGAGCGAACAGCCGCCCTTCTCTCTCGTAAGTCGTTGAAGGTCAGCCGTTTGGAGCGCGTGGTCGGTCTGTCGCCGCCCCTCGAACTGAACCTCAAAAACGCGGTGCATGTAGACCTTGAACTCGGCGACGTGCTCCGGCGGGAGGTTCTCGTAGATGGAATGGAGGAAGTGGACGGCAAGGCCGCGCTCGTCGGCCGACTCGGCGAAGGCATAGATGCGGCCCTGCCAGTCGTCGGCCCCGTTGCCGTGCTTTTTGAAGTCGTCGACGAGGTCGTCAAAGAAGAAAGAAAGGGCCGAGCATTGGGTGAAAAGCTCCTTTTCCGCAGCTGTTCGAGGCTTGCCGCGCAGGGCGCAGAAAACGCTTGAGAGGTAGGTCGTGCCATAGTAATAGTGCTGCAGCCGCCGTACGTCCTTGCTCGTCAGCGCCGTCGGAAAGGGGAGCCGCAACTGCAGCATCGCCCGCCGGGCAAGGTGCCAGTTGGCACGGAGGAAGGCGGCCGAGACCCAAAAAACGGCACGGGAGAGATAGAAAAAATGGGATAAGCGCGGCATGGAGGGATGTTCGGGGCGAAGGTTGCCAATGCCCGGCCGTGTTTTTTTCAAAAAGTTTCGAGCGGCCGTTAACCAGATCTCCATCCTCGGCATAGAGGGTCGAAAAGCGCGACAAAGAGATTTTTTTTGAGACCTCGAAAGCCTATTCCCAAAAGGTGCTCAACAAGTCGAATGGAGACAGGCCACCTAAAAACTCCCCAAAGACCAGCCCCAGACCGATTTGGTAACGCCAAAGACCAGCCCTGCCAGCGAAAACCAAACAGAGCAGCCGGAAGCGAAAGCGACCGGCTGTTTTTGTTTTCGGCATGGCCGGGCGGGAGGCGTTGTTAGTTTTGCCCGCCTTTTCGGCTGGAGCATTCACAAAAAACACCGCTCCTTTTCCAGACATGAACCTCGACAAGTACGTCTCCATCCCCGGCCTGCCGGGCATCCACAAGATCCAGACCTCGCGGGCCAACGGCCTGTTCATCTTCGACACCATCGAGAACCGCTCGCGCTTCGTGCCGGTGCGCGGCGGCAACTTCACGCCGCTGGCCACCATCTCGATGTACACCGAGACGGAGGAGGGCCTCATCTCGCTCGGCGACGTGTTCGACCGCGTGAAAGAGAGCCTCGCCGAGACGCCGCTGCCCTCGATGGAAGGCAACTCCGCTGACTTCCGCTCGTGGTTCTCGAAGGTGATGCCCGAGCACGACCGCGACCAGGTGCACATCGCCGACATCAAGAAGTTGGTGAAATGGTACGGCTACATGGAGTCGAAAGGCCTCATCGAGGAGGCAGAGAAGGCGACCGCCGAGGCCGCAGCCGCCAAAGCCGCCGAGGCTGAAAAAGAGGAGAAAAAGGAGGATTGAGCCTCGTTTCCGGTTCAAATCCAGTCAGCAACCACCTGTTCCGAAATGTACAAAGGGAAAAAAGTCATCGTCGTCCTCCCCGCCTACAACGCCGCTGCGACGCTCGAGAAGACCTTCCGCGAGATTCCGATGGACCTCGTCGACGACGTCATCCTCTGCGACGACGCCAGCCGCGACAACACCGCCGCGCTCGGCCGCGAGCTGGGCATCCGCCACGTCATCGTCCACGAGAAGAACAAGGGCTACGGCGGCAACCAGAAGTCGCTCTACACAAAGGCCCTTGCGCTCGGCGGCGACATCGTCATCATGCTCCACCCCGACTACCAGTACACCCCGAAGCTCATCCCGTCGATGGTCAACATCATCGGCGAGGAGCTTTTCCCGGTCGTGCTCGGCTCGCGCATCCTCGGCGTCGGGGCGCTCAAGGGGGGGATGCCACTCTACAAGTTCTTCGCCAACCGCTTCCTCACCGCCTTCCAGAACTGGCTCATCGACTACAAGCTGTCGGAATACCACACTGGCTACCGGGCGTTCAGCCGCGAGGTCTTGCAGGCTATTTCTTTTGAAAAGAACAGCGACGACTTCGTCTTCGACAACGAGATGCTCTCGCAAATCGTCTTCGCCGGGTTCGACATCGCCGAGGTGACCTGCCCGACGAAATACTTCGACGAGGCATCGAGCATCAACTTCCGCCGCTCGATGAAGTACGGCCTCGGCGTGCTGCGCGTCTCGGTCAACCACCGGCTGGCGAAGTGGGGGGTGTTGAAACTGGACATGTATTCGCCCAAAAGCTGACGGCATTTCATGCTTCGCCGAAAAGAAAAAGGGACGCGCTCGATTGGGCGCGTCCCTTTTTTGTGGGCCGTTTTTTTTAAAACTACTTTTTGAAACCCTCGTCGGCCGTCATCTCGAAGTCGGGCAGGGCAGGGGCCACGCTGCGAAGCGGCATTGAAATGACTTTCGATTCCATGTCTTGAAAGATTGAGCGGCCTGTCGAGGCCGGTTTGGATGGCAAAAATGCCGAGATTCCCGAAAACAAAAAAGGGACGCGCCCCGCAGGACGCGCCCCTCTTATGAAAAGACCCGTTTCCGGCCTTCCGGGATTAAGGTTTTCAGTTCACCACGACCATGCGCTTCGTCGCCGAGCCGGCCGGGGTTTCGAGCTGGTAAAACACCACGCCCGAGGCCGGGAGGTCGCTGCGGTTGAGGTTGATGGCGTTGTAGCCTTTGGCGAAGTCGCCTTTGACCGTCTTCAAGGTGCGGCCTTCGACGTCGGTCAGCGTGAGCGTGGCCGTCGCGGCTTCCGGGAGGTGGAAGCGGATGGCCGTCTCGTTCTTCACCGGGTTCGGCTCGTTTTGGTAGAGTTCGAAGCCGAGGCTGTTGACCACCGTCGCGCCGTTCTCGCTGTCGAAGCGGAAGGCCACGTCGAGGTTTTCACCGGCGAGGTTGTAGGCTTCGGCGGCGGTCAGGCGGCTTGAGACGGAGAGCATCTTGCTCAACTTCCCGTCGGCCGTCGCCCGGAATTTCACCGAGAACTGGCCCTTTTCAGTGCCGTTGAAGCTCGTCGAGAGGACGCCCTCCGCCGTGCGCAGCGTGTTGAAGTTCTCCATCGCCATGCCCTGGCCGGGGAAGACGTACTCCAATTCGAGGCCGTCGAAGGCCATCGTGAACTGGTAGCCCGACACGATTTCCTCCGCCGTGAAGTCGACGGTGAACTCGTCGCCCGCTTTAACGTCGCGGTCTTTCGCGTCGAAGACGAGGCTGCCGACCGCGTTGCGGTCGCCCGCTTGGACGAGGTTGTTCGGCACCGCGTCGTGCGTCAGGTCGCCGATCTTGATGGCGATGAAGTCGTTGGCGTTCGAGACTTTGACGGTCTCGGGGAAGGGTTCCGTCAGCGGCGCGGCCGTCGTGAACTGGAAGCTCTTGTCGACGAAGCGCCACGAGTCGTTCTGCGGGAAGTCGGTGTAGATGCCGAGGATGAGCTTCCGCAACTCGACCACGTCGAACGTCGTGACCTGCCCGTTGTGGTTGATGTCGCCCGCAATCCAGTCGTAGGGGCTGGTGAACGGCGCCACGTTGAGGATGTGCTTCGACATTTTCACGAGGTCGAACGTCGACACGCCGTTCAGCGGGTTCACGTCCTTCTTCGCCGAGAGTGTGTAGGTTGGGTCGACGGGCAGCGCGTTGAAGTTGTACGCGCCCGTCGCGGAGGTCATTTTGAACAGGCCGGTCGGCGGGAGGGCCGGGTTCGAGCCTTTGATGTTGACCTCGGCCGATTCGACGCCTTCCACGTCTTCCGTCGTGATGAAGCCCGCGACCGAGCCGGAGCCGCCCGCCGAGTTCGGGCAGACGCCCATGTTGTCCTGAACGAGGAGGTAGGTTTCGCAGAAGTCGGCGTTGCCCGCCTTGTCCTTCGCCCAGACCTCGACGGTCTGGGTGCCGGTCTCGTCGCAGTTGTAAGTGACGGAGGTCGTCGTCGGCAGACCGGTGCCCGTGCCGCTGCGGCGGATGTAGTAGACCAGTTGGCCGCTCGGCGTGCAGTTGTCGAGGGCGTAGTTCACGAAATCCGAGGCCCAGAGGGTGACGGTCGGCGTGGCCGTGTTCATCAGGTTGGCCGAGAGGCCGTTGAGGCAGACGACGGTCGGCTTCTTGCAGTCCTTGATGATGAAAGAATACTCGCACGTCGTCTCGTTGCCGCAGCCGTCGGCCACGAACCACTTGATTTTGTGGAGGCCGTAGGGCAGCTCGAAGTTCGTCGACCCCCAGCGGATGACGCGGGCGGTGCGCTTCGTGCCGTTGTCGTCGTACTTCGTGTCGAAGCCAAGGCTGTTGTTTTGCGAGTTGACGATGGTCTCCATCGTGCCGTCGCCGTTGAGGTCGAGGAACATCGTGTAGCGGATGTCGAGCTGGTTGGTCGAGCAGTCGTCCGTCGCCTCCACGTTGAGGTCGGGCTTGCCCTCGCAAAGGTCGTGCTGGCTGTGGACGGCGTCCCATGTGTCGGACGTGTTGAACTGCGCCGGGTCGTTGTCCGTGAAGTCGCAGAACTCGACGACGGAGCTCGGGCAGTTCAGGACCGTCGGCTTCACGTTGTCGTGGATCTTGATGATTTGGACGTAGATGAAACCGTTCTGGCTGTCATTGTAGGTGTAGGCGCCGATGTTCGTGTTCGTCGGGTTCTGCACCGTCGTGAAGCTCTTGTTCGGGTCGAACGTGCACCAGTTGATGATTTGCCAGGTGCGGAGGATTTTGAAGCAGGCGTCGGGCACGAGGGTGAAAACCTTGTCGTCGTGCGAGATGGCGATGAGTTCGCAGTTCTCGTTGAAGATTTTCGGCGCGCCGAAGTCCATCGAGCCGTTGCATGCCGTCAGTTCGACGTCGTTCGGCCATTGGATTTGGTAGTCGTCGACGTAGTTCACCTTGATGTACTGGGTGCAACGGGAGGTGTTGCCCGAGCAGTCTTTGGCGGTGAAAGTCCGCGTGATGGTCCCCTTCAGGCAGGTCGTGTCGAACTGGGCGTAGCTGACCACCGTCGTGATGCCGTCGACGCAGCAGTTGTCTACCGCCGACGGGTTTCCGTAGAGCCAGAGGGTCGGGTCGAAAGCGTCGCAGGTCGTCGTCACGTTGGCCGGGGCGTTGCAGACCGGCTTGATTTTGTCGTCGATGTAGACGAGCACCATGCAGTCGTTGAAGTGGCCCTCGAAAGCGTCGAGGCTCACGTCGCCGAGGCCGGGGTTGATGTCGTAGACGCGCAGCACGACCATCACGGTGTCCTTCAGGTCGGAGCAGCAGAACTTCACTTTTTCATGGAAATAGTCGGTGTTCTGGCAGGTGTTCGCGTCCATCCGGCGGGCCTTGAACCACACCTGCGCACAGTTGTCGTAGGAGCCTTCGTCGAAAGTGGAGGCCGGGACGAGGGCCATGCCGTCGGTTCCGAGGCCGATTTGGGTGAACTCGCGGCACACGGCGACCGGCGCGACGAGGTCCTCCACATGGACGGTGAAATAGCAGGTCGAGGTGTTCCCGCAATCGTCGGTGATGGCGTAGGTCACTTGCGTCCAGCCGCGCGGCAGGCCGTAGGCGGTCGGGAAGACGGCGTAGGTCTTCACCTTTCCGCCCACCAGTTTCGTCTCGAAAGTGCCGAAGATGTTGATCGGCTGGCCGTTCGGGCCGGGGTAGCTGGCCTTCGCCGTCTTGAGGCTCGAGCAGTCGTCGGTCACGACGATGTCGGGCAGGTCATAGTCGGCGATGCACGAGAAGGATTCTGTCGAAATGGTCAAGTCTGCCGGGCAGGCGAAGCTCGGCCCGTGCGTGTCGAGCACCTTGATGACTTGGATGTGCGTGCGGGGGTTGTTTTGTCCGGTCGGGTAGCACCAGTCGTAGCCGGTCCACGTCCGCAGGATTTTGTAGGAACCGGCGCAAATCGGGAAGAGTTGGTCGGTGTAGTTCACGTTCAGTTCGCAGAAACCGCTCTCGGGCCAGAGCGGCACGAGGTCGATGGTCGGGATGCCAACGTGCGAGGGGTCGATGTCGCCGTCGGCGCAGTCGATGGTGATGTCCGCCGGGAAGTCGATGTCGGTGACGTGCTTGCGGTCGTAGTAGAGCCACTGCACTTTGGAGTTGAAGTTGCCGCTGGCGTCGGTCGCCACCCACGTCCGCTTGATATAGGCGGAGATGCTTCCGTAGCCGTTGATGTAGCTCTGGCAGTCGAGGTCGACCAACTCATCCGAGAAGGTGAGGGTGTAGGAGCCGCAGTTCTCGTTGACCGTCGGGTAGGCGCCCACCACGCCATAGGCATAGAGGAAGTCGGGCGACATGTCCGGCCAGTTGCAGTACTGGTGGACGTCGACGGTCGTGATTTGCGGCGGCAGCTTGTCCTCGACGAGCGCGTTCGACCAGCAGGAGTTGCCGGTGTTCGTGTCGAGCACCTTGACCACCAGAGTCTGCCCAATGTTGGCCGCCGTGACGACCGGGCTGCCCGGGATCGGGTTGTTTGTCCCCTGCTGGTAGACGATCACCTGCAGTTGCGGCCCGTTGCACGAGCCTGGCTGCAGCACCATCTGCGGGGTGATGGCGACGGCGCAATCCTCGTCGAGCGAAATTTGCACCAAGTTGTTGCACGCGAGCGTGCATTGGGCGGCGGCCTCCCGCGAGCCGAGGAACATCATCCCCAGCAGCGCGAGCATCCAAGCCAGCCCGGACGGAAAAATCGAGTTTGACCTTTTCATAAAACGTGTAACCAATTTTGTGATGAAATAATTTAGTTCGTGAGCACGGCCCGGCTGGCCCCGAGGTCAGGGGGGAAGCGGGCAGTTTTTCTTCAAAGACCGGCGCTGGGGGCGCGCGCCGGAGGTGTCTTTTGATTGACGATTGATGATTAAATGATTGATGGTTGTTGATGTGGAAGTCTGGTTGCCGAGGGTCGGTGGCGCGGCCACTTCAGGCCTCGGCCGTCCACGTCGACAATCATCAATCATGCAATCATGCAATCATCAATCCGACGGCTCCGCCAACCCCATGCCCGGCGGGAAAACCGACCGGACATGGGTTGAGGAGGGGCTTTTCCTGAAAATTCGATTGGAAAACCGTTGGCAGAGGCCGTTCAAAAGGGAGACGCCAGTCAAGCTGGCCGTCCGGTTTCCAGGAAAGCTAAAAGAGAGGGGGGAGGGGATTGTGCGGCTGTCTTTCGTCAGCCGTTGGCCGTAGGCCGTCAAACAAGGTGGTTCTCGTAGGCCATCCGAATGAGGCTGGCCGAGGTGCTGACACCGAGCTTTCGCATGATGTTCTTCCGGTGGACGCTGACGGTCTGGTCGCTGATGTAGAGCTGCTCGCCGATGTCCTTGTTGTTGAGTGCCTGCGAGATGTACTTCAGGATTTCGACCTCGCGCTTCGTGAGCGAGTGCTTCTTGGCGAAGCGGTCGCCGTAGTCCTTCGCGTTGAGGCTCTCGGAGGGCTTCCGTTCGGTTGGCGTCACGCCTCGGCCGAGGAAAGTCTCGCCCGCCGCCACCTCTGAAAGCGCACGGAGGAACTCGAGCCGGTCGGTCGATTTGAGCAGATACCCGTCGATGCCGAGCTTGAAGGCGGCCTTGACAATTTTCGGGTCATCGTAAGTAGTCGCCA
>JBGAWE010000212.1:0-8434 GCA_044227705.1 Saprospiraceae bacterium
CCTTTTTGGAAAAAACGCCCGGCGCAAACACGGCCAGGCCAGCGGAGAGGAGTACGGCAGCGATTTTCATGTCGATGAAATTTTTTGAAAACCCGGATGCGGGCGGCGCGGCGGATTGCACAAACCGCCGAAAAACGGGCCGAAAACGGTCGCGTGTCTCAAAAATCTCAACGAAAAAGGGCCACCCCAAACTGGATGGCCCTCTCGGCGCCTCATTTAGGACTTGAACCTAAGACCTACGGATTAACAGTCCGCCGCTCTAACCAACTGAGCTAATAAGGCTGCTTTGTTAAGTGGGGCAAAGGTAGAAGCGCACCCAAAAAATTCAATCTTTGCGCCCGCTTTGAAAAAAATTTTTCCCAGATGAGTCTTCTCACGGTTGGCAGCGTCGCTTTCGACGACATCGAAACACCCTTCGGCCGCGCCGAAAAAACGGTCGGCGGAGCCTGCACCTACATCGCGCTCGCGGCTTCTTATTTCACCAAAAAGATTGGCGTCGTGGCCGTCGTTGGCGACGACTTCCCGCAGCCTGTCCTCGCTGATTTGCAAAATAGAGGTGTCGACCTCGAAGGGCTGGAAATCGTTGAAGGCGGAAAGTCCTTCTTCTGGGCGGGCCGCTACCACAAGGACCTCAACGGCCGCGACACGCTCGACACGCAGCTCAACGTCTTCGCCGATTTCAAGCCCGTCGTGCCGAAAGGGTGGCAGAAGGCCGAGTTTCTGATGCTCGGGAACCTCGTCCCGCAAATCCAGATGGACACCATCCGGCAGTTGCGCCGCCGCCCGAAGCTCATCGCGATGGACACGATGAACTTTTGGATGGACACCGCCCTCGACGACCTCAAGCTCCTCCTCAAAATGGTCGACCTGTTGAGCATCAACGACGAGGAGGCGCGGCAGCTCTCGGGCGAGCACTCGCTCGTGAAAGCGGCGAAGGCCATCCAAAAGATGGGGCCGAAATACCTCATCATAAAAAAGGGCGAGCACGGCGCGCTCCTCTTCCACAAGGACAAGCTGTTCTTCGCCCCCGCCCTCCCGCTGCCGAAGGTGGTCGACCCGACGGGCGCGGGCGACACGTTCGCGGGCGGCTTCATGGGCTATCTGGCGAAGACGGGGGACATCTCTTTCGACAACATGAAACGGGCGGTGATTCACGGCTCGGCGATGGCGAGCTTTTGCGTCGAGAAGTTCGGGATTGAAAGGATGCTCGAATTGAAACAGGGAGAGATAAAAAAGCGCGTGCAGCGTTTTGCGGAGCTCGTGCATTTCACCGTTTGAGTTTTCACCCAAAAATTTTCGAAACCATGTTTGAAGACCTTTTCGGAAACGTCCAAAAACAACAGGACGAACTCGCCGCCCTCCTCGCCGAAATCTTGGTGAACGCCGAGGCTGGCGACGGCTTCGTGAAAGTCACCGCAACCGCCGGGGGCGAGCTGCTCGCTCCTCGCCGCCATAAACGATGCTCTCGAAAAAGGGCGCAACAAGGCCGCCGCCGAGACCCAGAAAATCATCGGCGGGATGATGCCGCCGGGGATGGGCGGGCTGTTCGGCCGGTGACTTTTTTGCCCAAAACTGGCCCGGACGGAGGTTTGTCGGAAAAAATCCGGCCGCCGGGCGTGAACTCCGGCCAGCCGCCGTTCTTCTCAAAATCGACCCATTCGACATGAAAAAAGCTGTCCAGATAGCCTTCGCGCTCTTCTTTCTCTCGAAAACCGGCCTCGCGCAATCGACCGACCGGCTCATCGCCTACTACCCGTTCGACCAGCCGGGCTATTTCGTCGGCCCGGCGGGCGACTCGATTTGCGTCGCGCAGGCCATAGACGCGGTCTTCCCCGACGGCAACGGCTCCAACGGCGCGCCCGGCACCATCCCGCCGCCGCTTTGCGCCTGCGGCGTGCGCGACGGCGCGGCCCGTTTCGACGGCATCGACGACAGCTACCTGTTCATCGGCCCGGTCAACGACGTGTTCACGGCGGGCGATTTCACCATCTCCTTTTACATAAAGCCCTTCGCCGTCAACGGGACTCAGGTCCTCATCTCGAAGATGCGCTCCGACTCTTGCGGCATCCGCGACCACTCTCTGGCCATCTATTACAACTACAACTCGAACAAGGTCACGGCGAGCATCGAGGAGGTCGACCTCTACAAGGCCTCCGTCTCGACGCGCCTCGACGACGGCCGCTGCTGGCAGCACATCCTCGTCATCAAGAAGAACGAGAAGCTGTTCCTCTATATCAATGGAGAACTGCGCGACACCGACACCTCCCCCCGCCGCCTCGATTTGACCAACAACAAGACCCTTTTCAGCATCGGAAAGCCGACCTGCCCGGGGGCCGAGAAGTTCTTCAAAGGGGACTTCGACGAGCTGCGCGTCTACAACCGCGCCCTCAACGAAGACGAAATCGCCGCCTGCTACCACCGGCCCGACATGATCGGGAACCGCGACACCCTGATCTACCTCGGAAACTCCGTCCAGATTTTCACCACGAACTCCTGCGCAAAGAGCTGGAGCTGGACCCCCGCCGCCGACGTGAGCGACGCGACCATCGCCAACCCGCTCATCACGCCGACCCTCTCGACGACCTACCGCCTGACCTTTGCCCACGCCGAGTGCATCGCCACCGACACCATCAACATCCGCGTCATCGACCCCGACACGCTCGACTGCTCGAAGGTCTTCCTGCCCAACGCCATCACGCCCAACGGCGACGGCATCAACGACGGGTTCGCCATCTCCAACCCTTTCGCCGTGCCGGACCTCGTCTCGCTCGAGGTCTTTGACCGGTGGGGCGGCCGAGTCTTCTACACCAACAGCCCGCAGGGGACTTGGGACGCCACCTTCAACGGGCAGCCCGTCAACCCCGGCGTTTTCCTCTGGCGGCTCGACTATTACTGCCACGATGTTCGGAAAGTCAGGCAGGGAAGCCTCGTGGTGTTGAAGTAGGGCAGTTTTTGCTTGCTTTGCGCAGCAAAACCGCTCGTTTTCATGGCAAAGCACAGACCAACGCCCCAGCCTCGCCCCGTTCGCCGCCCCGAGCCGCAGGCCCGGCCGGTTTCCGGCAATCCGCAATCCGCAACCCCAAATCCGCAGTCGATCATGTGGGGCCTGGGCGCGGCCGCCCTCGCCTTTCTGCTCTACGCGAACACCCTCGGGCACAGCTACTGCCTCGACGACTTTGCCTCCATCAAGGACAACATCGTGGTGAAGGGCGGCCTGAAAAACCTCGGCACCATCTTCTCGACCGAGTACCGCTTCGGCGCGTGGAACTCGCCCGGCTCCCTTTATCGCCCGCTCTCGCTGGCGATGTTCGCATGGGAATGGCAGGTCGCGCCCGACAAGCCGTTTTTGCCGCACCTTATCAATGTCGCGCTTTACGCCCTGACGGGCTGGCTGCTTTTCATCACCCTCCGCCGCGTCCTGACGGGCTGGGAAGGCAGTGCATCAGTCTCGCCGACCCTGGTGGCAGGCGTGGCGACGGTTCTTTTCGTCGCCCACCCGGCCCACACGGAAGTGGTGGCCAACATCAAGAGCCGCGACGAAATCGTCATGTTTTTGGGGGTTATGGGGGCGATTTACTGCCTCTGGCGATCGTTTTCAGGCGGGACGAAGTGGATGGTCGCCGCCGCATTGAGCTATACGGCCGGAATTTTTTCAAAAGAGAGCGGCATCGTCTTCCTCGCCCTTATCCCGCTGGCGATGTGGTTTTTCACGAAGAAAACCACGGGGGAGATTTTGATGAAGACGCTCTGGTTCGCCGCCCCGTCCGCCATCTTCTTGATAATAAGGAGCCAAGTCCTCGGCAGCCAAAAAGGGAAAGAGGCCACGAGCGCGCTCGACAACTTCATCCTCGCCGCGCCGAACATCGCCGAGCAGAAAGCCTCCGCTTTCATGATGGTGACGAAGTATTTCCAGACGCTCCTCGCCCCGTTCGACCTCGTCAACGAGATTGGCTACGCGGCGGCCAAGCCCGTCGGCTTCTCCGACTGGCGCGCGCTACTCGGCGTGGCCATCATGGCAGGTCTGGCCGCGCTCTTCTTTTGGGGGATTTCAAAAAGGAACCTGTTGGCTTTCACGGCCGGGTGGTTCCTCGCCACGTTCGGCCTCGTGTCGAACATCGCCTTTCCCATCGGCACCTCCTATGGCGAGCGATTGCTCTATGTGCCGAGCCTCGCGCTGGTCCTCGCGCTGGCCTTCCTGCTAGTTAAATACTTGAAAGTCAACGAGTTGCCCACGCGAAAGACCCTGCTTTTTGGAATAACGGGGGTGGTCGTCGCTGCATTTGCCCTCTACACAATCTCCCGCAACCCGGCGTGGAAGGACAGCATCACCCTCTACCAAACCGACATCAGGTGCCCAGAACAGCCAAGCTCAACTACCACTACGCCCTCGAACTGGCCAAGAAGGGTGCGAGCGAAGACCCCCTCGTGCCCGCCGACCCGCCGGTGCTCGACTCGGCCATCGTCCACTATGCGACGGCGATACAAATCTGGCCGACCTACCGCGACGCCTTCGCCGGGCGCGGCCTCGCTTATTTTCGGAAAAAGGAGTACGACAAGGCCTTCGACGACTATCAAAAGGCGCTGAAGTACGACCCGAACGACGCGAGGTTCTGTCGAACCTCGGCTTCATCTACTTCCTCCGCCAAGACCTGAAAGGCGCCGAGGACGTCTACCGCCGCGCCGTGAAAAGCGACCCGCGCTTCGTCGACGCCTGGCGGAACCTCGGCGCGACGCTGGCCATGCAAAAGCGGTTCGCCGAGGCCATCCCCGCCTGGCAGGAGGCACTAAAATGGATTGCCCTACGGCGACCCGACCATGCTCCAGCAGAAGGCGACCTTGTTGGAATACCTATACACCGCCAGCCGTGACGGCGGCCTTGCCTGGGCCGAGCAGTGATACTATCAGCCAGGCCACCGTTGCGCTGAACCCGAAGCTGCCGAGGTGATTTTGAGCAATCAAAAAAGGCTCAAATAGCCGAGGTGGAACTTCGCCGCCCGCCAATCGACGGCCCGGCCCGGCTGCCTGCCGACGGCAGCGAACAGCCCGAAAACGCCCGCTTTCGCCTCGAAGCTCATCCCCGCGCCGAGGCCGAGCGGGTGCAAAAACTGCCGCGTCCGGTTGGTCAGATTTTCCACATATCCATAGTCGGCGAAAGCGGCGAGGTAGCTGTTCTCACCCGTCAGCAGCCGATATTCGACCGTCGAGACGAGCCAGCGAGTGGCGAAGACGGATTCCTCGGTGTAGCCGCGCAAGGTCTTTTGGCCGCCGAGGCGGGTCTGCTCGTTGGCCATGATTGGTTTTTTTGAAAAGATGCCGCCGCCAGCGAGGCCGAGTCTCAACGTGGTGTTTTTGAAAAAAGGCTGGAAAAATTCGAGCCGCCCGTTCGCCCGAAGGGTCGAGTTTCGGCCGGTGAGACTGTCGTACTGGTTGGCAAAACCGGCCTGCCCGTCGTCGAGTTTCAGGATGTCGGCGTTTCTCAAAACCTCGCGGAAGCCTGCCCCGGCCCGCCCTTTCACCGACCAGCCGCGACGCGGGTTTAGCCGATAGTCGAGCCGGTTTAGGTTGGCTTCGAGGCCGAAGGTGTTGGCCCGCGCGTCGAGGTTCTCGGGGAGGCGACGTGTGGGTTTTAGTTGCAACGTGTTGATTTTCAGCAGGTTGGAGGTCGAGGACACCAAAAGACCTTCAAAAAGTCGCCGCCCTCGAAAAGGTATTGAATGCCGCCGTCGGCCTGCAGTTCCAAAAAAGTGGAGTCGCGGCGATAGAGGTGGAACCGCCCCTCCGCCCCGAACGGCGAGCCGGCGCCCACGGCCAACCGGCCTCGACGATGACCGCTGGAGTCTGCAGCCGCAGTCTTTGGAAATCGGCGAAGAGCCGCTCGCCCTGCCCGAAGGGTACGAAAACTCGGCCGTCGCCACGCCCCCGTCAGCAGCACGCGAGCCGCTCGATGCGCCGGTTTTCGGAAGGAGTCCGATGAGGAAGTCGAATCGGCTGGCACGCTTTTTTTTCAAAAAAGGTTCGGTCGGGCGCGGCCTTCGGTGAAGGTGACGGTTGGGCTGCGGGCCATCTCCCAAAAGGCCGCGTAGCCGCTGCGGGATTTTTCGAGCGTCGCGTATCGGTACGGGCTGCCCGCGTGGATGCCCAGGAGGTTTTCAAGATAGGTTTTCGAGATGGCCGCGTCGCCGGTGATCTGTGGCCTCTCCCAAAAAACGGGCGGCCCCGGGCGCAAGTCGAGGCGGGCGCGAAGGCCGCCGTCGTCACGCTTATTTCGATGCTGTCAAGTTGGGCGAGGCGAATGCAAAACTTGATTTTCAGATGTTCGACAGTTTTCTCCATTGGAAAACCTCGGCCGGGCCGCCGGGGCCCAGCGCTTTTTTGGACAGGCCGTCGAGCCGGGCGTCGCGCAGCCAAAAGCGCGTGGCCGAATCGGTTCGGATCTCCGCCCAGCGGAATTTTTCGCCGATGAAAAGGGCGGCGCGGCGTTCGGCTTTCTTCCAAAAAAAGGAGTCGACGGAGGCGAGGAGGAAGCCGTCTGCGCGCAGCTGGTCGGTCAGTTTGGAGGAGCTGGAGCGCGTCGAGGCGGAGTCACGGGCGGGGCGCATTCAGGCCGCCGCCGTCAAAGGGAACGGCACTTGTTCTCCGTGAAAATCTTTTGAAAGAGGCAAAGCAATCGGGCCGCTTTTTTGCTTCAAAAGATTGATTGTCAACCAGTTGGATGGTTGGCCGACGGCCGAGAGCCAGCCGAAAAGGGCAGTACAGCAAACAAATTTTCTGATGGAAAACAAGCCGCCCATCAATCCCACACGCTGGTGCGGTGCGGGCGGACATACCGCCGGATGTTCATCCAAAAAGCGACGACCAGGTAGATGATGACCGACGACCCCATGCCGATGAAGGTCGTGTAGATGAAGTACTTGCGCACCGTCGAGGAGGCGATGGCCATCCGCTCGCCGAGATAGGCACAGACGCCGAAGGCGTACTTTTCGACCGAGTCCTTGAACGGGTTGGTGAGCATGGGACAAAATTAATGGTGAGCGGCGAATGGTGAACGGTGAATGCGGGGCGAGGTCGTGGAGAAACTTTTTGCGGTTTGAAATATTGCGAAAACTTGAGCGGGTGCTTTGCGAAAAAGAAAGTGGCTCTAATTTTGCCCGCGCTTTCGGCCGAAACGTCGGCCAACTATCAGCAAACGCCATTGTAGCTCAGCGGTAGAGCAGCTGATTCGTAATCAGCAGGTCGGGAGTTCAAATCTCCCTAATGGCTCTTTCGATTGCGGATTTCAGGTTTTTGATTTCGGATTTCGACCGAGGCCCGAAATTGTGAATCTGAAATCCGCAGTCGTTTCGGGATTGTAGCGCAGCCCGGTAGCGCGCCACGTTCGGGACGTGGAGGCCGGAGGTTCGAATCCTCTCACCCCGACTATTTTCAGGCCCTGGCCCAACTCTCTGGTTTTCAGGGAGTTGGGCTTTTTGTTTCTACGCCGGATGACCGGCCGGCAGATTTGGTCGAGAAATTTTTCCCATGTCGGCAGCGCGGCCTCCTTTCGCTTGTCCTTCGCCAGTCCGGCATTTTCAACTCGACCAAAAGCATGAAGCCCAGCCTCCTCCTCCTCGCGCTCCTTATTCTCAATATCTCGCTGCCCAAAACATAGTACAGAGCGGATGTACTTCACCCAAAGGGCGGCCGCTGGCGAAATCGACCTCGACAGCGAGCTCGGCAAGCAGCCCAGCAGCGGGTGCAGGCATGAGCGACGACTGTCGAGTACGCAGCCGACCCCGGCACGGCACCGTATGCGCAGACCGAGTTCCGCGTCCTCTACGACGACAAATACCTCTACCTCGGCTTCCGCGTCTTCGACCCCGCGCCCGACTCCATCGTCGCCCGCATGGACCGGCGCGACGAGTTCCCGGCGACTGGGTGGAGGTCAACATCGACTCCTACCACGACCTGCGGACGGCCTTCTCGTTCACCTATTCGTGCAGCGGCGTGCGCGGCGACGAGTTCATCAGCAACAACGGCGACAACTGGGACGACACCTGGAACCCCATCTGGGACGGCCGCTCGCGCATCGACTCGCTCGGGTGGACGGCGGAGGTGAAAATCCCTTTTTCGCAGCTTCGCTACAACAAAGACCCCGACCAGGTCTGGGGGATCCAGGTCCAGCGGCTCTGTTTTCGGCGCAACGAGCGGTCGACCTTCCAGCACATCCCGCAAAACGGCAGCGGCTGGGTGAGCCGCTTCGCCGAGCTGCACGGGCTGAAAAACCTGCCCCACAACCGGGGAGTCGAAATCGCGCCCTACCTGTTGGCGAAGACCGAGCATTTCAAAAAAGAGCCCGGCAACCCCTTCGCCGACGGCTCCCGGCAGAGCGCGACGGTGGGCCTCGACGGAAAGCTCGCCGTCACCCGCGACCTAATCCTCGACTACACCGTCAACC
>JBGAWE010000213.1:0-7958 GCA_044227705.1 Saprospiraceae bacterium
GGTGCTGAAAGAATATTGGGGGCTGCGCCACCCGTTCACGGCGAAGGTGGATTGAGGCGGCGGGCTATTTTCGCCCCGATTCAAGGTCAAAAACAGCGATTCAACATGACAACAAGAAAACTCCGCATGGGCATGGTCGGCGGCGGCAAGGGCGCCTTCATCGGGGCCGTCCACCGCATGGCCGCCGCCATCGACGGCGAGATTGAACTGGTCTGCGGCGCGTTCAGCAGCGACGCCGAGCGGTCGCGGCTATCGGGCGAGATGCTCCACCTCGACCCGAAAAGGGTCTACCCCGATTTTTCAACCATGATAAAAGGGGAGAAAAAGCTCCCGGCCGACCGGCGGATGGACTTCGTGAGCATCGTCACGCCGAACCACGTCCACTTCGCCCCGGCCAAGATGGCGCTCGAGAACGGCTTCCACGTCATCTGCGACAAGCCGCTCTGCTTCAACATGAAAGAGGCCCTCGTCCTCCAAAAATTGGTCGAAAAGACCGGCCTAACCTTCGCTCTAACCCACAACTACACCGGCTACCCGATGGTCAAGCAGGCCCGTTGGATGGTCAAAAACGGGATGCTCGGAAAGGTCAGAAAAGTTGTCGTCGAATACCCGCAGGGCTGGCTCTCGACCCGCCTCGAAGCTTCCGACCAGAAGCAGGCCGCTTGGCGCACCGACCCGACAAAGAGCGGCCAGGCCGGCGCGATGGGCGACATCGGAACCCACGCAGAGAACCTTGCCGAATACGTCACCGGCCTGAAAATCAGCGAGTTGTGCGCCGACATTTCCGCCATCGTCGAAGGCCGCGCCCTCGACGACGACGGCAACGTGCTGCTCCGGTTCGTCAACGGCGCGCGCGGCGTCCTCCACGCCAGCCAGATTTGTGCGGGCGAGGAGAACAACTTGAGCATCCGGGTCTATGGCGAAAAAGGCGGCCTCGAATGGCGGCAGATGGAGCCGAACTCGCTGACCGCCCGCTGGCTCGACCGACCAGTTCAGATTTTTAGAACCGGCGGGCCGGACAACTGCCCCGAGGCCCTCGCCCATGCCCGCATCCCGGCCGGGCACCCGGAGGGCTATCTGGAGGCCTTCGCCAATGTCTACAGGAACTTCGCCCGGACGGTCGCTGCGAAAATCGAGGGTCGCGAGCCGGACCCGCTTTTCACTGACTTTCCGAAGGTCGAGGACGGGGTCAGGGGGATGGTTTTCATCGAGAAGGTCATCGCTTCGGGGCGGTCGAAAGCGAAGTGGGTGCGGGTTTGAGGTTCAAACCAGCTCGAACCGCTGCCCTGGCAGCCGCCCGACCATCCCTTTCATCTCCATCTCCGAGACGACCGACACCACATCGCCCTCCGTCTGCACGCTGGAGATCATCTCGTCGATGGTCAGGTGCGGGTTTTGTCGCAGGGCATCGACGACGCGCCGCTCGTCGGGCGAGAGGTCGAAGTGCAGCGTGGCCTGCTTCCCCTTCTTTTTGCCCCCGGCCTGTTCCCAAATCATCATATCGGCGAGGTCTTTCGCCGACTCGATTAGGGTGGCCCGGTTCGTTTTTATCAAAGCGTTGCACCCGGCCGAGAACGTGTCGCGCACCCGTCCGGGATAGGTGAAGACCGGCCGCTGGTACTCAAAAGCAAGCGCGGCCGTGATCATCGAACCTCCGGCGGCGGCCGTCTCAACGACGACAACCGCCTCGGCCAGCCCGGCGATGATTCGGTTGCGCATCGGGAAGTTCATCCTGTCCGGCCCCGCCTCGAAAGGAAACTCGGTGAGGAGGCCGCCGTTTTCGCACATTTTCTTGGCCGTCGAACGATGGTCGTCCGGGTAAATCCGACCCAGCCCGTGACCGAGGATGCCGAACGTCGGAAGCCCTTTTTCGACCGCCGCCCGGTGCGCCGTGATGTCGATTCCGAAGGCCAAGCCGCTGACAATGAGGCAGTTGTGTACTTTCAGTCCCTCGACAAGCTGCTCAGTGAGCTGCCGCCCGAGGTTCGTCGGCTTGCGCGTCCCGACGATGGCGACCGGGCGCGGGTGGTTCAAGAGCCGCGTGTCGCTTCCCGTGAAAAAAAGGAGGGCCGGTGCGCTGTGGATGTTGAGCAGCCGCTGCGGGTATTCGTCGTCGAGAAAGAAAATGGGTTCGATCTCAGCCTGCTCGATGAGCTGCATCTCGCGCTCGGCGAGGCGGAGGCCCTCTCCGCCGAGTATGTTCTCCGCGATGGTCGGGCCGATGCCGTCGATGGCGGTGAGGGCTTTTTTCGAGGTGTGGAAAACCTCGTTGACGCCGCCGCAATGGGCGACGAGCTGGCGGATGTTGACAGGGCCGAGGAGCGGCGTCCGGGCGAGGGCGATTCGGTGGAAAGTGTCTGGGTGCATCGGCGGGGGAGCTTGCGATTGTCTTGTTTTGGAAAAGCCGTTGGCCCCAACATTCGTCGCGCAGACCCCGGTTTTTCTACCTTTGGCGGTGAAATTAAAACCACCCGCAAAAATGAGCCAGCGCGTGATGCCCAAAATTGAGACCATCGTCATCGCCGTCTTTTGCTTCGCCGTCGTCATGTGGGCGTGGTCGAAATGTTCGGCGAAAAAGGCCGAGCTAGCCTCCCGACGCGCCGACGAGGAGGAGGTCGACCAGCCCCGCCAGCGGCGCGACACAGTGCGCGTCGTGCAGCCGCAACCGGTTGTCGTGCAGCAGCCGGTGCCGGTCCAGCCGCAGACGGTCGGCGGGTATCCCGTCCAGCGGCCCGGCTCCGCCCAGGGGCAACCGGCACCGCAACAAGCTGCGCCGCAGGGAGGTCAACAGGCTTCCCAGCCGGTTCAAAACCAGGCACAGCCGCGCCCGCCGCAGACCGTCGTCGAGAGCCGGACGACGCTTTATTCAACCGTCGACGGGTTGAAAGTCCGGAGCGAGCCGGGGGTGAAAGGGAAGTCCGTCGACAAGCTCAAGCTCTATGAGGACGTGACCTTTCTCAACCAAAAAACCGATTGGGAGGAAGAGCTTTCCCTCGCCTACAACCTGCCCGCCGTGAAAGACCACTGGGTCAAAATCCGAACGAAGCGCGGGCGCGAGGGCTGGGTCTTCGGGGCGGGCGTCCATTATTACAAGGTGAAGGCGGGAGAGAAGCGGTGAGTTTTTGAACCACAGCGGCCGGGGCAGGTTTTGACGGGAAATCGCGGGGCTGGGCGTTCCTTCGCCCTCTCTTTTTCCTCTGATTTCAATCGTTTTTGAATGAAAAACCTGTTTGTCCTCCTCGCCCTCCTGGCGGCCATCTCCTGCAAAAACAACAACTCCGCCTCCGCCCCCGCCGACGAAAAGGCCGCTGAAAAAACCGCAGCCGCCCCGGCAAAAAAGTCCATCGTCTTCTTCGGCAACAGCCTCACAGCCGCATACGGCCTCTCGCCCGACCAGGGTTTCCCGCACCTGATTCAGAAAAAACTCGACAGCCTCGGCCTCACCTTCCGAGTGACCGACGCGGGCGTGAGCGGCAACACGACCGCCGATGGAAAGGGCCGCATCGACTGGGTCTTGCAGCAGCCGGTCGATGTTTTCATCCTCGAACTGGGCGGCAACGACGCGCTGCGCGGCCTGCCGGTCGAGGCGGCGAAGGCCAACCTTCAATCGATCCTGACTTCTGTGAAAACGAAATACCCGGCGGCCAAGCTCGTCCTCGCCGGGATGCAGGCCCCGCCCAACCTCGGGAAGAAGTACGCCGGGGACTTTGCCAAAATTTACCCCGATTTGGCGCGGGAGAACGGGTGCGCGCTCGTGCCTTTTCTGTTGGAAAACGTCGGCGGCGAGGTCGATTTGAACCAGAAGGACGGCATCCATCCGACGGCGGCGGGGCACAAAATCGTGGCGGAGAACGTGTGGCGGGTTTTGCGGCCGCTGGTTTTGGAAAATCGCTAAAAGAGCCGCCCGTCTGTCAAAAAGTCAACTGCCGCTCGACAAAAACCAACCATTTCTGCCATTTTGACAAAAACGAAAGCCTGCCACCCGTTGGCCGGGCTTTTGACATTCGGCGGCGGGGCGGATTTCTACTTTTGCCCGCCGCTCGCTGGTGGATATTCGTGGTGACTTCGAGTCACGCCGAGAATTTTCCCGACCGGCCATTCCAACCATCCAAAACAGCAAATTCATGGCATCCTTCGCCGGTCTCCTCAAAAACGTCTTCGGCCTGAAATCCAAACAGGAGAAGGACAACGAAATCTACTCGCCCATCATCGACGCCGTCAATGCGGAGTTTGCGAAGCTGGGTGCCCTTTCCAACGACGAGCTGCGGGGGAAGACCCTCGAGTTCCGCGCCCGCATCGCCGACTACCTCTCCAAAATCGACGCGGAAATCGAGCAGGTCAACTCGGAGGCCATCGCCACCGAGGACATCCATGAAAAGGAGGCCCTGTTCAAAGAGGTCGACGAACTGAAAAAGAACCGCGACAGCGCCCTCGAGGAAATCCTCAACGACCTCATGCCCGAGGCTTTCGCCGTGATGAAAGAGACGGCGCGGCGTTTTGCCGAGCAGGACGAAATCGTCGTCACTGCCACCGACCACGACCGGCGGCTGGCCGCGATTTCCAACAAAACCTACATCCGCATCGACGGCGAGAACGCCATCTTCCAGACAAAATGGAAGGCGGCCGGCGGCGACGTCAACTGGAACATGGTCCACTACGACGTGCAGCTCATCGGCGGCTCGGTGCTGCACAGCGGCAAGATTGCCGAGATGGCGACGGGCGAGGGGAAGACGCTCGTGGCCACCTTGCCCGCCTACCTCAACGGCCTTTCGGGCGAGGGCGTCCACATCGTCACGGTCAACAATTATCTCGCCCTGCGCGACTCGGAATGGGTCGGGCCGGTGCACGAGTTCCTCCTGTTGACCGTCGATTGCATCGACAAATACAAGCCGCACTCGCCGGAGCGCATCGCCGCCTACCGCTGCGACATCACCTACGGGACGAACGCCGAGTTCGGCTTCGACTATTTGAGGGACAACATGGTTGTCTCGCCCGAGGAGCTTGTCCAGCGGAAACACCATTACGCGATGGTCGACGAGGTCGACAGCATCCTCATCGACGACGCGCGCACGCCGCTCATCATCAGCGGGCCGGTGGCTCGCGGGGCGGAGGACGAGGAGTTCATGGAGCTGCGGCCGCACGTCGAGAACCTTTTCAATGCACAGAAAAAACTGGCCACCGAGTTCCTCACCGAGGCACGCCGATTGGTCGAACAGGGCAAGCTCGGCAACGACGAGGGACAGGCTGGCATGGCCTTGCTCCGCAGCTATCGGGCCGTGCCGAAGAACCGTGCGCTCATCAAGTTCTTGAGCGAGGAGGGCATCAAAATCATGCTCCAAAAAGCGGAAAACCAGTACATGCAGGAGAACTCGCGCAACATGCACCTCGTCGACGCGCCGCTCCTTTTCACCATCGACGAGAAAAACCGGCAGGTCGAATTGACCGACAAGGGCGTCGAGCTGATGTCGCAGCACAACAACGACCACTCGTTTTTCATCCTCCCCGACATCTCGATGGAGATGGTCGCCATCGACACCGACCCGGATTTGACGGCGGCCGAGAAGAGCGAGAAGCGGGCCGCGCTCGCCGCCGATTTCTCGGTGAAAAGCCGCCGCCTGCACTCGGTCGCGCAGCTTTTGAAGGCATACACCCTTTTTGAAATCAACGAGGAGTACATCGTCGTCGACGGCGAGGTGAAGATCGTGGACGAGCAGACGGGCCGCGTCATGGAGGGCCGCCGCTACTCGGACGGCCTGCACCAGGCCATCGAGGCGAAGGAAAACGTCAAGGTGGGCGAGACGACGCAGACCTACGCGACCGTGACCCTCCAAAACTACTTCCGCATGTACCACAAACTGGCGGGCATGACCGGCACGGCCGAGACGGAGGCGAAGGAGCTTTGGGACATCTACAAGCTCGACGTCGTGGTCATCCCGACCAACCGGCCCATCACGCGGAAAGACCTCGACGACCTCGTTTTCAAAACGGAAAGGGAGAAGCTGAACGCCGTCGCCGCCGAAATCGGGAAGCTGCGCGAGGCGGGGCGGCCGGTTCTTGTCGGCACGTCGACGGTCGAGGATTCTGAAAAATTGAGCCGCCTTTTAAAACTGCGCGGCGTCGAGCACGACGTTCTCAACGCGAAGCAGCACCAGCGCGAGGCCGAAATCGTGGCCAACGCCGGGCAGGCCGGGCGCGTGACGATTTCAACCAACATGGCCGGTCGCGGCACCGACATCAAGCTCGGGCCGGGCGTGAAAGAGGCGGGCGGCCTCGCCATCGTCGGCACTGTCCGGCACGAGAGCCGCCGCGTCGACAGGCAGCTTCGCGGCCGCGCCGGGCGGCAGGGCGACCCGGGGACTTCGCAGTTTTAATTCTCGCTCGAAGACTCGCTGATGCGGCTTTTCCAGTCGGAACGCATCGCCGGTTTGATGGACAAGATGGGCCACGAGGAGGGCGACGTCATCCAGCACTCGATGGTCACGCGGTCGATCGAGAAGGCGCAGATGCGCGTCGAGGAGAACCACTTCGGCACCCGCAAGCGGCTCCTCGAATACGACGACGTGATGAACATCCAGCGGGAGGCGATTTACAAAAAGCGGCGCAACGCCCTGTTCGGCGACCGCCTAGCCGTCGACATCGACGCGATGTTCCGGGGCATAACCCAAGATTTGGTGGAAGGCCACAAGGCGGGCGGCGACTACGAGAGCTTCCGCATGGACGCCTGGCGAATCATGGGATTCGACCCGCAGATGGACCCGGCGGAGTTCAAGTCGAAGCCGACGGCGCAATTGGTCGAGGAGTTTCAACATCAGATTTTTGAGCTGCACGAGCACAAGGCGCAGGCCATCGGTGGCACGCTCGTCCCCATCATCCGGGGCATCATCGCCCGCGAGGGGAAGGTCTACAAGCGCATCCGCATCCCCTTCACCGACGGCCGCCTCCACCTCAACATCACCGCCGACATCGACCGTGCGCTCGAGACCGAGGGCCGCTCCGTGATGCGCGACATCGAAAAGACCTGCACCCTCGCCCTCATCGACGACGCCTGGAAGGAGCACCTGCGGGCGATGGACGACCTCAAGGAGACCGTCCAATCGGCCAGTTTCGAGCAGAAAGACCCGCTCGTCATCTACAAAATGGAGGCCTACGGCCTGTTCGAGGGCCTCATCGGGCATATCAACTCGAACGTCGTCAGCTTCCTCCTGAACGGGAAACTCATCATGGAGGAAGAAGCCCCGCGCCGCCCCGTCGGCCCCCGGATGCCCGCGCCGGGCTGGCGCCGACCGCAAGGCGTTAACTCCGCGCCGCAGCGGACCGAGGCGCAGCAGGCCGCCCGCCGCGCCGCCGAATCTGCCGGCCACGAGAAGCCCCTGGCCCAGCAGACCTTGCCGAAGGAGAAGCTTGTGGGGCGCAACGACCCGTGTCCCTGCGGGAGCGGGAAGAAGTACAAGCATTGCCACGGATGAGGTAGATTTGCAGGAAATCAATGGGTTATGGCGACGAATCCCGGTTCTCAAATGTGGCTCACCTCGGTCGAGGTGCATGGGCTTTGGGGCAGACCCGAGGTAATCCGGTGGGATTTGCACCCCGATGTCAACATCCTTCTCGGGGAGAACGGAACGGGCAAAAGCACCTTGTTTAGGCTGCTTGCATTAGCGTTGTCGGCCTCTTATCCTCCTTTAAGAAAACCGGTGATTTTTGATAAACTAATTATTTGGCAAGGGACAAAAAAGACCTCTTTCCCAAGTGATGGGTTTTACGAATTCCCTCGAAAAATCAACCCAATAGGTTTGACGGTTGATTTCATTGATACCTTTGAAAGCTTTTCACTTGAAAAAACTGATTTTTGGTACAATTCAGGCCTCGACCATGCTCTCGACCAATTAACCCGTCGCTACCTCGCTTGGCAGTCCAATCAATCAAACCTTGTTTTTTCAAAGGAACTGACCTTTGAGAAG
>JBGAWE010000214.1:0-8149 GCA_044227705.1 Saprospiraceae bacterium
GTCCGCGCCTTCTGGCCAATTTCTGATTCTTTGACGCTGGTCGTCATGGTCAACGAACGGCCGTGGGCCATCCATCTGCCGAGCGGGCGCGTCGAGTTTGACTACCCTTTTGACGGGGGAAACGAGCTGTTTTCAAGCAAGGTCTTTCTGTTCAAAGACAGCCGCGACCAAATCTGGGCGGCCAATCCGTCACGGCTTTTTCGCATGACGCGGGAGCCGTCCGCTTTCCCATTCGAGTTTTTTTCCGCAAAAAATCCTGCGCTCGGCGGCTGGAACAACTGGCAGCGGGCCGCCTTGCTCTCGCCCGACGGCCGCCGCGCTTTTTTCGGCACGCTGAACGGCAATGGCCTGTTGATTTGGGATTTGCAAACCGACAGCCTCCGAGCCGTGCCATGGAAGGCCGACCCGAAAGCCAACCTACCCGACGTGCTGATGGACGCGCTTTGCTGGACGAATAACCCTGCCCGGCTTTGGATCGCGAGCGAGGACGGGCTGCTATTTTACGAAGATGGGAAAACGCGACTGACCGCCTTTCGTCCGGAAGTTTTTCAAAAAACAAGAGTGAAAAGCCTTGCCGCAGGTCAGTTCCAGGGCAAGAACTGCCTCTGGCTCGGCACAAAAGGCGACGGCCTATATCGAATATTTCTCGACGAGGAACGAGTGGAAAAGGCCAGCCCGAACCAACCGGGCGAGCCGAAATTCGACGGCGACGAAGTCCAAAAACTGCTGTTCGACCACGCCGGACGGCTATGGCTGGCTGCCGCCGACCGCGTCTCGGTTTTCAACCCGGAGGACGGAACGACCCGCATCGCCTCCTTTTTCAACAACAAAAAATGGACGGACGCGCCCGTCTCCGACCTCAAGGAGGACACCGCGGGCCGCATATGGATTTCGACGCTGGGCAGCGGGCTTTTCTTAATTGCCGATCCGAGCGGAAGCGAACTGGGGGCAGAGCATTGCAGCAACGACGTGCCGGGTTGCAACGTGATTTACAACATACTCCCCGTCAGGTCGGGCGAAATATGGGCATCGAACGACGCAGGCCATTCGGTTTGGCGCGGAGGAAGGTTCGTCAATTACGTCAGCCGCGTCCCCGGTTATGGCGCTATGCTCGAACTGCCCGATGGCTCGGTCGTCTATGGCAGCAACCGGGGATTCGGGCATTTCATCCCTGAGCGTTTTCCCAAGTTCGAGCCGCCGAGGCCATACCTCCGGGGCTTCGAGGTTTTCGGCAAGAAGGTGTCGAGCGGTTCCGGCCCTGTTTTGCTCGACTATCGGCAGAACCATTTCGCGTTCGAACTCGGCGCGGTTGATTTTGGGGAAGCGGCCGAGCCGTCTTTTGAGTACAAATTGGAAGGCCACGAGGCCGAATGGATTTCGACGGGCGGCCGCGACCGCGTCGAGTACACAAATCTGCCCGACGGGCACTATCGGTTTTGGTTGCGAGCGTCGAACAGGCATGGCATCTGGTCTCGGCCGGCCGCATTGCTCGACATCGAAATCAAATCGCCTTTTTGGAAAAGATGGTGGTTCGTGGCCAGCATTTTGGGGCTGTTTTCGGCCGTTTTTTATCAAATCTGGAAAGAAAGGCAGCGAAAACAGCGGGCTGCCGAGGTTTTGCGCGAGAAAGAGCGGCTCGTCCTCGAACTCGACAAAAAACTGGCCGAGAACCAGCTTTCCGCGCTGCGGGCGCAGATGAACCCTCACTTCCTGTTCAATTGCCTGAACTCCGTCAACTGGTTCCTGCTCAAGGACCGGGCGGGCGAGGCGAGCACATATTTGACAAAGTTCAGCCGACTGATGCGCCTCATCCTCGACCACTCGCGCTCGGAGCGCATCCCGTTGGCCGACGAGATTGGGGCATTGCGGCTTTACCTGGAAATGGAGTCGTTACGCTTCGAGAACGAGTTCGAGTGGAAAATCGAGGTAGAGAGCGGCCTCGACGACGCGGAGGCGGAGGTGCCTCCGATGCTTTTACAGCCCTTCGTCGAAAACTCCATCTGGCACGGTTTGATGCCCGCAGCATCGGCGAAGGCTGGACGGCTGGGCATACGTTTCTATTCAGCAGAGTCTGGTCTTGTTTGTGAAATTGAGGACAATGGCGTGGGTCGCAACGCCGCCCCAAACCGATCCGAGGGCCACCGCTCGCACGGGTTGAACATCACCGTCGAGCGTCTCGAAAGTTTGACCGAAAAGCGGCCAGTAGTCGAGTTTTTTGACATGAGGAACAATGCTGGAGAAGCAACCGGAACGCGCGTCTTGATTCGCCTTGGCAATTGAAGCCTGCCCCTTTAACGATATCCAGAGAAAGGGCATCGGGCTTTATTGTGAGCCGGCAACCGCCGATCTATTTCGTCGGCCCAAAACGGACGACAGACGACAATTCCGGCAGCCCGGCCATTGAGGCATATTTTTGGACTTAACTTCTGCCGCGATTGGGGCCAATCGGCTCAAGCTAAAACTCTATAAAAATTGACTGCCCATGTAAAAGCTGTTTGCACTCCTGCTAATTGCCTTTCTATTGCCACCTGCTGTTATTGCTCAAAGCCGCAAGAGCAAAAAAGGGACTTCCATATTGGCATCCACAAGCCTCAACTATTATTCCCCGCTAAAGCCCTACAGCTTTGCGAAAGAATTATACATAAAGGATGACAACATCATCCTTACTTATCTCACCCACTACTCTGGCACCTTTGTCATTGTTCAAGGTGATTCGATACTGATTAAAAGCAAGTTCGACAGCCATATGCCCAGCCAGTTATTGGGCATAGGTTGCAGTGTTCAATTCAGGGAGTCCAACAATCGCTTCCATGAAGTATCACTAACGAGACTTTCCTTTTCCCAATCCGACCACGAAACGACCTATACCGGAGAGGATTCGCAGGGCAATAAATTCTACGCAAAATCAGGCTACAATGAGAAAACTTTTGTCGTCGGACTTCGCTACGAACTGGGCCAATACTTTGGAAACAAGAAAGCCCCCATCCGATTCGGCTTAAGCGGCAGCATTGAGCCGACTTATTTCAATTACAAAAATACGCCGTACTCCTCTGCCGATTACCCGTTGAATGCCAAGCTACTCACCCTCGACCTGTCATTGATTCCAATGCTGTCGTTCAAGTTTTCCAAGCTCGTGTCGGTCGACTTCAAGTTCATCCCCAACTTTCTGGTGGGCGACGTGGGCAACTTGCGCCGCGGCGACCCTCTCCTCCCACCTAGCAAACAGGGCGGCACCCGCATATACAAAAGCCCTGATCTGACATGGGCCTCCAGCGTGCAGTTGCGCTACATGATTAAGCAGGGAAAAAAGAAACGGGCAGAGGATTGAGGACCGGGGTCGGCGTGAGCGCCGCGCTTCTTTTTCACCAAAAACTCCCAATCAATCCCGCGACCGTTCTACTTTGCCCGCCTCAAATTCATCGAAAAACATGGGAAAACAGGCAAAGAACAGCGATACGCTCCCCTCCTCTCCGCTCGCCGGGCTGCAAGCCGCTTGGCTCCAAGCGCGCCCCGTGCCGCCCAGCATCGCCGACGTTTTCGACCTCAACGAGGACAGCTTTGCCATCAAACTGGTGCGCGAAGTCCACACCGGCAAGCCCTTTTCGCTCGCCATCGAGTCGAGCTTTCCGGCCAGCCAACTGCTCAACCATTTCAACTGGGAATCGAAGAACCGCGAGCGCGTCTTCGGGCAGAAGACGCTTGGGTTTGGCTATCCTTTTCTTTTTTCCAACTTAAAAAAGGACGGCTCGCTGCCCGTCGCCGCGCCGCTCTTTTTCTGGCACCTCGGCATCGAGAGCGACCCCTTCAAGCCCGACTGCTGGACGCTGCAACACGCTGAAAACCAGTATGTTGTGCCGAATTATCCGCTGTTCAACCTCATCAAGCAGGAGCTTGAAATCGACCTCCTCGACGAGGCGCAGGCCCTCGCCGACCGTCGGCCCGACGGCGACAAACTGGCCGCCTTCGCCGCCAGGCTCTGTGACATTCTCAACCTGGCCGACGGCGGCCTCCCGCTCGGCCTCATCCCTTTCCCCGACGAAACGCTTGCCGGCAGCATGGTCAAAAGCGGCGTCCTCCAATGGTCGGGCGTCGTCGGAATCCTTCCGGCAAGCTCGCGGCGGACGGTCGCAGGACTGCCGCGCGCCCTTTCCTATGAAGGCGAGATTGAAAAAAACGCGCACGGCTTCGGGATGCTCGGCGTCGATTCCTCGCAAAGAGCGGCCATCATCGCCGCTCGGACGCGGCCGCTGTCCGTCGTCGAGGGCGCGAGCGGGACTGGGAAGACGCAAACCCTCGCCAACATGGTCATCAACGCCCTGTCGAACGGGCAGAAATGCCTTGTAGCCAGCCAGTCGGTCAATGCTTTGAAGCGGGTCCAGAACTTCCTTTTGCTCGGGAAATTCGGTGATTTGAGCTTCATCCTGCGCGACGCGAGGGGCGATTTGTCGGTCCTGCTCGACATCTTGCGCGTCAGCGCGGACGGCGCCCGGCGTGAGAAGCCGTGGGACGAGGATGCCTTCAGGCTCACAATGACCCAAGCCCTCCGCGCTCAAGTCAAGCTCGACGCGACCCACGAGGCTTTGAACTCGCCCATTTTCGAAGGCCTCGGCTGGTCGGAGATCGTGGGCCGCTACCTGCGGGCGAACCGGACGGAGGGGAAGGAGATGCTCTTGAGCCAAATCCAGCCCGCCGATTTCGAGTTCAACGAGAAGGAGTACCACGAAATCCTCGCCGCCATCGGGCAGGCACGGGAGCTTCTCCACCTTTCTGGGAACCTTCGGCACCCGCTCTCCTTGTTGAAGAACGAGAACTTCCTCGCCAAGTCCTCCGAAAAGGGGCAGCTTCACGCCGAACAATGGGCGACGCTCATGCTCGACAAGGCACGGGGATTACATCACCAGTTTTTGGTCAAGTCGAACGAGTACGCCGAGGCTTTGACCGAGCATTACGAGAGCCACTACCTCGAAATGGCGGGCCTTGTTGCCCAAATCCGCGACGGCGTGGAGGACGGGGTGAACTCATTCGGCCCTGATTTTGAAAAACCGGCCTCCGTCACCGAGAAACTCTACGGTGTCTTTTCAGAGAAATACCGCGAGATGGTCGCCCAAAAGGACAAAATCGCGGCGGCGTTCGAGGAGTTGAAGAAGGTCTTCGCCCCCCGGAAATATTTTGATTTCGAATTCCCGACGCGCCTTGAGCCTGGCCACATCAAAAAGATGAGCGAGGCGACGACAGAGTTCGACGCTTCGCTCCGCAACTGGCGGCGGCGCACGGCCAGCAACGTGCGCAGTGAGGTCGGGCGGCTTTCCGCGAAGTCGAATCTTTTCGAGCTGGATTTCAAAAAGCAGATTGAGTCGCTCGAAAACGCGCTCGAAGAGTTCGTCACCGAGTTCAACGGGTCGGAGGTTTTTGAGGAAAAAATCAGCCACCAGTCGCTCACGATGCCGAAGCGGCAGGAGTTTTTGGAAGGCGTCATCGACAAACTGGAGACGATCAAGGAGGCCATGAAGGACTGGCCGGAGTTTTTCCAATGGCAAAAATTCTGGCTCTCGCTCTCCGAACCAGCACGGAAAACACTGCGGGCTTTGATAAAAATCAAGCCGAAGAACTGGGCAACCGCCTTTGAAAGCTGGTACCTCCACCACCTTTTTGCAGCACGAGTACACCTCGGAACCTGACGTGGGACCAGCCGACGGTCGATGCGCTCATCGCTGCGCGGGAGAAGCTGTACGACCTTTTGCCGGTTCAAATCGGCGGCTCTGTGGCAGTCGAAAAAAGCGAAGGCTTTGAAAAAACTCAAAGCCGAAAATGCCGACGCTTTCAAGACGTGGTTCGGAAAGAACAACCGCGACGCGCTCGCCTCGCTCGACCTGTCGAAGGTTTTCACCGAAAGTTTCGAGGCGATGACCGACACGCTGCCGGTTTTGTTGGCCACGCCCTCGGTCGCCATCGACGTGATTCAAGCGGACGAACGGGCGTTCGACGTGGTCTTCCTCGACGAGGCGCACAACATATCCGTGCAGGAAGGCCTCGCTTTGATGAGGATGGGCAAAAAGGTCGTCGTCTTCGGCGATTCGAAACAGGATATGACCCCTGATCATGGTGACGACATTCTCGAACTCTGCCGGGCCGAGGGGGCGCACGTCTCCGTTCTCGAATACCAGCATCAGGACTGCCCGGAGGAATGGGTGCGGTTCAACCGCGTGGCGTTCGGCACTCCTTTTAAGCGCCTGCCGCGTGGGCATTCGGCTTTCGAGAAGACCGTTTGCGAGTTCGTCGACGGCCGCTACGACCAGTCCGGTCGCGTCAACCGGGCAGAGGCTGAACAGGTCATCCATTGGCTCAACGACATCAAGCCGACCCCGGCCAACACCTTCCCCGTCGTTGGAATCGCCTGCGCGACGGTTGAGCAGCGCGACCTCGTGGCCGGTTCGCTGTTGAAAATCAGGCAGAAACGCTCGCCCGGCTTCGAGAAAATCCACCAACTGCTGCTCAACGGGATGAACGTCTTCACGTTCGGCGAGCTGCAGGGGCAGCACGTTGACATCCTCATCGTCTCGCTCACGCACGGCCCGGTCGACGCGACGGGCAAGCTCACGCCCGACCTCGATTTTTGGGACACGCAAGTGGGGCTGAACCAGCTCCACGTCCTCCTGACGCGGGCCACGCAGCGCATCTATGTCGCGCATTCCATCCCGCAGGACCTCGCTGTATCAAAAGAAAAAAAGGGCGCGGCCATCCTTTTGCACCTCGTCCGCTTCGCCGATTTTTTGCAAAAAACAGAGCCAATTGAGGCCGAGAAGCAAATCGAAAGCCTCGCCGCGACGCTCGAATACCAGCCTGACGTGGCCCCACCGAGCCTCTTCATGGAGGAGGTCAAGCTGGCTTTGCAGCCCTATTTCGACCCCGGACAGATCCGGGAGAACACCGACATAGTGGGCGTCGGCGTGCCCCTGCTCGTCCGCTCGGGCAGCGGGAATCTGACGGACGACGTGCTTCTTTTCGACGGTCTCATCGCCCGGACAGGTGCACCGGCTTTCATGTTCGAGCGCAAATTGAGGAACTACCTAATTAAGTTCAACGTCGATCTGCACCCGACTTGGTCGGTCAATTGGTGGAAGAACCCGAAGCAGGAGGCGCGACGACTGGCGGGGAAAATCATCGGCCGCGAGGGCGGGATGACGGTTGAGGAGCAGAGGGAGGCCGTTGCGGAGGCGACCAACTGACGGGAATTTTTGGCGGGCAGCCGCCCAATTTCGCGTTGCATGAGCGCGGGGCCGACCCTGCCACTTCCTTTGCCGTGCGGTTCGGCCGCAAATGCGTGGAGGACGGAAAGGCTTTTTCGCCCCTCGCTTCCCATCGAGCAACCACCTGTTCCACAGCATTTTAGATGAAAAAAACAACCTCTTTGGCCACCGAGCCTCTGCGGCAAATCCCCGGTGGCACAGATTTTGGAAACCGACGATTTGACATTTTAAACCGATTTACATCATGCGAAATTTAATCCTCGCAGCGGCGCTTTCTCTGTTTGTGACCGCCTTGTCCCATGCCCAGAACCAGACCAACCGCAACGCCATATCGGCGCGGCTCAACTTCTTCGACTACGGCTACCTCTCCGACGAGCAGACGCTCCATTTGAGCGAGGGCTTCGAGGTCGGCTACTGGCGCAGCCTGCTGCCGTTCATCAACGTCGGCTTGCCGGTCAAGGTCGGCATAGCGCGGCTGCCGTTTGCGAAGAACAACGAGAACACCGTCACCGCAAGCTTCGACGGCATCGTGCAGCTCCAGCAGATGCGCGACAAGGGCCTCGTCTCGCCCTTCCTCTTCGGCGGAGGCGGCGTGACGCTCGAGAGCGGCGGCGGCGGGGCCATAATCAATGTGCCGGTTGGCGCGGGGGTCAACTTCCGCGTCTCGAAGTACGCCTTCATCAGCCCGCAGTTCGAGTACCGGAAGGCTTTGCAGAAGAGCAACCGCGACCACGTCGCGGCGGGCATCGGCTTCGTCTACCTCCTTCACCCCGCGCCGCCGGACACCTCGGTCGTCGTGGAAAATTCCAAAAAGGACAGCGACGGCGACGGCGTGCTCGACTTCACCGATGCTTGCCCCGATGCCATCGGAACGGCCGCGACCTTCGGCTGCCCAGACAAGG
>JBGAWE010000215.1:0-7922 GCA_044227705.1 Saprospiraceae bacterium
GGGTACATCGACATCAACGGGGTGGCGGGCTTTACGCTGACCAACTGCATCCTAACCAAGCGGCAATACGGAGGACTCATCCAGAACTGCTCTAACATCTCCATCACGGGCTGCAACTTCACCGATTCGGGCGTGTCGGGCGGCTGGGTGCTCTATTTCGACAACAACACCGGCACCCTCGCGGTGACGGGCAACACCTACGGCGGCGCGACGGTGCAGGGCATCAGCATGAGGCACTTCTCGGGAAAGACCATCGGCGCGACGACAGGCGACATCCAGGTGGGCAACCAGTTGAAAGAGTTCGACCTCCCCGTCCAAGTCGTCGGCGGCTCCAACATCACCGTTGTCGACCTCGACCTTGGCCGCACGACGACCGGCGGCTACATCGACATCAGCGGCGTGGCCACCTTCTCGCTGACCAACTGCATCCTCACCAACCGGCAGTACGGGGCGCTCATCCAGAACTGCTCGAACGTCTCCATCACCAGCTGCAACTTCACCGATTCAGGCGTGTCGAACGGCTGGGTGCTTTATCTTGACAGCAATACCGGCACCCTTTCCGTGACGGGCAACACCTACGGTGGCGCGACGACCCAGGGAGTCAGCATGAGAAACCTCTCAGGAAAGACCATCAGTCCCACCTCGGCCGACATCGAAGTGGGCAACCAGTTGAAGGAAATCTACCTCCCCATACAGGTCATCGGCGGGTCGAACATCACCATCACCGGCCTCGACCTCGGCCGCACGACGGCGGGCGGCTACGTCGACATCAACGGCGTGGCGGGACTCACGGTGACGAACAACACCCTGACGAACCGGCAGTATGGCCTCCTCATCCAAAACTGCTCGGGCATAACGGCGACGGGCAACGACCTGACCAACTCCGGCACCAGTGGCAACTGGGTCATCTACCTCTTCAACGACAACCTTTCGGGCGGCAGCATCAGCTCGAACACCATCGGCGGCACGACCACGAAGGGCGTCTGGATGCAGTCCGTGTCGAACGCCACCATCGCCCCGTCGGGCGGGCAGATAAATGTCGGGACGTACCTCAAGCCGCTGGCCACGCCGCTCCAAATCACGGGCGGCTCGAACATCACCATGACCGGCCTCGATTTGGAACAGTCGGGCGCGGTGGGCAATCATATTGACATCAACGGCGTAAGCAGCATCACGGTGACGAACAACATCTTGCGGAACCGGCTGCACGGCCTCGTCCTCCAAAACTGCTCGGGCATCACCGCGACGGGCAACGACCTGACCAACTCGGGCGTGGCGGGCGGCTTTGCCATCTACCTCCTCAACGACAACCTTTCGGGCGGCAACATCAGCAACAACACCATCGGCGGAGCGACCACGAAGGGCGTCTACATGAATAATTTGAGCAATGCCACCATCGCCCCGTCGGGCGGGCAGATAAATGTCGGGACGTACCTCAAGTCGCTGGTCACGCCCCTCCAGATCACTGGCGGCTCGAACATCACCATAACCGACCTCGACCTCGAAAAGACCGGCGCGGCGGGCCCCGCCATCGACTTCAGCGGCGTGAGCGGCCTGACGGTGACGAACAACATCTTGAAGAACCGCACGTACGGCCTCCAGATCCAGAACAGCTCGAACGTCACCGCGACGGGCAACAACCTCTCTGGTTCCGGCGTGTCGAACGGCTACGTCATCTACCTCGACAACCTCAGCGGGACGCTCGACATCAGCTCGAACATCTTCGGCGGCGCGACGCCCTCGAACGGCCTTTACATGAACAACATGAGCAACCGCATCATCTCGGATGGCTCGGTGAGCAACACGAACGTGGTCATCCCCGACGGGTCGATTCTTAGGTCAGTGGCCGGAAATTCCATCAAAATCGACGGCGGCAGCGGCAACCGCGTGGAAAATGTCGACCTCGAAAACACGGGCGCGAGCCGCGTCGGAACGGCCATTTCGGTCGACAATTCGCCCAATTTCACAGCCACCGTCAATCAAATCATCAAGCGTACGACCGGCATCTTCATCAACAACGGCAGCGGCGCGGCCATCGCCGACCTGAACTGCAACAACATCAAAGACAACGCGACGGGCGTCGTTTTCGGCGGCTCCAACAGCGGCTCGCGCCTCGTCAACAACAACGCCATCCACCTCAACACGACCGGCCTGAACAACGCCACCAGCCCCTCGCAAACCATCGACGCGACGAACAACTACTGGGGCTCGCCCGCTGGCCCCGGCTCGAGCGGCAACAACGGCACGACCGGCTCGAACATCACCACCTCGCCCTTCGCCGCCGCCGCACCGGGCTGCGTGGAGGGCGGGCCGTTCCCGATTTCCTACACCTTTACCGGATCGGGCAACTGGTCGGACGCCGCCAACTGGGACGCCAACGGCATCCCCGCCAACCCGCTCCCGACGGGCAGCACCATCACCATTAGCGGTAGCGGCCCGGCCACGCTCGACATCTCGCAGAACATCAACTCGGGTGCGAGCCTGACGGTCAACGCGGGCAAGACGTTCGTTCTCGGCACCGGCACCACCATGACCAACAACGGCACCTTCACCAACAACGGCATGCTCAAAGGCAGCGGCTTCTTCGCCGGGTCGGTGTTCGACAACACGGGCGGCATCATCGCGCCGGGCGGCTCGCCGGGCTGCATCGTTTTTTCGGCGGGCTACAACAACGGAACCGGCACGGAGCAAATCGAAATTGGCGGCCCGACCGCTTGCACCCAGCACGACCAGATCCAGGTGACAAGCGGAGCGGCGACGTTGAGCGGCACTTTGGACCTCCTCCAATACCTCGGCTATGTGCCATCGGCAACGGAGTCCTACACGATTTTGACGGCACCGGGCGGTGTGACCGGCACCTTCTCGACCATAAACTACCCGACGGTCTGCGGGGTGACGTGGTCAATCAACTACAACGCCAACGACGTGGTGGTCACGGCGACCGTCTTCGCGCCGGAGATTGACGTGCAGGGCAACTCGATGACCATCATGGACGGGGACAACATGCCCTCGACCAGCGACCACACCGATTTTGGAAACGTGGCGGTCAATGGCTCGCTCGTCCGCACGTTCACGATTTTCAACACGGGCGACGACGACCTGACGGTCGCGAGCATCACCTCTTCCAACCCGACGAAGTTCATCGTCGGCGCGTTGACCCCGGCCAGTCCGATTTTGGAGGGCACTTCGGCGACGTTCACCGTGACCTTCTCGCCGACGGCGGGGGTCCAGAACGCGACCATCACCGTCAACAACAACGACTGCGACGAGGGCACCTACGATTTTGCGGTGACCGGAAACGGGACCTGCCCGGCGACCGGTTCCACCTGGTACGTCGACGCGGCGGCGGCGAGCGGAGGGAACGGCGCGAGCTGGGGGTGCGCCTTCCAAAACTTGCAGGACGCCATCACCGCCGCATCCAGCGGACATGAAATCTGGGTGAAGGCCGGGACGTACAAGCCCACCAAAGATCCCTTCGGCAACGCCAGCCCGAGCGACCCGCGCGACAAGACATTTTACCTGAAAAACGGCGTGAAAATCTACGGCGGCTTCAACGGCACGGAGACCGCCCTCTCCCAGCGCGACTGGGTGGCCAATGTCACCACCTTGAGCGGCGACTTCAACGGCGACGACTCCGGTCTGACGAACAATACCGAGAACGCCTATCACGTGGCCATCACAGTTTCGGATGCCAATACGACCCAACTGGATGGCTTCATCGTCAAGGGCGGCAATGCCAACGGGACGACCTCCATCTCCGTCGAATCCAGGTTAATCACCCGGGACGATGGCGGAGGTTTGTACAACCACACTTCTGCCACGCTCGTCAAAAATTGCACGTTCACATATAACGCAGCCCATACAACTACCGGCAGTGGTGGTGGGATGTACAACACCCAAGCTGTTGGGAACAACGTGACGAGCTGCTTTTTTACTTCAAACTCGGCAACCAACGGAGCTGGGGCATTCAACACCAGTTCCAGCCCGACCTACACCAACTGCACGTTTTCCATCAATCCCGCTGCGACCAAAGGCGGTGGGATGGCAAATGAAACCAACACGGCAGTGGTGGTGACGGGCTGTGTTTTTACCGGGAACTCCTGCGTCTCGAGCAACGGTGGCGGGTTTAACATCGGCACCAGTTCGACGAGCGCCGTGCTGACCAATTGCCTGCTTACCGGCAACTCCGCGGGCAACTCGGGCGGCGGCCTGTACAACTCCAGCACCACCATGACGCTGACCAACTGCACGGTCTCCGGTAACAAGGCAACCGGCAGCGGCGGCGGCTTGGCATTTATCTCCACCAACCCGACGGTGACAAACTGTCTTGTTTGGAACAACCGTCATGGAACCACAACAGGCACGGCGACAGCCAATCTGTTCACCAACAGTTCCACCCCTGTCATCACCTATTCGCTCATCCAAAACAACAACCCCAGCGGCGCGGGCAACCTGAACGGCATCCCGAACGGCTCGGACGCCAACTACCCGAGCTTCATCACCCAGCTCGACCCAGAGGACGCCCCCTCTACGGCGGGCAATTTCCACATCGGCTGCGGCCCGGCGGTCAACTCGGGCACATCCACCAGCGCACCCTCCACCGACCTCGAGGGCAACGCCCGCCCTTTTGCGGGCGGCTTCGACATGGGTGCCTATGAAAGGCAAACGTCGACCTCTGAAGTCGACGTGAAGGGCAACTCTGTCTCCATCCCTGACGGCTCGACGACCCCCTCGACGGCGAACCACACCGATTTTGGGGATGTGACTGTCGGCGGCTCGCTTGTCCGCACATTCACTGTTTTGAACACAGGAAATTCTGACTTGACGGTTTCGAGCATCACCACTTCCAATCCGCTTTTCGCGGTCTCGGCCATCTCGGCCACCCCGATTTCGGGGCCGAGCGGCACGGCGACATTTACGGTGACCTTCTCGCCGACGGCAACGGGCGTTCAGAATTCGACCATCACCATTAATAATACTGACTGCAGCGAGGCGGTGTACGATTTTGTGGTGACTGGTACGGGCGTTGCGCCAGGTGCGGCGCTTTCACTCGATGGAAGCAATGATTATGTAAACCTCGGTACCAGTGCCTTTGAGTTTGTAGGCAGTTTTACCATTGAGACTTGGGTGAATGCAACTCTGGGAAGTACTACTAATTTCAACCAAGGTCGTATCATGGACAAAGGGGTAGCGACAGCAGAAGGTCCAGCCCTGGATCTCTATTCCGGAATTCGCTACATCTCGGCAGATGGCGGATCAGGGCAGTACAACATAACGGCACCGACCCAGGTGCCGGCTAATACCTGGAGCCATATTGCTGTTACGATTGATGTTGCCAACTTGGTTGGGAAAATCTATTACAACGGCACCTTGGTGAAAACACAGGCACTGTCTGGAGATGTGGCTGCAAACCCGGCCTACAATCTGCTGTTGGGCGCAACGGATGGGGCCGGATCGGTGACAAATTTCTTGGATGGTAAACTGGATGAATTCCGGGTGTGGAATCGGGCGCTTTGCCAAAATGAAATACAGGCCCAGATGAACTGTGAACTGACAGGAAGCGAGAGTGGGCTTATGATTTACTACAACTTCAACCAGGGTATTGCCGGCGGTAACAACAGCGGACTCAATACGGTCAACGATGTGGCTACCGGTAGCGGTCATGGCGGTACCAACGATGGTACCCTCACTAATTTCGCCCTCTCTGGCAGCAGTTCTAACTGGGCCGCACCCGGCGGCGTGACCACGGGTACAAGCTGTCCGGCAGTCACAACCCCTGAAATCAACTTGCAAGGCAATGCGACTGATATCACCGATGGCTCCCTGACTCCCTCGACGACGGACTGGACGGACTTCGGCTCGGCCAATTTCAGCCGCGTTTTCACCATTCAAAATTCGGGAACGGCCGTGCTGAACATTTCTGGCATCACCCTGACCGGTGCCAATCAGGGCGATTTCAGCATCGCACCGGGCGCACCGGCGACGGTCGCGGCGAACGGCGGCTCGGCCACTTTCACCGTCAATTTCAACCCCTCGGCGACGGGCGCGCGGACGGCCACCGTCCACGTCAACAACGACGACTGCAGCGAGGCGGACTACGATTTCGCCATCTCGGCAACGGCGGTGGCGGCCAAGGCCCTTGCCTTCGACGGCGCGGACGACTACCTCACCTTCCCGACGACCGGGCTTTCGGCGACGGCGGGCACCATCTCTTTTTGGGTGAACGCAGCGGCCTCGCAGCCCAACAACTCCTCGATGCTGGCCGAAACGGGCAGCGAGAACACCGCCATCTTCCTTTGGAGCAACGGTTCGCAAATCTATTTCCGCGCCGGCGGGGTGGGCAGCCAGACCTCCGCCATTCCGTTCACGGGCGGCAGTTGGAAGCACATTGCCATGACTTGGTCGGGCGTCGGGCAGACGGCAAAATGCTATGTCGACGGCGTGCAAGTGGGCACCTTCACTCAAACGGGCACGGCGGGCTTCGGCGGGACGGGGTACCTGGGCCGCAGCTCGCTCTACGCGAACGGCACGGCCAACCTGTTGGGGAGCATGGACGACATCCGTTTTTGGAACCGTGCCCTTTGCGCAACCGAGATTTCACAGTTGATGAACTGCGAAGTGGCGGCCGCGACGGACAACCTTCAGGTCTATTTCAAGTGCAACCAGGGCTACGCGGGTGCCAACAACGCGGCCGTCACCGAGCTGATGGACGACGCAACCTCGATCGGCGGGGCCAACAACGGCAGCTTTTTCAATTTCGCGCTCACCGGCAGCTCGTCGAACTTCGTCGCGCCGGGTGGCGTGACGGGCGGGGCCTGTTCGCCGACATTGCCCGAAATCGACATTCAGGGCAACTCGAACCCCGTCGCCGACGGCTCGACCACGCCCTCGACGACGAACTGGACGGACTTCGGCTCGACCAATTTCAGCCGGACGTTCACCATTTACAATTCGGGCAGCGTCGTGCTGAACATTTCCGGCATCACTTTGACGGGGACGAATTCGGGCGATTTCAACATCGCACCGGGCGCACCGGCGACGGTCGCGGCGAACGGCGGTTCGGCCACCTTCACCGTCAATTTCAACCCGATGGGGGCAGGCGCACGGGCGGCTGTCGTCCATGTCAACAACGACGACTGCGACGAAGCGGACTACGATTTTGCCATCTCGGCGACGGGTGTGGCGGCGAAGGCTCTCCACTTCGACGGAGTGGACGATTATGTGAGCATCCCGCACAATGCGGCACTCAACGCCACGACCTTGACGGCGGAATGCTGGTTCAAGACCACGGCAACGCCCAGCTATGCGGGCATCATCAACAAATACGTCGCTTCGAGCGGCGACGGCTGGATGCTTTATCAGAGCGGCAGCAATTTGCTCGCCTGGATGTACACCCAGCCGGGGTCGATATCCTGCTCCTTCTCGTCGAGCGGCGTCAACGTGGCCGATGGCAATTGGCACCACGTCGCTGCCACCTTCGACGCAACCGGCGGCAAAATCTACATTGACGGCACCTTGCGCGGTAGCGGCACGTGGGGCGGGACGCCGGGCACCATCACCACGACGGCACCCGTCTCGTTGGGCTGGTACAACGGCGCAACCCCGCCCACCGGCTCCTATTTCCAGGGAAGCCTCGACGAGGTGAGAATCTGGAACTATGCTCGGCCGCAGAGCGAAATCCAGGCGACGATGAACACGGAGATTGCCTCCATGCCGCCCTGCATGTTGGCCTATTACAAGCTCAACTCGGGCTTTGTCAATGCCAACAACACGGGCCTCACGACCGCCGTCGACGCGGCAAACTCCAATGCCGACGACGGGGCGCTGAATAATTTCGCGCTCACTGGCGCGACGAGCAACTGGGTCGCCGGGAGCGGAATTGCGGAGACGGCCTCGACCTATTCGCCCTCGTCTGAAATCAA
>JBGAWE010000216.1:0-7865 GCA_044227705.1 Saprospiraceae bacterium
TGGCCATGAAGTCCGTCGGGCTGCTGCAACTGATGTTGCAGGCAGGGATGCTGGTGCCGGTCCACGAGCTTTCGGAGATGGGGATATTCTCAAAGATTATGGCCGATATCGGCGATCAGCAGAGTCTCGAGGACGACCTCTCGACCTATTCGAGCCGGTTGAAGAACGCACGGGATTTTTTGCAACACGCTGATTTTCAATCGCTTGTTCTGATCGACGAGATGGGCAGCGGCACCGACCCGAAGCCCGGCGGTGCGCTCGCCGAGGCCATCTTGAAAGAACTCCACAAACAGGAGGCGATGGGCGTGGTGACGACGCACTACTCGGCCCTGAAGGTCTTCGCGTTCCGGACGCCGGGGATTTTGAACGGCCACATGAACTTCGACCAGCAGCACCTTTCGCCCACTTACGAGATGAAAGTGGGGCGGCCCGGCTCCTCTTTTGCTTTTGAAATCGCGGCGAAAAGCGGCATCCCGCGTCGCGTCATCGACCACGCCCGCTCGCGGATGGGGGAAAAGGAGACGGCGGTCGACGACATCTTGGTTGAACTCCAGAACGAGAAACAGGAACTCGAAAAGCGCCTCCTCGCGGTCTACGACAAGGAGCACCGGCTGGACAAGCTCATCAAACAGTACGACCAGCTGCACGGCGAGGTGGAGGTCGGGAAGAAGCGGCTGAAGGTGGAGCAAAAGGAGGCCGAGCTGCGCCAAAAAGCCAACCTCGGCCGCGAGCTGGAGAAGCTCATCAAGGAACTGCGCGGCGAAAAAAACGAGTCAAAGGCCCGCCAACTGGCCGACGAAATCAAGAAGGAGCGCGAAAAGCTCACCCAAAAAGTGGACGACCTGCACGAGGATTTGGTCAACACCGAGCAGAAAACACCCAGCTTCGGCATCGAGCGCCCGGCAAAAGCGGGCGACTTCGTGCGCCTCCGGGCCGGCGGCGCGACGGGCGAGGTCGAGGAGATAAAAGGGCAGAAAGCGACCCTAATCCTCGGCGGCATCCGGGTGACGATGCCGGTGCGCGACCTTGTTTTGATGCCCCAACCGGTGAAAAATGAGCCTAAAACGGCTCCAGTCGACTTCGTGAGCCGCGCCGCGCTCTTCGTACCTGACATCGACATCCGCGGGCTTTCTAAAGAAGAGGCGCTGTCGACATTGGAGGATTTCGTCGACCGCTCGCTGCTCACCTCGTCGGCGCAGCTTCGTATTGTGCACGGGAAAGGGAACGGCATTTTGAAAATCGCAGTCAGGCAGAAGCTGCGCGAGTATGGCGGCGCACTGCGCAACATCCATCACCCGCCGCCCGAGGCTGGGGGCGACGGGGTGACATTGGTGGAGTTGAGTTGAGCGAGGCCGCCTATTTCGAGATTATCGTCCGAACTCGGTCATATCGAAGTGCAGTGAAGATACCAATCGGGTTGGCCGAGCCGATGACGTTCGACTTGATTCTGGCTGGCTGCGCAAATGGGTTTCCGTTCGACTGGACAGCAAAGGAGAGCGTGTTGAGGAACTCATAGTAAGGCTTTTCGAGGTGGAAGACAGTGTTGAATACTGTGTCGCCCTTTTTGAGTTCATACAAAGTCCCGAACGCGATGAGCTTGGTGTCGAAAAAGCCGTCGTCTGTCACGAAGTCGATTTGCGGGATGGTATCGAGGGTGGTTTTGTGGTATTGCCGACGGTAGAAATCCTGCGTCGCGGGGTCGTCGGTCGAGTAGGTGAGGATGCGGGCGAGGGTGTCGTTGGTCTGCCACTCGACCGAAACGCTGTCGATTTTGATGGGCGAGACGACGACGGTCTGGCCCTCGATTCGTTTTCCGTTTTTCAGGGTGATTTCCAGCTTCCAAGTTTCGCCGGTCGTCAGTTTGGCGATGGTCGGCGACCAATAATTGAAAAACTTCCCGGTGAAAGGGTTGAAAGTCAACGAGTTGTCTAGCGTGTCGCGCCCGGCGGGGCCGATGACGACGACCGTCGCCGAGTCGAGGAAGATGTTAGACAGCCAATTTTGGGGTGTCCCGAGGGTGTCGAAATAGGGTGCACTTTTAGTTAGGAGGAGCGTCAGTGGCTGGCCGTCTTCGAGGTAGCATTCGACCACCGGTTGGGCCTCGTAGCCGGGCAGGTCGATGTTGACATCCTTCGTCAAGTTGCAGGCGGCGAGGAGGGCGAGCGAGGCGGCTGCGAGTATCTTTTGGATGGAATTCATGGCCTGCCTAACCGGGTTTTTGGCGATTTGTTTTTTGCCAAGAGGCACGGAGGTTGGGCTTCCGCGCCTCTTTGGCAAAATCGGAAATCACATTTCGAGGAGCTTTTGAATGAACGCCTCCGTCTTCTCGCCGCGAACGCCACCGTCGGCCTCGACGATCTTCATAAACTGGCCGATGCCGGTGGCCAGTTTCGAATTCGGGTAGGTTTTCAGAATGTGCGCCCAAACGGCCTGTGCCTCGGCCGTCGGCTTTTTCGTCTCGTAGTCGAACATCGGCGTGTTGTCCTGGCCCATCATCAGGTCGTTGTTGAGCCACTTTACATGCAGGGCGGCATCATCGGCGAGGACGTGGTTCGGGTTGGCAGCCAGCCAGTTTTCCCAAAATATGGCGCGCTTGGCCACTTCTTCGAGCGATATGATGAGGCCGCCATCGGAAGACGAGGGGTCGAGGTCCTCGGCAATGGTCTGGTCGAGCCACGCAGCGGTCGGGGCGGTGAGCTTCCCGGCAAAGGCGGCTTTCAGCTTCTCGTAGTCGAGCGTCGGGAAATAGGAGCCTTCCGTCGTCGTGACCTTGAAGCCGTTGTCGGCCGCCCGTTTCGTCTCGGGGTATTTTTGGTGGTCGAAAGTGTGCTCCCAAACTTTCGTGCCCTCTGATTCGAGCTTTTTGGTGATGGCCGGGCCTTCGAACATGGAGGAGATCTTAGGGTCGAACTGCAAGTCGCGCAGCATTTTCTCGGTCAAGATGAATGCCGCGTCGCCTGATTTTGGCATCATGGTTTTCAGCAGCTCATAGGCTTTGCCGCCCGACTCGATGGAGGATTTGGGCAGTTTCCCAAGCCCGGCCGCGAACCCAGAGAAGTCCGCCCCCAGCGCGTCGGCCTTCGAGCCGGCATAAACTTTCAAGATGGTCGGGCCAAAGACCCAGCCGGTTTTCCCGTCGGCGGAGGTCATTTCATAGAAATAGTCGAACTCGTCGAAGGGCATCGAGACCTTCTGGTCGGAGCGCTTGCCGGTCGCGGTCAGCGCGGCGAACTTGTCGAGCAGGGTGATGACTTTCCCGTTGGCCTCGGGCGTCTCGCGCAGCCTGAGCTTGTCGACGGCTGCGACGTACATCTCGACCTCGGGCTTTGTCGGGACAGCGGTCGTTGGAACCGGTTGAGCGACTGTGACATCTGGCTTTTTGACCTCGTTTTTGCAGGAAAATAGAACCATCGCCGCAATCGCGACGGGAAAAATGAACTTGAAAGAGTTGGACATTATAGATGGATTTTAGAACAGAATTGGTGAAAAATTTCAGCTCAAAGGAAAAAGGCCGCCCCTCGGAACAATGCCGGGGAGCGGCCTTTTTGCCACATATTTTTTATCAAACAATGGTCACGCTAGCTTCACCATGTCGCGCACAAGGAAGCTGTGGCGGTTGAAGTGGATGAGGTTGGACCGCTTCAGCTCGTTCATCACGGCTGTCACCATCTGGCGGCTGGTGCCGGTGATGGCGGCGATGTCCTGATGGGTGAAAGGGTGCTTGACGAGCGTCTCGTAGCCAATTGCGCGGCCTGTGGCCTTCGCGCTGTCGCGCAGGAAATCGACGATGCGGGTGCGGGCGTCTTTCACGATGAGGTTTTGGAGCTGTGTCTCGGCGTTTCGCAGGCGTTCGCCGACGAGTTCGAGGACAGCGCGGCTGAACCGGAAGTTGCGCTGCATCAAGTCCTGAACCCGCTCGACGGGAATGGCGAGGTAGGCCGATTCGTGTTTGAGCGTGGCTGCGGAGTCGGTGCGCTTAGCCTCGCCGGTGAGGGAAAGCTCGCCAAAAACGCCGCCCGGCTGGACGACCGTCTTGATGACCTCGCGCCCGAAACCGGCCGATGCGAACACTTTAACAGAACCCGCGAGCAGCACATAGACATGGCGCGAAACATCGGAGGTGAGGTAGACGTGGTCGTACTTGACAGCGGTCTTCTGGACGGCCGCGCGGGCGAGTTCTTCGAGTTCGGTTGGGCCGAGGCAGGAGAAGAGGGGGACTTGAGCGAGGAAGACGGCCATGTCGGCGGACTTCGTGCTGGCAGCCGGATGTGTTGCGGTGGCGGTCATGGTCAGCGGTAGCTTTTGTTTGAAAAACAGATTAGGTCGTACAGTCAGACTTCTGACAGCCGCTTCCCGGATTGCCCCTATTTGGCCGGTTAATTTTTCATGAAATGGAAACGGGGCGCCGACCCATCGGCCGCTCGCCCCGCTCCGGTTCACCCGTCCAAAAGTGAATTCTTGGAAGATTTTTGGGGGAATTCACCCGCTTTCAGGCCTACTTACGAAGCCCGGCGGCCTACTTACGAAGCCCGGCGGCGGGCGGTTTTCGGCATCCGCTCAAAATTTCCGGCCAAAAAACCGGGAGCTTGGCCGTTGTGGACGGCCAAGTACATTTGCCCCGAACCCTGCCCGACCAACAGCATACATCCAATCAAACTTATGGAAGAAAGAATCACCGGCCTTTTGCAAAGCCAAGACCGGGAGGCTATAAGCCTTTTGTACGACAACTATTCGGCGGCCCTTTATGGCGTCGTGCTGCGCATCGTGCGCTCGCCCGACATCGCTCAGGACGTAATGCAGGACTCGTTTGTGAAAGCATGGAAGTACGGCCCGAGCTACGACGCGGCCAAAGGCCGACTGTTCACCTGGCTGCTCAACATCGCCCGCAACACGGCCATCGACGTGACCCGCAGCGCGGGCTGGAAGATGAGCGAGAAAACCACCGACCTCAACTCCCTCGTAGGTTTTGGCGGAGCGACAACCGACCCAGACCATATCGGCCTCCGCAAGCTCGTCGACAACCTCGACCCGAAGTACCGGACGCTAATCGAGCTGATCTACTTTCAGGGTTACACCCAACAAGAGGTTGAAAAGGAGCTGAACATCCCCATCGGCACGATAAAAACCCGCTTGCGGGCGGCCATTGGAGAGCTTCGCAAGGTTTTCGGGGATGGAGACCTGCGGCAGGCGGCAGCGCTCATCCTTTTGCTTGAAAGCTGGTTGAACCGGTAGCCCGTCCTTTCCTAATTTGCCATAACCCTCTGGGAATCAACAACATGGACATTCAATCCTACATAAACTCTGGCCGCGTAGAGCATTTCGTCCTCGGCCTTTCCTCGCCCGACGATGCCCGGGAGATGGAGCGCTTCGCTGCCGAGCACCCCGCCTTTCGCGCGGAGATCGAACGCATTCACGAAGCCCTCGCGAAGCTCGCCTCGGCCAACGCCATCCAGCCGCCGTCGGGCCTGAAGGCTAAAATCATGACCGAGATCGACCGATTGGCGGCTGGGCAGCCCGAGCGGCCGAGGTCGAAACCTGCCGAGCCTGTCAAAAAGCCCGTTCAGCAAGCCCCGACAGAAGATTTTGCGCCTCGACAAAAGCCCGTGAGCTTCGGCTTCCTTTGGGGATGGGCTGCGGCCGCGCTCGTGGCTATCGGAGCCGCTTATCTGTGGAAGCAAAACAGCGATTTGAACACCCAGCTCGACGCGCAGACCACCCGCGCCAATGAGGCGGTCGCCAAATACGACCAACTCGAAAAAGACTGCTCCGCCAAATCGCAGCACGAGGAGAATTTGAGAAAGCAAATCGCCTTCGCACGCGACGCTGCAACAAAGTCGGTCGTCCTGCGGGGCGTGGAGAAATCGCCCAACAGCGTCGCGTCCGTCATTTTCAATGCCGAGAAGAAGCAGGCCTTTATCGAGGTCAACTCGCTGCCCGCGCCGCCGACCGGAAAGCAGTACCAGCTTTGGGCGATTCGGGGCGAGGAGAAAGTGTCGATGGGCGTTTTCGATTTGCCCAAAGTCCCTGGCGACTTCATCGCCGTCCCGTTCGTCGACAGCCCCGATGCATTCGCCGTCACCCTCGAAAATCAGGGCGGCTCAGGGATGACAGTGCTTTCTTCTTATTGAACAACCTATCAAAATGAATCCAGAGAAGCTCAATCCGCTGACCCCAGAAGAGGCCCACGTCATCCTCCGAAAAGGAACGGAGTTCCCGTGGACGGGCGAATTCAACAAGCACTATGAAAACGGCATCTACATCTGCCGCCAGTGCAACACGCCCCTGTACAAAAGCGACGACAAGTTCGACAGCCACTGCGGCTGGCCTTCCTTTGACGATGAAATCCCCGGCGCGGTCAGGCGGGAGGCGGATGCGGACGGCCGTCGCGTCGAGATACTCTGCCAAAATTGCGGCGGCCACCTCGGCCACGTTTTCACGGGCGAGCGCATGACCGAGAAAAACACCCGCCACTGCGTCAACTCGCTCTCGCTGCGCTTCATTTCCAAGGAGAAGGTCGAAGATTTCCTCCGCAACCGCTGATTTTTCACGCACGGCCTGATGCCCATCGACAAGCAGCCACTCGCGCTCAACCCCGACTTCGCCTACGCCCTCGACCTGCTTGAAAAAACAGACCGCAGCCTCTTCATCACAGGTCGCGCGGGCACCGGGAAAAGCACGTTGCTGCGGCTGTTCCAACAAACATCGAAAAAGAAGCTCGCCGTCCTCGCCCCGACGGGCGTCGCCGCGCTCAGCGTGGCCGGGCAGACCATTCACTCGTTCTTCGGCTTCGCGCCGAGGCTGCTGACCTCGAAAGACATCAAGAAAGCCATGCGCCCGAAGCTCTTTCAGAACTTGCAGACGCTCGTCGTGGATGAAATCTCGATGGTCAGGGCGGATGTGCTGGACGCGATGGACCTTTTTTTGAAATTCAACAGAGGAAACCAAGCTCCATTCGGCGGCGTGCAGATGGTGATGATTGGCGATTTGTTCCAATTGCCTCCGGTCGTCAGCCGCGACCCGGTCGAGGCGGCCTACTTTGAGAAAAACTATGAGTCGCCCCACTTCTTTTCATCCAACATCATGTCCGACCCGGATTTTGATTGTGAAACATTAGAGCTGCGACAGATTTTTCGACAGGGGAACAGGCGTTTCATCGACCTGCTGGAATGTGTCCGCCTCAACGAGATGGATTACGACTCGATGGAGGAGTTGAACAACCGCGTCAACGCCCGTTTCGGCTCGGAAGGAGATTTCATCACCCTCACCGCTCAAAATTCCGTCGCCGACCGCATCAACCAGACCGAGCTGAACCGTCTGGACGGTTTCGACCATGTCTTTATCGCAGAGACAAAAGGCGATTTTGACGAAAAGCTCTTCCCAGTCGATTCGCTGCTGCGCCTGCGGAAGGGCGCGCAGGTCATGTTCTGCAAGAACGACCCCGACAAGGAGTTCGTCAACGGAACTTTGGGCAAAGTCGAGCGATTGAACAGCGACGAGATAATCGTGAAGGTCGTCGACAGCGACGGGAAGGTGCGCTCCGTCAAAGTGCCGAAGCTCACCTGGGAAACCATCCGCTACCGTGCCGACGAGAACGACAGCATCGTGCGCGACGTGGTCGGCACCTTCACTCAGTACCCGCTCAAGCTCGCCTGGGCAATCACCATCCACAAAGCACAGGGTAAAACCTTCGACCGGCTGGCGCTCGACCTCGGGCGAGGAGCTTTTGAGTTCGGGCAGGTCTATGTCGCCTTGTCGCGCAGCCGGACATTGGAGGGCATCGTGCTGAAACAGCCGCTGCGCCCGTCCGACATCATGACCGACGAAAGGGTGGTGGAGTTCTACTCGCGGCGCGTGCGCTGATTATT
>JBGAWE010000217.1:0-7825 GCA_044227705.1 Saprospiraceae bacterium
GATGCACTTGTCAAATCATCTGGACGCCACGTCAAACGAGTTTGGCCCGGCGTCAAACGGTCTTGGTCTTCCATCAAATCATCTTGGCCCGGCGTCACTTCATCTTGGCCATGCTTCATGTTAGCAAAACCCGTTGTCAGGATATCTGAAAGCGGCATTTGATGGGCTCGAACACTCTTCGAGCTATAAAAACCCGCAGCTGCCCCGCAAACTTTTCCCGTTGCTTGGCTTGACTTTTGGAGAATCGCAGGACTTTGCGCCGCGAATCCATCGGCTCCTTCTTGCCAGTCGCCTGTTCACTTTTGCCCGTCCTAAAAATGTCGAACCAACAGCCCGCACAGGGCGAATTCAAGCAGTCGCTTACTCTCTTCGATGCCACGATGCTCGTCGCGGGCGTGATGATTGGCAGCGGCATTTTCATTGTCTCGGCCGACATTGCCCGCTCGGTCGGCTCGGCCGGTTGGTTGATGGTCGCGTGGCTTGTTGCGGGTGTGTTGACAATCGTCGCCGCGTTGAGTTATGGCGAGTTGGCCGGAATGATGCCCCGCGCAGGCGGACAGTACGTCTACTTGCGCGAGGCATGGGGGCCGCTGCCTGGGTTCCTGTTCGGGTGGACGCAGTTCTGGGTCATCCAGACCGGCACCATCGCGGCGGTGGCGGTTGCGTTCGCCAAATTCACTGCTGTCTTCTTCCCCGCGCTCTCGCCGTCGAACGTGCTCTTCGAGCTTGGCTTATTGAAAATCTCGGCCGGGCAAATCGTCGCCATTGCGCTCATCGTCGGACTGACGCTTTTCCACACGCGCGGCGTCGAGGGCGGCAAGCGGATGACGAGCGTGTTCACCGTCGCCAAGATTGCCTCGCTTGCCGGGCTGATTGTTTTCGGCTTTCTCATCGGTTTCAAAACCGAAACCTGGGCGGCCAACTGGCAAAACGCCTGGCAGGCTTCCACACGTTCGGCCGACGGCTCGCTCGGCAACCTCCTTTCCTCGATGGGCCTGCTGCTCGCCCTCGGCACGACGATGGTCGGATCCCTTTTCTCGATGGAGAGCTGGAACAACGTCACATTCATCGCCGGTGAAATCAAGGACCCCAGGCGCAACATCCCGCGCAGCCTCCTTTTCGGGACGGGCATCGTCTGCGTCCTGTATCTTTTGACGAACGTCGTCTACCTCGGCGTACTGCCCTTGACGGAAATCGCCTCCGCCCCCCTTGACCGCGTAGGCACGGCCGCTGCCGGGGCCATGTTCGGCACGGCGGGCGTGGCCATCATGGCGGCGCTCATCATGGTCTCCACTTTCGGCTGCAACGTCGGGCAGACGCTCGGCGGCGCGCGCCTCGGCTACGCGATGGCCCGCGACGGCTTGATGATTGAACAAGCCGGGCGGTTGAACAAGAACGGCGTCCCCGCCTGGTCTCTTTATGTTCAGATGCTCTGGGCCTCGATACTTTGCCTGTCCGGGAAATACGGCGATCTTCTCGATTACACCGTCTTCGCCGCCCTGGTTTTCTACGCCCTCACGATGGCCGGGATTTTCCGCCTCCGCAAAACGATGCCTGACGCGGATCGACCCTATCGAGCGGTCGGCTATCCGATTGTGCCCGCGCTTTACGTTGTCGCGGCGCTGGGCATTGCGCTCATCCTCCTTTTCACGAAGACGGCGAACACGCTGCCGGGGCTGGGGATTGTGCTGCTGGGGGTGCCGGTCTATTTTTGGCAGGTGGCGAAGCGGTAGGGGCGCGACACATCGCGTCTTTGTGCGCACAAATCACATTTCTGAACGCAAGTTACCGCCCTCCGCCTTCTGTGGTCGCGGACTTTACCGACCAGACGCGAAGCATCGCGTCTCTACAACCACAAATCGTCCTCCCTTTCCGACCTTTGTCCCCGAAAAATCCGAAAGTTCATGGTCAACATCGGCCCGGTCTCCCTTCCTGACTTCCCGCTCCTCCTCGCCCCGATGGAGGACGTGAGCGACCCGCCTTTCCGTTTTCTGTGCAAAAAGCACGGGGCTGACATGATGTACACCGAGTTCATCAGCTCCGACGGCCTCGTCCACGACGCGCGGACGAGCCTCCAAAAGCTCGACGTGTTCGACTACGAAAGGCCCATCGGCATTCAGTATTTTGGGGGACAACTTGACACGATGATCCAGGCCGCAGCCATCGTCGAGGCTGCAAACCCCGACGTCATCGACATCAATTTTGGTTGTCCGGTGGCGAAGGTCGCCTGCCGGATGGCGGGGGCCGGGCTTTTGCAGGACATCCCGAAAATGATTGAACTGACAGCGGCCGTCGTCAAAAGCACCTCCAAGCCGGTGACCGTCAAGACCCGCCTCGGATGGGACGAATCGACCATCAACATCATCGAGGTTGCCGAGCGGCTGCAGGACGCGGGCATCCAAGCCTTGACAATCCACGGCCGCACCCGCAAGCAGATGTACAAGGGCGAGGCAAACTGGGAGTGGATTGCAAAAGTGAAGAACAACCCCCGGATGCGAATCCCCATCTTCGGAAACGGCGACATTGACTCGCCCGAAAAAGCTGCCGAGTACCGCGCCCGATTCGACGTCGACGGTATCATGATTGGCCGGGCGAGCATCGGATATCCCTGGATCTTCCGCGAAATCCGCCATTTTTTGGAAACAAGCACCCTCCTCAACCCGCCGACGACCGCCGAGCGCGTCGATGCCGCCCGTCAGCATCTGCGCCATTCGATTGATTGGAAAGGGGAAAAACTCGGCGTCGTCGAGATGAAGCGGCACTACTCGGGCTACCTGAAAGGCCTGCCCGACATCAAGCCGTACCGCCTCCTGCTGGTGACGGAGAACGAACCGGCAACGCTGTTTTCCATATTGGATGAAGTGGAGGAGAAATACGCCGACTTCGGCGAACTTGAACTGGCCTGACGAAATGTAGCACAGCATCTATGCTGTGCTCAAACATCACAGCATAAATGCTGTGCTACACCATGCTGCTCTCACTGAATAAAGACGAGGAAAAAATCTTCCACCAAATCGCCCAGGCCGCCCGCCGCTTGAACGTCGAGGCATGGGTCGTCGGCGGCTTCGTCCGTGACCGCTTGCTCGGCCGCGAGTGCAAGGACATCGACGTGGTCTGCGTCGGCGACGGCATCCTTTTGGCCGAAAAAGTGGCGGAATCGCTTTATCCCCGCCCGAAAGTGGCCGTATTTTCCCGCTTCGGCACGGCCATGATTCGCTCGGGCGACCTCGAAATCGAGTTCGTCGGCGCCCGCCGCGAGAGCTACCGAAGCGATTCCAGAAAACCGGAAGTCGAGCCGGGAACCCTCGAAGACGACCAGAACCGCCGGGACTTCACGATCAACGCGATGGCGATTTCCCTGAACGAGGCTGACTTTGGCGAACTCATCGACCCATTCAACGGTCTGCGCGACCTCGACGAAAAACGAATCGTCACCCCCCTCGAACCCGGCCGCACCTTCAGCGACGACCCGCTGCGGATGATGCGGGCCGTGCGCTTTGCCGCGCAGCTCAACTTCCAAATCGACCCCGCGACTTTGGGAGGGATAAAAAGGGAGCGGGAGCGGCTGGAAATCGTCTCTCCCGAGCGAATCGTCGTCGAACTTGAGAAGATTTTGATGTCGCCACGCCCATCGGTCGGCTTTGCCTTGATGCTCGAAACTGGGCTTTTGGAATTGATTCTGCCCGAACTGACCGCCCTCCGAGGCGTGGAAGACCGCAACGGCGTCGCCCACAAAGACAACTTCTGGCACACCCTCGCCGTCCTCGAAAACACCTGTCGCCGCTCGACGAACATCTGGCTGCGCTGGTCGGCCGTCTGCCACGACGTCGGCAAGGCACCTACGAAGAGGTTCGAGCCGCTGAACGGCTGGACGTTTCACGGCCACGAAGTCGTTGGCGCACGCATGGTGCCGAAGATTTTCCGCCGCCTCCGCCTCCCGCTCGACTCGAAAATGGAGTTCGTCAAAAAGATGGTCGCCCTCCACATGCGCCCCATCAGCCTGACGAAGGAGGAGGTGACAGACAGCGCCATCCGCCGCCTCATCTTCGACGCGGGCGAAGACATCGGCGAACTGATGACACTCTGCGAATCGGACATCACCTCGAAAAACCCGCGCCGCGTCGCCCGTTATTTGGAGGGTTATGAGTTGATAAAACAGCGCGTCGCCGAGGTCTCGGAGGCGGACAGGCTGCGCCTTTGGCAGCCGCCCATCACCGGCGAGGTCATCATGGAAGCGTTCGGCATCGGGCCTTCGCGGGAGGTCGGGCTGGTGAAGACCGCCGTGCGCGAGGCGATTTTGGACGGGATGATTCCAAACGATTTCGAAGCGGGCTACGAGTTGATGCTCAAAAAAGGGGCGGAAATCGGGCTTTCCCCTGTTGAAAAAACTTCAACGCGATTGGATTGAATTTCTGAACGAGTTAGAAAAAATATTTTCAATCATATTTTTCATTTGAAAAAATCCAACTCGAACAGACCATCACCAATAAGCCCGGAACCACCCAAATTTATTTGAACGATGGCCGCAACTCCGCTGTCCCAGCAAGCATATCAAGCCCAAGTCAATAGCCTTCCGAGCCTCGGCACTGTCGGTTATTTCGGCCCGAAGAGCATGACGTGGCGGCTCTACCGCGAGCCGGTCATCGTGCTGGGCAGCTTCCGCGCTCTGCTTTTGCAGGTCGCGCACCCGGCGGTCGCCGATGCCGTGGCCCGTTACAGCAATTTTCGCGACGATGCGCTCGGCCGGGGCTTCCGCACCTTCTTGGCGATGGCGACCCTCTATTTCGGCGACGAAAAGCAGGCGCGAGAAGTCGGCGCACGCCTTTTCAAAATGCATGGGGCTTTTCGCGGACCGGGCGGGGTGGGGGAGAGCTACGTCGCCAACCAGCCCGACCTCCTCCTTTGGGTTCTGGCAACCTTGACCGACACGACGATTCAGGTTTTTGAAAGAATCCCGCCGCGCGGGCTGCCAGTCGGCTGGCAAGAGCAGTTCTATGAGGAAAGCAAAATCGCTGCAACGCTCCTCGGTATCCCGCCCGAGGTCTATCCGCTTAGCCTATCCGCCTTTCGATGCTATATGAAAGGTATGCTCGACGGTGATTTGCTCGGCTCGACGGAGGTCTGCCGTGAGATGTCGCTGGCCATCGTCCAGCACAAGTTTTCGATGGAAAGTCTGGCGACTTTGCTTTCGGCAGGTTGGCTGCCGGAGCCGCTTTGCCGCCGAATCGGTTTGAAAACCAGCTCGAAACAGCCTGGGCGGTTTGAGTTTTTGATGAAGACTGTCCGGTATTTCTATCGGTTTGCGCCTGCCGGGCTGCGCTATTCGCCCGCCTATCATCAGGCTCTGCGCCGCATCGCGCTGGCCGAGGGGCGGAAGCCGCGCCCTCTCGAAAACTTCATGAACTGGCTGGCCCTGCGCTCGCCCATCCCGCTCGGCATCCCGGCCTGAAACACCCCAGCGCTCGCCCATCCCGCTCGGCATCCCGGCAGGAAACACCGGCGGCTCCCAGCAACCATCGCCGGTTGCGTGAGAGCCGCCAATTCCATCGGTCAGGACTGTGGTCCGATTGGGGTGGGGATTACCTGCAGTTAGTGTTTCGCGTGAGGGTTTTCCATGCTCTAACGCGTTGATGCAAATGTAGATAGGCATCTATTTTCTGGTAATGTTTTCGCGATTTTCTCACATCCTTTTTATCAAGTGGCAATTTGGTCGCCCCTTATGAAGGCATCTGAGCCATCCCTTCCAAAATCCTCCGGCAGCGCACCTTGATGGCGGGCGTGGCGTGCGGCATCGCGTCTTCGATGATAAGGCGAAGCTCGGGGGCGAGCTCGGGCACATTTTGGCAGATTTTCCATGCGGCGGTCAGCGCGAAGGCCCGGATGGCCACCGGTTTTTGCGGGTCGGCGGCAAGCGGGAAGGCGAGGTCGGCCGCCTCGCCAAGAAGCTCGTCGGGCAGGTCGATGGACTCCAAAATTCGCAGGACGTTGCGGGCGACGGCATCGTGTTGGCCCTCTTTTTTGGCAAAGCCAATAAGCACGGAAAGGTGGGGCAGGAGCAACTCGGGCCGCGCCTTCCCGATGTCGCCGATGGGCCAAGCGGCCCGTTGCGTGATTCGGTAGGGGCCTTCCAAAAAGGAGGCGCACAGGGCCGCCACTCGCTCTGCATCGTCTCGAACCCAGCTCAAAATATGGTGGGTGAGGGGACGCGATTGGCCTTCCAAAAGGAGGTTTCTCAAAAAATCTTGGTCGGTGTTGGCCATGTTATACGGCTGAAAATCAAGGTCAAAGCCGCTTAAACGGCACAGGGACCGGTCGGTTCCGGCTTGTCCAATTCGGGGTCGTCCGACCTGCGAATCAAAAGTTTCTACTTTCGCCCCCCGAAAAACCCCATTTTAGAAACGACCCGAACTGCATGGCAAAAAAGCTCCTCATCGTCGAATCTCCCGCCAAGGCGAAGACCATTGAAAAGTACCTCGGAGGCGACTTCATGGTGAAGTCGAGCTTCGGCCACGTCCGCGACCTCGAAAAGAGCGGGATTTCCATCGACCTCAAAAGCGGCAACTACACCCCGAACTATGTCGTCTCACCCGAGAAGTTCAAGGTCGTGAACGAGTTGAAGTCCGCCATGTGCTCGGCCGAGGAGGTCTGGCTGGCGACTGACGAGGACCGCGAGGGCGAGGCCATTTCATGGCACCTCTGCGAGGTCTTGGGGCTGAATCCGGCCTCGGCGAAGCGCATCGTTTTCCACGAAATCACGAAACCTGCGATTCAAAAAGCCGTGCAAAGCCCGCGCTCGCTCGACCTCGATTTGGTCAATGCGCAGCAGGCGCGGCGGGTGCTCGACCGGCTCGTCGGGTATGAGCTTTCTGAGATTCTTTGGAAAAAAATCAAAGGCAACCTGTCGGCCGGGCGTGTCCAATCGGTCGCCGTCAAGCTCGTCGTCGAGCGGGAAAGGGAGATCCGGAACTTCGAGGCGAAGCCTTTTTTCAAAATCGAGGCAGGCTTCGAGGTGAAAAACAGCGCGGGCAAACCGGTCATTTTGAAAGCCGAAAGCCCGGCCAAGCTCCCGACCGAGGGCGACGCGGAGGGCTTTTTGAAAAGGTGCATCGGCGCGGCGTACAAAATCACGAACATCGAGGTGAAGCCCGTCAGGCGAAAACCGGCGCCGCCTTTCACGACTTCGACCCTCCAGCAGGAGGCCAGCCGCAAGCTCGGGATGTCCGTCAACCGGACGATGCAGGTCGCGCAGGGGCTTTACGAGCAGGGCCACATCACTTACATGCGGACGGACTCGACCAACTTGAGCGAGCTGGCCATCGCCTCGCTGGCAGCGGAAATCGAGCGGCTCTATGGGAAAAACTACGTCCAGACCCGCCGTTTCAAGACCAAAAACGAATCGGCGCAGGAGGCGCACGAGGCCATCCGGCCGACCTACGCCGACCGGCAGCAGGTGAGCCAGAACTCGCAAGAACAACGACTTTACGAGCTGATTTGGAAGCGGACGATGGCCAGTCAGATGGCCGAGGCCGAACTGGAAAGGACGATTGTCGACATTGAAATCTCGACCCAAAAAGACCAGCGGCTGGTCGCCGAGGGCGAGGTCTTGAAGTTCGACGGCTTTTTGAAAGTCTATCTCGAAGGGAAGGACGAGGGAGAGGAGGACGACGAGTCGAAAGGCGTTCTGCCGCCGCTCGCCGTCGGGCAGATGCTCGACCTCGACGCGATGACGGCGACCGAGAAATTCACCCGACCGGCGGCGCGGTTTTCTGAGGCGGCCTTGGTCAAAAAACTCGAAGAGCTTGGCATCGGGCGGCCGTCGACCTAC
>JBGAWE010000218.1:0-7652 GCA_044227705.1 Saprospiraceae bacterium
GTGGCCGAGCGGGTTCGGAGGTGTTTGAAATTCATCCCGGCCGAGCGGCTCTCGGTCGCGCCGGACTGCGGCTTTAGCCAGACGGCCCGCTGGGCGGCGCGGCAGAAACTGGCCAACATGGTGGCAGGGGCGCGGCGGGTGAGGGGAGAGGTTTGAGTATTTTTGACCGCCCGACCTCCATTCAACCCGGTTTTTCCATGAAAACGTTGCTTCCCCTCTTGTTGCTTTTCACCGGCCTCGGCCCGGCCGTCGGCCAAAACTGGACTTATCGCGTCGTCGCCAAAGACGGCCTGCGGCTGCGCGAAACGCCGGACAGGAACGGCCGGGTGCTGGCCGTCGCGCCTTTTTGGGATTCGGTGGAGGTCGAGGCAAGAGCGGAAGCGAACCAGTTTGGTATTGAATTAACGGGAGAATTTCGGCAGGACACGATGGGCGTCGCTTACGTGGGATTGTTCGAGAACTCCCAAGACTATTTGGTGCCCGACACGGTCAAGCTCATCGGCCAGTGGCTTCCAGTCCAGTACAAGGGGCAGCGGGGTTTCATGTTCAGCGGCTTTTTAGGCCCCGACTTTGGCGGGAAAACCAAAAGGCACGACCCTGATGACCGCTTCCGCTTGAGGAACTCACAGGGCAACTGTTGCTCCCAGAACGACCCCGAAGTTGGCCGCGACTGGCATTGGCACGGGCTTTTTTGGTCTGGGAAAGATTGGGAGGTCAGGCCGGTGACGCTACGGTACTTGGCGTTGAGAAATCGAATCCTGACCTTGACGGAAGACCCAGTGCAGCCAATCTGGGTTTTCGGGGCAAAAAGGAGCTGGCCGCGCCATCGATTGTCCAACTTCGCGGACAGCTTACAGCACCGCCTCCACTTTTTCAGCGACAGCCTCGACATCGTCAAGGAGCTCCAAGTTTGTCATCGCCACGGCATGAACTTCGAGAAGGTGGGCGACGGGGCCAACTACCTGAAATGGGCCGCCATCTGCCCCGATGGCCAGTATCAATGGTTGCCGATGAGACAAGACAGCGTATACTATCTGGAAGACATAAATTGGATTGGTGATTTTGACGGCGACACCCGGCCTGACTACTTGGCCAGCGACAGTGAGTTCGGTGCCTGCCTGTTTTTAAGCTCGGCGGCCAAGACCGGCGATGCTGTTGGCTTTGCAGCACGGCTTTTTGAGGGCGGATGCGAATGACATAATGACATGAAACAGCCCATACAAAAAGACTCCACCCTTCTCGCAGACATCCTTCTCCACGAAAAAGAAGGCACCGACATGGCCGCCTGGTGGCTCGGCCAGAGCGGCTTTCTCCTCCAATACGGGGGCAAAAGGCTCCTTTTCGACCCCTATCTCTCCGACTCCCTGACGAAAAAGTACGACGGCACCTCAAAGCCCCACGTCCGCATCAGCGAGGGGGTCGTCGCGCCGGGCGAGCTGCCCAGAATCGACGTCGCCACCTCCTCACACAACCACACCGACCACCTCGACGCGGAGACCTTGCTGCCGATTTTTGAGAAGAACCCGGCCATCCGCTTCATCGCGCCGGAGGCCAACCGGGCGTTCGTCGCACAGCGGCTTGGCTGCCCGGCCGATTGGCCCATCGGGCTGCGCGACGGGCAATCCATCGAAGTCGAGGGGATGAGATTTCACGGCATCGCCGCCGCCCACAACACCGTCGAGCGCGACGCGGCGGGCTGCCCGCGCTGCATGGGCCTCGTCGTCGAGTGGGCCGGGCGGGCGGTCTACCACAGCGGCGACACCCTTCTTTTTGAAGAAATGGAGGCGGTTTTGAGCCAATTTTCAATTGATATTGCCTTCCTGCCCATCAACGGCAACCTCCCCGAGCGCGGCGTGGCGGGCAACCTCGACGGCATCGAGGCCGCCCGGTTGGCCAAGAAAATCGGGGCGCGGCTCGTCGTCCCCTGCCATTTCGACCTGTTCGAGTTCAACACGGCCGACCCCGTTTTTTTCGAGGAGGAATGCCGCCGCATCGGGCAGCCTTTTCGGACGCTGCGGCTCGGCGAGCGGCTGGACCTGCCCGACTGAAGCCCCGACGCCATGCCCGTCCTTCTTTTTTTCTTGATCGTCTACCTGTCGGCCATCGCGGCGGCTTTGAAAAACCGGCCAGGCCTCTGCGGCTGGTTGCTCGTTTTGGGCGGCCTCGGCCTGCGGCTGTTCTGCGCCCTCGACCCGCTGCCGCACGACTGGGACGAGCGTTTCCACGCCCTCGTCGCCAAGAACCTGATGGCCGACCCGCTGCGCCCGCTCCTCTATCGCGAGCCGCTGCTGCCCTTCGCCGCCGGGGACTGGGGCGGCGGCCACGTCTGGCTCCATAAGCAGCCGCTCCCGCTCTGGTGCATGGCGGCCTCGATGAAGCTCCTCGGCGCGGGCGTGGTGGCGATGCGGCTGCCGTCGCTGCTGCTCTCCGCGTTCTCGGTCTGGCTGACGTGGCGGATGGGCCGACGCTGGTTCGACGAGCGCATCGGGCTGTGGGCCGCGTTTTTCCAGTCGGTCAACGGCCTCGTCATCGAAATCGGCTCGGGCCGCGTCGCCACCGACCATGTCGACCTTTTTTTCATGGTCATGGTTCAAGTTTCGATATGGTTCGTTGTGGGGCAGGCCGAGCGGCCCGATTGGCGAAGGCTGGTGGGTTGCGGCCTATTCATGGGGCTGGCGATGCTGTGCAAGTGGCTGCCGGGGCTGTTGGCCCTGCCGATTTTTTGGGTCTGCTCGGCGGTCGGCCTTCGGTCGAAGATCGGCCAGTCGGCCGCCATGCTGGGCATTGCGGCCGCCGTGTTTTTGCCGTGGCAGGTGTTCGCCGCCGCTCGCTTTCCGGCCGAGTTTTGGGTGGAGGTGCGCCACAACGCTCGCCATTTTTCGGAATCCCTCGACGGGCAGGGCGGCCCTTTTTGGTTCTTCCTCGACCGCGCCCGCGTCAACTGGGGCGAGCTGGTCTACCTGCCGTTCGGCTGGCTCGCCGTCCAATTTTTTTTGAATAAAGAAGACCGGCGGCTCCGGCTCCTCGCCGTGTGGATTGGGCTGCCCTGCATCTTCTTCTCCGCCGCGCAGACGAAGATGCAGGGCTACGTCCTGTTCGCCGCGCCCGCCGTTTTCCTGCTGGCGGGCCTCTTTTTGGAAAAATTCGAGTGGAAGAAGCTGCCGCGCCTGCCAATGGTTCTGCGGGTCGCGTTCACCGCGCTGGCCGTGCGCTACTGTTTGGAAAGGGTGAAACCGCTTGCCGACCGCTCGGCCGAATGGGCCGTCCGCCATAAAATCGAGCTGCTCGCCCGCAGCCATCCGCCGACGGAGAAACTGGTCGTCGTCAACTGCCCGGCGGCGAAGCAGGTGATGTTCTTCACCCCGTTCACCGCCTATGAATGGGCCAGCCCCGAGCAACGGCAACAGCTCGCCGCCGCTGGCTGGCTAGTCGTGGACTGGAAAGATTTTGCGGGAAACTGAACCCGCCCTATCAGGCCAAGACCTCCCGAACGACCTTCCCCGAGACATCCGTCAACCGGAACCGCCGCCCCTGCGCGTGGAAGACGACCCGCTCGTGGTCGATGCCCATCAAATGGAGCAGCGTCGCCTGAAAGTCGTGGACGTGGACGGGGTCCTTTACCACGTTGTAGCCAAACTCGTCCGTTTCGCCGAGCACAAAACCGGGCTTCACGCCGCCGCCCGCCATCCAAATCGTGAAACAGCGCGGGTGGTGGTCGCGGCCGTAGCCGTCTTTTTCGAGGCCCTGCGCGTAGTTCGTCCGGCCGAACTCCCCACCCCAGATGACGAGGGTCTCATCCAAAAGGCCGCGCCTTTTCAGGTCGGTGACGAGAGCGGCGGAGGCCTGGTCGACGTCCTTTGAGAGCCGCGCCGTCATTCCATTTACATCGAAATGCGCGTCCCAGCCCATGTGGTAGAGTTGAACAAAACGGACGCCGCGCTCGCTCAATCGCCTGGCCATCAAGCAGTTGGCGGCGAAAGTTCCGGGCGTCATCGCGTCGGAGCCGTAGAGGCGGAAGGTCTCGTCCGGCTCGCCGCTCAAGTCGAGCAGCTCCGGCACGGAGGCTTGCATCCGGTAGGCCATCTCATATTGAGAAATCCGGGTCTGGATTTCGGGGTCGCCCGTCCGGTCGAGTTCCATCTGGTTCAGCTCGGCGATCTTGTCGAGCATCCGCCGCCGTCCGAGCGAGTCGAGGCCGTCGGGGTCGTCGAGGTAGAGAACCGGGTCTTTGCCCATCCGAAACTGAACGCCCTGGTTCGCCGACGGCAGGAACGCCGACCCCCAGGCCCGCGAGGCGAGCGGCTGGATGTTGCCCTGCCCGCGCGAGAGGAGGACGGTGAAAGCGGGCAAGTCCGTGTTCTCCGACCCCAGCCCGTAGCTCAACCACGAGCCGATGGCGGGCCGGCCGGGCTGCTGGTTGCCGGTCTGGAAGAAGGTGACGGCCGGGTCGTGGTTGATGGCCTCCGTGTTCATCGACTTGATGAAACAGAGGTCGTCGACCACCCGCGCCGTGTGCGGCATCAGCTCGCTGACCCACGCGCCCGCCTGCCCGTGCTGCTGGAAATTGTAGACCGAACCGGCCAGCGGGAAGCGCTTTTGCCCCGAGGTCATGCCCGTCAGCCGCTGGCCTTTTCGGACGGAATCGGGCAGGTCCTGCCCGTGCATTTTTCTCAAAAGGGGCTTCCAGTCGAAAAGCTCCAGTTGCGACGGCGCACCGCTCTGAAAGAGGTAGATGACCCTTTTCGCTCTCGGCGCGAAATGGGGAAGGGCCAGTTCGAGGTTGGCCGCCGCGTCGCCGCCCGAGCCGCAGCGCGAGAGCAGCCCGCCCAGCGCAAGCGAACCAATCCCGACGGCCGAGCGGTGGAGGAAGGTGCGGCGGTTGAGGAGGAGGTGGCGGTTGAGAAGTTCGTCGTGCATCTTGTTTCAATCAAAAACCAGTTTGGCGGCGGCTCGACTGCCGTTTTTGCCCATGATTTGGAGGAAATAGACCCCGCTGCCCAGCCCGTTTCGCTCGATGACAAACCGCTCGCTGCTCGCCTCGCCCGAGCGGACGAGTAGGCCCAGCGCGTCGCTCATCTGCCAATCGACGGCTTGGCCGCCGGTGTTTTCCAATAAAACCTCCACGCGCTCGACGGCCGGTTGTGGCCAGACTTTCGCCGAAGGCGCGGGCGTGGCCTCCAAAACTCGAACCGGCAGCAAGACCGTCGTGACCGCCGAATTGGTCAAAACCGCTGCGTTGAAATCAAAGAAGATGGCTGCTCGGTTCTCGATTTTCAGGCCGAGCGCGTTGCCGGTTTTTTGGCGGACGGAGAATTTCACGAAGCCGTGCGACCCCGCCTGATTCAACAAGGAATCCGGCAAGAGGATGTTTTTGAAAACAAACCGCAACACCCGCCCGTCGACGAGGCTGAACTCATACGGATGGCTCGCCGCGCCCGGCAATACGCTGGCCGCGTCGAGCGAAGAGGGCAGCGTGTCGAGGACGGTGATGTTGAAGGCCGTGTCCGTCCCCGTGTTTTGAAAGCGGATGAGGTATTCGAGCGGCTTGTCCGGTTCGACGGCCGGAGCGTTCGGCTGACCGTTGACGAAGGCCGTCTTGTCGTTCGGGTCGAACGAGGCGACGACCGGCAGACAGAACGGGTTTTCGGCCAGCTTGGCCGCCGTCGGGGTGCAGTTCGTGTCGGGGAAGATGTGAGCCGAGGCGCAGAGCATTTCGCCGAGCGTCGCGTCGCAGTCGACTTGCATGGTGATGTTGAAACTGCCCGATGCGCCGACGGCGAGGTTTCCGAGGTTGAATTGAAAAACCTGCCCGTTTTGCGCCGCCAGCGGGATGGTCGACGAGAGATAGAGGAGCTTCGGGTCGAGCGTCACGTCGACGTGCGCGTTTTGAGCCTCGGCGGTGCCGGTGTTTTTGTAGCTTATATAAAGGTGGTTGTCGAAGCACCGCCGGAACCCGATGGAGGCAACCGAGACCGAAAGCTGCGGGCAGTCGACAATGGCCTTCGCGCCTATGTCGAGCTGCACCGTGTCGTTCTGCGCAGCGATGGCTAGCGGGCCGGGCAGGTCGCACAAATCCCAATAGCTGCCGAGTTGTCCGACCGAGAGCGTGTAGCTCCCGCCGCTGATGGGGATGGAAAACTTGCCGTCGGCGCCCGCCGTGCCAGAGAACATCCTCGCCCCGCTCTTGGCGATGAGCGTCGCCCCGGCAATCGGCGGTTCGCTCGATTGCGGCTGGCAGTCGCCGTCGTTGTCGCGGAAGAACTGGCCGGTGAGGAGGTTGGTGTTGGCTTGGCCGCTGGAATTGGCTCTGATGACATAGTGGCCTTGCTGGCCCTGCCCGTCGGAGGCATCGAAGCCGCAAAGGAGGCCGCCGTCGGGCAGCTCCCATGGATGATAGTAAGGATAAGTATTGACGTACATATCCTCGGGCAACTGGTGCTCTGTCGTCCAGATGTGCGCCCCGGTTGCCCCGTCGATTTTGGTGAGCAGCAGGTAGTCGGCAGTCAACGAGTTCCCATCGGAGATGACCAAGAGGCTGCCGTCCGAGAGGGTGAGATAGGTGTGTGCATAAACCCAGCCCGCGAAATAGGGCTGCATGAAGGTTTCCCAGTCGCTTATCATCCAAAGCTGGTTGCCGACCGGGCCGAGCCGCAGGAGCGTGTCGTTGTTCCAGCTTGTCAGGTAGGTGCCGCCATCGGGCGTGGACTCAACGGCTTCCGGGTAGTCCGTCAGCGTCGTCTTTTGCCACATGACCTGACCGGCCGCGTCGAGCTTCGTCAGGTCGTTGTTGTTGAAATTGGAGTAGATGATGCCGCCGTCGCGGGTGGCCATGAAGTCGCCGAAGTCGGATGCTTCTTTGAACGTGTTGACTAATTGCGCGTCGAGGCTCATCTGGTGCTGCTTCAGGCCCGACTGGCCGTTGGGCGAGTAGCGCAGGAAAAAGGAGCCATTGTCGACCCCCGCCTGCTCCCAGAGGATGCCCGCGCTGACCGGCGGGACGTAGTTCCAGACGAACTGGTTGGCCGCGTCGTACTTCCTGACCTTGTAGCCGGACTGGGACGACCAGTAGGAGGCCCCCTCTTTGTCGACCATGAAGTACGACCAGTCGACCCCCGGAGTGAAGGCCGTTGCGTTGGTCACGAGTTCGCCGTTCTCGTCGAGCGTGGTAGTGGTCAACAGGTCGCCGCCGGCATTGTCGTAGGTCTGCTTGTGCAGTCTGACCTCATTGTTCGGGCCGGGCGAGACGAAGTACACCGAGATGGGGCTGTTGGGGTCATAGTTCGCATCGGGATAGAATCCCTCCCAAGCCTGAGCCCCGGCGCGGTTGAAAAAGAGGAAGGTAGCCGCCGCGGCGGTCAAAATGGCAAGCCTTGCTTTCATGGAAATAAAGTTTTACGGTGAAAGGATGGTCGAAAATACTTTGCCCGCGAAGGGTTTTGTTTGCCGATTTCGTGAAATGAAATTTTGGGACAGTCAACGCAGCCCGCCGCCGAGTCACTCCACCAAAACCTCGTCCACAAACACCCAGCACGTCTTCCCCGGGTTCGGGTGCCAGGCCGGGTTTTTCATCCGGTTCTCGACCTTGATTTTCAAAAACCGGCAGGCCACCGCCCCGCCCCCGACGGCCTCCGAGAGCATCTTCGCCCCGTCGG
>JBGAWE010000219.1:0-7709 GCA_044227705.1 Saprospiraceae bacterium
GCGGGACGACGCCCTACGCCTTTTCGTGGACAGGCCCCGCGCCTTTCACCGCCACCTCGGAGGACATCAGCGGGCTGAAAGCCGGGAGCTATTCCTGCACCATCACCGACCTGAACGGCTGCCAGAAACTCCTCGGGCCGGTTGTTTTGACCCAACCGGCGGCGAGCATCGGCGTGGCCGTCTCGCCGACAACGGCGGTCAGTTGTTATGGCGGGGGCAACGGCGCGGTGAACATCACCGCCTCTGGCGGGACGCCGGGCTACTCCTTTTCATGGACCGGCCCCGGCGGCTTCACAGCCACGACCGAGGACATCACGGGCCTCGCCGCGGGGAGCTACGCCGTCACGACGACGGACATGAACGGATGCACCGCGACGGCGGCGGCCCTCGTGAACCAGCCGAATCCGATTTCAGTGGATTTGGGTCAAATAACCGCCGTCCAGCCGACCTGTTTCGGTTTGACGAACGGCAGTTTGACCATTGGCGCGACCGCGATTTCAGGCGGAACGCCGGGCTACAACGTCGCGTGGTCGAACGGGCCGACGACGCTTTCAAACCCGGGCATCGGGGCGGGGAGCTATTCTTTCACCATCACCGACGCGAGCGGCTGCACCTCGCCCGTCGGGCCGATTGCCCTCTCGCAACCGGCGGTTTTGGCGGTCAATCCCGCCCAAATCACGGTGATGGGCGCCTGCCCGGCGACGCCGAACGGGTTCATCTCCATCCCGGCCGCCGCCATCTCGGGCGGGACGCCGGGCTATGCCTGCGCATGGGCGAACGGCGTTCCCGGCTTGACGAACACGGGCCTCGTGAACGGGAGCTACCTGTTCACCATCACCGACTCGCACGGCTGCACCGTCTCGCAGACGGTCGTCGTGCCCGTCGCGGCCGGGCCGGGGACGCTCTCGACGGTCACGCAGCCGACGACCTGCGCCTCCTACAACGGCAGCATCGACCTCGACGTCGCGCCCGGTGGCGGGCCGTACTCGTACAACTGGTCCGGCCCCGGCACCCTCAATTTTCAGCAAGACCAGACGGGCCTCCACTATGGAAGTTTTGCCGTGACGGTGACGGCGGCCACCGGCTGCTCGATGGCGGAAAACTTCGTGCTCAACGGCCCCGGCGGCTGCGCGAACTGCCCGGGGATCAGCGGCCTGTCGACGGCGGCGGCGTTCGCCTGCCAGTACTCCCCGACGACGTTCACGGCCTCCGGCCTGACGAACATGGGCAGCAGCTACGGCCTCATCTTCAAACACAGCCTCGTGCCGCTGGCCGACCCGTACAACGGCGGAACCTTCATGGCCCACGTCAACAACGCCAGCCTGACCGGCGGCGGGACGATGGCCTCGGCAGGCTATTCTTTTCAAACGCCGGGCAGCTACATCGTCTACGCCGTCCTCAACCCGCCGCCCGTCGACCCGGCCTGCCGCCCTGCAATTTCTCAAAATTTGCTGGTGAGCGCCGTTCCGCCGCCGCCGAGCGGCCCCTGCGCCCAGGCCTTCTGCATCGGCGACGCGCCTACGGTGGCCAGCCTCCAGCCGAACGGGCCGGGCTTTTTTTGGTACGATGTCCAATTCGGGGGAACCCCGCTCGCCTCGTCCACGCCGCTCGTGAACGGGGGGCTTTACTACTGCGGGCAGGTCGGGGGCGGGTGCCAGTCCTATGACCGGCTGCTCGTGCGGGTCGTCGTCAGCACGCCGCCGGCGGGGAAGGTGTGCCTCGCGGGGTGCAACGGGAATTGAAGCCGGCCGATTCGTGTGTCGAAGCCGCCCGGTTTTGAACTTCAAAAAGAAGCCGGGCGGCTTCGGCATGGTGAGAAAGACCGCCTCCTCGAAAAGCTCGACTGGCGGCAGATGGGCTAAAAGCGGTATTTATGCCCCGAGATTTCTTTACCAAACACACGATTTCTATGAAAAGGATAATCCCTGCATTAGTCCTATGGGCCACGCTGACCGGCTCGGCTGTTTCTCAATCAATGCGCCCACTGGGCGAGGGCGACGGCTACCAAAAATCGAAGTTCGAGGTCGGTGCCCTGGCCGGTTTTTCCAACTATCAGGGCGATTTGGCGAAGACCCTGCGGTTCAACTACCTCGAGACGCGCCCGGCTCTCGGCGTTTTCGGCCGCTATCAAATCGACCAGCGATGGGCGGCACGGGCCAACGCCCTCGTCGGCTGGATTGGCGGCAGCGACAGCCACTACGACGACCGCAAGGCGCGGGGCTGGAGTTTCACGGCCTCGTTGTTGGAGTTCTCGGCGCAGGCCGAATGGGAGCCGTTCGGCCCCACGCGCTTCCTCAACCTCGGCGACATGGACCATTTCGAGCGCATCGTCTCGCCTTACGCCTTCATCGGGGCCGGGATGCTGCACTTCAAGCCGAAGACCGAGTTCAACGAGGCGGGCCAGTCGCCCGACATGATAGCCCGCATCAACCTCGACAAGACGGAGAACTTCAGCGAGACCGTCTTCACCCTTCCATTCGGCGTCGGGGCAAAGGTGGACATCGACCGCGACTGGATGGTCGGGGCCGAGGTCGGCTTCCGGACCCCCTTTTCCGACTTCCTCGACGGTGTGAGCAACGCCGGTAACCCCGACCGCAAGGACTGGTACCTCATGGGTGGCCTGACCGTTGCCCGCCGGTTCTGGGGCCCGCGCGACCGCGACGGCGACGGCACCCCCGACAAGCGCGATGCTTGCCCCGAAGAGCCAGGCTCCACCGCGATGAAAGGCTGCCCCGAGAAGGTGAACATCACCGAGGAGGAAAAACTGGAGCTGGCCGAGGCCGTCTATGGCGTTCAGTTCGAGACGGGAAAGTCGGCACTAAAAAAGGAGAGCTTCCCGGTGCTCGACAAGGTGGCGGGCATCATGGCAAAATACCCCGGCTACGGCCTGCGCATCGAGGGCCACACCGACGACGTGGGCGAGGCGGGCTTCAACCAGACCTTGAGCGAGTCGCGGGCCATCGCCTGCTACGACTACCTCGTGGCGCACGGCGTGAGCGACGCGCGGATGCGGACGGCGGGCTTCGGCGAGTCGCGACCCATCGCCTCGAACGAGACGGCGGAGGGGAAGGCGAAGAACCGGCGTGTGGAGTTCGTGCTGTTCGTGCGGTGAGCGGCTCGACTCAAACGGCTTTTTAGACCTTCGCCCGTCCAAATTTTAAAGAAAAGACCGCGTGGCCAAGACCCGAATCGAAAAGGAGACAACAGAACAGCCGCCCATCGGCGTCGTCGGAGCGGGCAGCTTCGGAACGGCGGTGGCCAACCTGCTGGCCGAAAACGCCGAGGTCCGCCTCTACTCGCGCCGCCCCGAGCTGGCCGAGGAGATAAACCGCAGCCGCTCGAACCTCGGCGTGCCGATGAGCCCGCGCGTCACGGCGGTCAACAACATGGCCGCGATGGCCGAGGAGTGCCGCGTCATCTTCCCCATCGTCCCGTCGCAGAGCTTCCGAAAGATGATGCAGCAGCTCGGGCCGCACCTGCGCCCGCAGCACATCTTGATTCACGGGACAAAAGGGTTTGACCTGAAAAACATCGACGAGGCCGCCCTCGCCCGCCAGCCGCTCACCCGCCAGCAGGTGCTGACGATGAGCGAGGTGATTCGCGAGGAAAGCTCCGTCGTCCGCATCGGCTGCTTGAGCGGGCCGAACTTGGCGAGCGAAATCATGTCCGGGCAGCCGACCATGTCGCTTGTGGCGAGCCGTTTCCGGGAAGTCATCCAGATTGGGCAAAAGGCGCTGAACAGCCGGAAATTCCACGTCTTCGGCGGCTACGACATCCTCGGCGCCGAGCTGGCCGGGGCTCTGAAGAACATCGTCGCCATCGGCTCCGGCCTCCTCGCCGGGATGGGGATGGGGCGCAACATCCAGTCGATGCTCATCTCGCGCGGGCTGGCCGAGATGATCTATTTCGGAAAGGCCCTCGGCGCGTCGAGCGAGGCGTTCCTCGGCACGGCCGGCATCGGCGACCTCGTGGCGACGGCCACCTCGACCTCCAGCCGCAACTATTCCCTCGGGATGCGCCTCGCCAAAGGCGAAAAACTGGCTGACATCGAAAGCTCGATGCCCGAACTGGCCGAGGGCGTCCGCACGCTGCGGATCGCCCGGCAACTGGCGCGACAGTACAAACTCCACGTTCCCATCACGACGACGCTCTACATGGTCGTCTTCGAGGGCTTCGAAATGAGCCGCGCCCTCGACTACCTGATGACCTATCCCTACGACGTGGACGTGGATTTCGTCTGAAATCGCCCGAAACGCCGCGCCGTTTCCCAGCCTTTTCTTTTTGACCGCTTTTCGGGCCGTTCGTCGCCCGCTCTCCATCTTTTTATCGAAATATTGGATACGCCGGAAACAATTTGGCCGCAAATCGTTTCCACTGTTGAATTGAGACAACCCCACGAATTGGAGAGAAAAATGGTGCCCGACGCACAACTCAAACTGTTCAAACGGGTGGAGGAACTGTTCTTCCGCCTCGGCATCCGCAACCTGACCATGGACGACGTGGCCCGCGAGCTTGGCATCTCCAAAAAGACCCTCTACCAGCACGTCGAGAGCAAGGACGACCTCGTGAAAAAGGTCGTCGCGATGGGCATCGAGGCCGATTGCACCGATCACGAGTCCATCCTCGCCGCCTCGACCGACGCGATAGACGAGATGCTGTTGGTGGCCGAGCACATCGTTCGGCAGGTGCGGCAGGTGAAGCCGAGCCTCATGTTCGAACTGCAAAGGCACCACCCCGAGGCCTGGGCCTTGATGGACGACTTCCACTCGCAGAGCATCCGCCACTGGATTCGGGCCAACATCATTCGTGGCATCGACGAGGGCCTCTACCGACCGGACGCTAACCCCGAAATCGTCGCCTCGCTCTACGTCGCGGCGGCAGCCAACATCCTCGATGAGCGGTTTTTCCCGCACGGGAAATTTGCTTTCGAGGAGGTAATCCGGCAGTTCATGGTCTGGCACCTTGCTGGCGTCTGTTCGGAAAAAGGCCGCGAACTGCTCGTCAACCGCCTTGCCGAGGCCGCACTAAAACCTGTCAATTAACTGAAATTCAACTACTTATGAAAATAAAGAAAAAACTTCTGATAATCCCTGGTTTGCTCCTTGCCGCGCTGGCCTCCGTCCTCGGCCAGTCGGCGCAGATGACGCTCGAAGAGGCCGTCAAGTACGCACAGGACAAGCACCCGTCGGTGCGCCTCGCCCAAATCGCGTGGTCGGACGCCGACTGGCAGATCCGCGAGAACACGGCGACTGCGATGCCGCAGTTCACGGGGACGGCGGGCTACAGCTACTTCTTCCAAAAGCCCGAGTCGCCGCTGCCGTCGGCCTTCTTGCCGCGAGACTCTGTGACGGGCGAAATCCTGCCGGGCGTGGAGCGGACGGCCTCGTTCGTGCTGCGCAACTCGCTCGACGCGAAGCTCCAGTACAGCCAGCTCCTCTTTTCAAACAGCTATCGGATTGCGAAAAAAGCGGCTCGTGGCTACCGCGACTGGGCCGCCATCCAGCTCGACGTGGCGAAGGCCAGCCTGCGCAACTCCGTCCGCGACGCCTATCTGCCCGCGCTGATTTTGACGGAGAACGTGGCGGTTTTGGACAAGAACATCTCCAATCTCGAAAAGCTCCGCTCGGAAACGGCGGCGACGAACAAAGCTGGTTTCGTTGAACAGCTCGACGTCGACCGGCTCGATTTGAGCCTGATGACCTTGCGAAACGAGCGCGAAAACCTTCTCCGCCAGCGCGGGACGGTGGTCGACGCTTTGAAGTTTGCGATGGGCTACCCGCAGACCGACCCGCTCACGCCGACCGACGATTTGAAAAAACTCCTCGCCCAGATTGCCGACGAAATGCCGTCGGAAAAGCCGGATTTCGGTTCGCGGCCGGAGTGGCAGTCCATGCAAAAGGCGTCGGAACTGCGGGCCTTGCAAGCCACGATTTACGAAAAGCCGTGGATGCCGACGGTCGCCTCGTATGCCAGCTACGGCTACCAGATGCTCGGCGACAACCTTGCAAAAGATGGCTTGCTTGTCCCCTCGGGCGGCATCGTCGGGCTGACGGTCAACGTGCCGATTTGGAACGGGGGCCTCTCGAAGGCGCAGCACCAACGCGCCCTCCTCGCAGAGCAGACCCTGCGGACGCAGCAGAAAATGCTCGAAAACGGGTTGACTTTCGAGGCGCAGGCCGCACGGTCGGGCCTCGAAATCGCCAAGTCGAAGCAGGCGGACGCGCAGAAAAGCCTCGACCTCGCCCAGCGGATTTATGAGACCACGGAGAAGAAATACCGGGCCGGTGTCGGCTCGTCCGTCGAGCTTGTTTTGAGCGAGCAGAGCCTCTATTCGGCGCAGGCTGCCGTGCTGAACGCGCAGTTCGAGGTGTTGAAAGCCCGCGTCGCTGTCCAAAAATCAATGGGCAGGTAGAGACGCGATGCTCCGCGTCTCTACATCACAATCAAAAAAATTTCACCAATGCAGAACATAAAGAACCTCTCCCTCACGGGCCTCGCCCTGATGTTTTTGGCCGCCTGCGGGAACAGCGGCGGCGGCGCGACCGACCAATCGGCCGAACTGGCCAAGCTCAAATCCGACAAGGCCGCCATCGAGGCCAAAATCGCCGACATCGAGGCGAAAATCAACGCCGGGAAGCCGGTCGAACGGAAAGCAAAGACCGTCGGTGTCGAGGCCCTCGCGCCGACGACCTTCCAGCATTTCATCGACTTGCAGGGCCGCGTCGACGCCGACAAGAGCCAGCAAATCACCTCGAAAATGCCGGGGACTTTGAAGCGGGTCTTGATAGACGTCGGCGACAACGTGGCGGCCGGGCAGCTCGTCGCCGAGCTTGACGGCGAGACCTATCAATCGCAACTCGCCGAGATGCGCCATCAATTGACCTTCGCCACCGACCTGTTCAACCGGCAAAAGGGGCTTTGGGACCAGAAAATCGGCTCCGAAGTCCAGTTTTTGCAGGCCAAGAACGCGAAGGAGTCGCTCGAGGGCAGCATCGCCACGATGGAGGAGAATTTGAAAAACCTCAAAATCTACTCGCCGCTCTCGGGTGTGGTCGACGCGGTTTTTGGCAAGGTCGGCGGGGCCATCTCGCCCGGTTTGCCGCTGGCGAACGTGCTCAATCTCTCCAAGCTGAAACTCGTCGGGAACGTCACCGAGGCCTACGTCTCGAAGGTCAAAAAGGGCGACCCGGTTCAGGTCCTCTTCCCCGAGTCGGGCAAGGAAATCACGTCGCGCATCACCTACATCTCCAAAATCATCAACCCGACGAACCGGACCTTCTCCGTCGAGTGCGCCCTGCCCGCCTCGGGCGACTGGCGCGCCAACCAAGTGGCCGTGCTGAAAATCATCGACTACTCGCGGCCCGGCTCGCTCGTCGTGCCGGTCAGCACCATCCAGCAAGGGGAGGGCGGCGAATTTGTCCTCCTCGCCGAAAAGACCGGGGAGAAGACGGCCACCGTCAAGCGCGCCGACGTGAAACAGGGGCAGAACTACAACGGGAAGGTTGAAATCCTCTCCGGATTGAAAAAGGGCGACCTGCTCATCACGACCGGGTTTCAAGATGTCAACAACGGGGAAAGCATCAACTTCTAAACCAACACCCCGCGCCGCCGCTCGCGCCCGACTCCGTCGAGTGCGCCTTTTCCGAGCGTTTCAGACGCAAGGAGTGTCAGGCGACAGGGTCGCCGTGCAAGGCGCACCCGACGGAGTC
>JBGAWE010000220.1:0-7677 GCA_044227705.1 Saprospiraceae bacterium
CCGAGTATTTCGTCAAAATCGACGGGAAAATCACCACACCCGTCGACCCGAAAACGAAGGTGCCGACCGACTGGACGGACGTGGCGATGCTCGACTACTCGAACCCCGACTTGCGGAAAGCAGTCATCGACGCGCACCAATACTGGCTGCGCGAGTTCGATGTCGACGGCTTCCGCGAGGATGTGGCGGGCTTCGTGCCGAACGACTTCTGGGCGCAGCTCCGGCCCGAGCTGGACAAAATCAAGCCGGTCTTCATGCTGTCCGAATGGGGCGACGTGCCCGAGCATCTGACCTCCTGTTTCCAGGCAAACTATGGCTGGGCCTTTCACGCTTTGATAAAGGACGTGGCGAAGGGGAAGAAGGACGCAGACAGCATCGCCGAATATCTGACGGGCTACAAGTCGAAGTTTCCGAAGAAAGGATGGCAGATGCAGTTCACGCAGAACCATGACGAAAACACCTGGAACGGCACCGAGCGCGAGTCGTTCGGCGCGGCGGGCGATGCGTTCACCGCGCTCTGCTTCACGCTCGACGGGATGGGTTGCATCTACAATGGGCAGGAAGCCTCGCTCGACAAGCGGCTCTCGTTCTTCCACAAGGACGAAATCGACTGGGCGGGCAAGTCGCGCACCGACTTCTTTCGCAAGCTCTCCAACCTGAAGCACACCAACCGCGCCGTCTGGAGCGGGGCCGACGGCGGCGAAGTAAAAAGAGTGGCGACGAACGACTCGAAAAACGTCCTCGCTTTCACTCGCGAGCAGGGCGGCGACAAGGTTTTCTGCGTCTTCAACCTCTCGCAGAAGGCTCGGACGGTGAAATTTTCGGGAACCGAATGGCAGGGGAAATACCGCGAGGTGATGAAAGGGACGGACATGTTCACCGACCTCAAGGCGGCCGAAATGAAGCTCGGGCCGTGGGAATATTGGGTGTTTTCGAGCAAATAGCCTTGCGTGAAATCAAACAAGGGTTTTGTTTGGCCCGGTTTTTCGAGCCAGCGTAGCCTTGCGGCCAGTTCGGTAAACGGACTGACCGCTTTTTTCACCAGCCTTTTTTTTTAAAACATGAGAAATCTTTCTCTGGTATCCGGGCTTTTCACCCTTTCCGTTTTGTCGTCATGCGCGGTCTCGCTGCCCTCGTTCCGACGCACGAGCCAATCGACGAACGTCGAAATCAGCAACCCCTCGGCGCAGGTCGAGCCGTTGCGGCGCGACGACTACGAGGTGCTGAAAAAGACATCTGGCAGCTCATCCACGTCGAAGTTCTACCTGTTGTTCTTCCAGATTGGGAAAGGGAAATCAGATGAGGCCCTCTACGAAAACGCCTACGACGACGCGCTCGACAACCTGCCGGGGGCCGACGCACTCCTCCTGCCGAGGCGTAATAGCCACCGGTTCACGGTGCCGCTCATCGTTGTCAACTATTTCCACAAGAAGGTTGTGGTCAGCGGTGTGGGCATCTCGGTGAAGGGTAAGAAGCAGTAGCGTTTATTGGCCAAAAACAAAAGCCAACTCGTTGACAGTCAGCGAGTTGGCTTTTTCTTTTGACAAAAAGAGCGATCAGATTTTCAGCTTCTGCAGCCCGGCGAGTGCCCGGCCGACCCCCGCGACGGGCGAGGTCTTGTAGTGCTCGAGCTCGACGACGTAGAGCTTGATGTGCTGCGGCTTGGCCGCGTCGAAGATTTGCTGGAAGTCGATGCTGCCGTCGCCGACCTCGACGGTCTCGCGCTTTTCGGTCTTGGCCATGTCCTTGACGTGGAAGAGGCGGAAACGGTCGGGGTGCAGCGCGAACCAGTCGGCTGGCTGCTGCCCGGCGAAGCAAGCCCAGTAGAGGTCGAGCTGCATCTTGACCAGTTCGGGGTCGGTCTGTTTGAGGATCATCTCGTAGAACATCGTCCCGTCGGGCAGTTTCCCGGTGAACTCGAAGTCGTGGTTGTGGTAGCAGACGGTGATGCCCCGGTCTTTGGCGGCGGCCCCGGCGGTGTTGAGGCGGTCGCAGTGCTTTTTGAGGAAGTCGGCGTTGCGCTCGTCGTTGCCGAGGTAGGGGTGGATGAGGTAGCGGATGCCGAGGGCCTCCGCGTCGTCGAGCCGCTTTTTGAGGAGGTCGTTGGGCTTGCCCTTTGCGTCGAACAGGTCAGGCGTGATTCCTGTGTGCGAGGAGGGCATCCAGAGCTTGTTGTCGTCGAGCAGCTTTCGGAACTGCTTGACGGGCATCCCGAAGATCTTGCCGCTGTCGAGGCCGAAGCCTTCCACGTTGCGGTAGCCGAACTTGGCCAGCTCCGAGAGGGTGGCGGCCGCCTCGTGGGCCATGTCCTCGCGGACGGACCAGAGCTGGACGCTGATTTTGCGCGAGGCCTTGCCCATCGTGTGGAGGGCGTCGCCGAGGCCGAGCGCGGCGGCCGCGAGCGAGGAGTTCTTGATGAAAGAGCGACGTTGCATGAGTTGCGGAGAGCTTTTTTGTTGAGAAAGAAAGGCTTGGCCGGGCGGGCAAATTTGGTTCAAAAAACTTCCGGCACCCTCGCTTTTGACCCGTCAGCGGGAATTTTCCACAAAGATATTTCAGGCTCCACCACCCGGCGAGAGGCGGCTTCCGATGGGGGCCAAAAGAAAACCCCCGGCCATTCGCCCGGCCGGGGGTTCGTTTTCTTCTTTTTGACAGGTCAAACGCGCGTTGACCTCATTTTCAGTTCTCCTTTTTGGCCAAAAGGGGCGTGGCGACTTCCAGGCTTGACAGCTTCCCGTTGTGGGTTTCGGTCGGGGCGGCGGTGTATCCATCCTGAAAGAAAGGCTGCTTTTTGGCCTTCTTCTCCACGATCAACTGGCTGATGAGCCGATAGTTCGTCAAGACCTCGCCCATGTCTTGCTCGATCTGCGCGGCATTTTCCACGACCTTGCCCAAACGACCCTGCATTTGAACGAATGAGCCGATGGTGAACGCGCAAAACAGGAGGTGGCACAGCAGCGCGAAGGAAAGGAGGTGGAGCGGGGAGGTGGGGCGACCGGGCGAGTTCGTGTAGCGAATCTCGATGGTCGGCAGGAGCTTCAAGTTTTGCAGCATGGCTATTCTCCTTTTTTGAGCGACTCCACAATCTTGGACTGCTCGTTTTTGATAGATTCGGTGTGCTCGTCGATGGCCTTCAGGTGCGCATCGACGAGGTTGAGCCGGTTTTCGAGCTTAAAGTATAGGCTGGCGATGACCATGCCTGCGGTGAAAACGCCGACGATGATTGCCCAGATTGTCAACGGTTTGAGGGAGATTCGAGATTCCTCGGTGACTTCCTTTCCGGCCATGATGGGTGGGGGGCTGGTGAACTTGCCAGCAAAGTTAGCCTTCAATTTCAAAAGCCGGAAAAAGAAAACCCCCGGCCAGGAGACTGGCCGGGGGTTCGTTTTGTCCGATAAACCATTGGGAATCAACCCGTTGGGCTTATTCCTCCGTTTTTTCCTCCGAAGCAACCTCGGCCGTCGGCTCCACAGCGGCCTCAACGGCCGGTTCGGCAACCGGCTCCTCGGCGGGCTTTTCAGCGGCCTCGGCCTTCGCCTTCTCAGCCTTCTTCGGGGCCTCTGGCGCGGCGGAGGCGCTGAACTGCTTGCGAAGTTGCGACAGCGCAGAGAGGTCGCCCAGCGTCGAGCGCTCGACTTTCTCCTGCGTCGTGCGGATGGCGGTCTGCAGCTCCTCGTCCTCCTTGTTGGCGACGCGGCGCATGGTGGCCTCGGCGTCGCGGCGGATGTCGTCGAGGTAGCGGGTGTGCGAGACGAGGATGCGCTTGTCGTCGCGGTTGAACTCGATGACCTTGAAGGTCAGGGTCTCGCCCTGGTCGACCATCTGGTTGTTCTCCTTGCGGATGTGCTTGGCCGGGGCGAAGGCCTCCAGCCCGTGCGGCAGCGAGATGATGGCGCCCCGGTCGTCGCGGCGCAGCACCGTGCCCTCGTGGTAGGAGCCGATGGGGAAGATGTTCTCGAAGGCGTTCCACGGGTCGTCCTCGATCTGCTTGTGGCCGAGCGAGAGCTTGCGCGAGTCGCGGTCGACGTCGAGCACGATGACCTCCAGCGGCTGCCCCGGCTTGGTGAACTCCGAGGGGTGGCCGTAGCGCTTCGTCCACGACAGGTCGCTGATGTGGACCATGCCGCCGATGCCCGCGCCGAGTTCGACGAAGACGCCGTACTGAGTGAGGTTCTTGACGGTCGCCGTGTGGCGGCTGCCGAGGGGGTAGGTGTCCTCGATGTTGCGCCACGGGTCTTCCGAGAGCTGCTTGATGGAGAGCGACATCTTCCGGTCGTGCCGGTCGAGGTGGACGACCTTCGCCTCGATTTCCGCGCCGATTTTGAAGTAGTCCTTCGCGTTGATCATCTGGTTGCCCCACGAGACCTCCGAGATGTGGATGAGGCCCTCGACGCCCGGACGGATCTCGATGAACGCGCCGTAATCTTCAATGTTGACGACCTTCCCCTTGATGGTCGCATTCTCGCCGACCTCCTGCGCCAGCACGTCCCACGGGTGCGGGGTGAGCTGCTTGAGGCCGAGGGAGATCCGCTTCTTGTTCTCGTCGAAGTCGAGGACGACGACGTGGATTTTCTGACCGTTTGTCAAGACCTCCGTCGGGTGGTTGATGCGGCCCCACGAGATGTCGGTGATGTACAGGAGGCCGTCGACGCCGCCGAGGTCGAGGAACGCCCCGAAGTCGGTGATGTTCTTGACGACGCCTTCCAGCACCTGCCCCTTTTCGAGGCCGCCGAGGATGGTCTCGCGCTGTTCGGCGAGGTCGCTTTCAATGAGCGCCTTGTGGCTGACGACGGCGTTCTTGATCTGCTCGTTGATTTTGACGACCTTGAACTCCATCGTCTTGCCCACGTATTGGTCGTAGTCGACGATGGGCTTGATGTCGATCTGCGAGCCGGGAAGGAACGTTTCCAGTCCGTTGCACTCGACGATGAGGCCGCCCTTCGTCTTCGAGCGGACGATGCCCCGGATGACGGTGCCGTTCTTGAACGAATCGACGATGGACTCCCAAGCGCGCAGAATCCGCGCCTTGTGGCGCGAGAGCACGAGCTGCCCGTTCTTGTCCTCCTGCGTCTCAACGTAGACCTCCACCATGTCGCCCGGCTTCAGGTCGCCCTCCTGCCGGAACTCGCTCAAGGCGATGAGGCCGTCGGACTTGAAGTTGACGTCGAGCACCACGTCGCCACCGCTGATGGCCGAAACCTTGCCCTTAACTATCTCATTTTCAGCGACTTGGCTCAATGTCTGGTCGTAGTCGTTGAACATCGCCTTCCGCTCCGCGTCGGTGTACGGATTGCGGCCGCGCTTGTCCATGCCCCAGTTGTAGTCGTCGTGGGCGGCGCCGACGGCGGGCGCGTCGTCGATGACGAGCTCGAGTTCTTCCTCTTCCTCCTCTTGTTGCTCGGTCTGGACCGGAGCGCCGTAGGAGGCGGCTTTGGCCTCCATCACGACGGGTGCCGCGACGGTCTCGGCGACCTCAACGGCCGCGCTGTTTTCGACGACGGTCTCGACGACCGCTTCGTTGGTTTCGGGTTCTTTTTCTTCGAGCATCATGATTTGCTCCTCCAAATTTTAGTGAAAAATGCTGGCCGTCACGCGCCCGGCGACCGTGGGCTGCCTTTTTTGAAAAGGCGGGCGAAGGTAGTTTTTCCTTCTGCAAAGCCGTGCCGCGAGGCTTCTGAAAAATCCAGGCCGGGATTTCTTTTTCGGCGCGAATTGACTCGATGGATTTTCCAAAAACAAAAGCCCGCCCCCGATTTGCGGCGGGAACGGGCTTTCTGATGTGGCCATTGATGTCGGTTACAGCGTCTGCCGCACCTCCGTCACCTCGTAAGCCTCGACGATGTCGCCGACCTTATGTCGTTGAAGTTCTCGATGGTCAGGCCGCACTCGAAGCCGCTCTTGACCTCTTTCGCGTCCTCTTTGAAGCGCCTGAGCGAGCCGAGTCGAGTTTGGAGGCTGATGGAGGAGGTTTGAGGACGGATGGCAGCAGGGAGATGTTGTTGGCGAGGGCGTCGAACAACGGCCAAATGGGCACCAACAAAGGCCAAATGGATGCCAGCAATGGCCAATGAGCGGACGCCAACAAGGGCTCAAAAGTGGTTTATTTGCAATGTTTAGGCAGCAACTTGTCGCCGGGTTCAGGAGTCCACTCTCCGTCAGTTTTGTTGATAAAGGTAAAATATGGAAGCCTTCTGGTCGTGTTGATATAGACTTCCCAATCTGGGTTCGATTTTTTTCTCTTGTCTTCCATGAAATCCTTTTCGGACAGATAGAGTGCACTCTTCTCTCCAGGAAACGAGTCCAATAAATTCCAATAATCATCCAGACAGTTAATGTTCCTGAACGCCTCCTCGTACTTCCCTTCATACTCATACATTTGAGATGTCTTTAGAAGGTACTTGCGCAAATCTTGCTCGTTCAGGGTGGTCAATAGCCTGATGCTAGTTTAAGAAATGGAATCTTCAAGGCCGTATTCGGCCGCAATAACCTTGACATATTCTATGCTAGTTGTTGCTACTTTAGACTTGTTTTTTGAGGGGCAAGCTGTTCCGAGGGTCATTGAGAGTAGAATAAAGTTGAAGTACTTAATCATGGTAATTGCGAATAGCTGGCTATCAAAGAATAGGCTTCTTGCGAAAGTCAGTTGAGTAAGATTTCGAGGTTGCAAATGGCGGCAAAGAGGTTGAAACGGAGGCCAAAACGTTTTGCGCGGTTTCGATACTTTGAGGAGAAGATTCTGAACCGCTTGATGAAGGCGATGGCGTTCTCGACCTTGATTCGAAGCTTGGAGATTTCGGCATTGTCCCTCATTTCTGATTTGGTGAGCGGCTTGAGTTTGGATGATTTTAGGGGCAGCAGGGAGTTTTCGTGGAGGTTTTGGACGCCTTGATAAGCAGAGTCGGCGATGAGGATGGTTTGGGGAGAGATGCGCAGCTTGCTTTTTTTGAAGAGGTTGAAGTCATGCTGGCGGCCCTTTGCGAAGGCGGTGCAGATGACCTTGCCTTTGGACTGCTCGATGGCTACTTGGGCTTTGAGGTGGTGCTGCCGTTTTTTGCCGCTGTAGTACGCTCTTTGTTTTTTTTTGGGCCGTTCAATCTTGACCTCGGTGGCATCGACGAGGACGATGTCGAAGTGTGTGTCAGAGGCTTGCAGCACCTTGCGACCGGGGAGGCTGAACTTGCCGGAACGAATCAAGAGTTCTTCCACCCGTTTGATGCACCGGTAGGCGTTCGACTCGCTCAAGCCGTAGCTCTGCGCGATGTGGAAGTAGGTGCGATACTCTCGGTTGTACTCCAGCATCATCAGAACCTGGTCGGCCATTGTCAAAACCGATGGGCGGCCTGAAAGCTTCTTTTTGGCGTTCAACTCCTTCTAGTACGTCTCGAGCATAAGCTCGAACGTGGCTTTTCGAACCCCGGTCAGCCGCCGAAACTCCGACTCGCCTAGGTCTTTTATCTTTTCATACTTGTTCATCGCCGAAAGATGCCACTTTCGCAAGAAGTCTAGTGTTACTTCTTCTTGTGCTTTGGCAACAACTTATCGTGGGGCCCAGGCTCCCACGGGCCATCCGCCTTGCAGATGAAAATAAAGTAAGGGTATTCATTAGAAGAGTTTTTATAGACTTCCCAGTCTGGGTCTTCCATTTCTTTTTTGTCCGCCTGAAATGCAGTTTCACTT
>JBGAWE010000003.1:0-58174 GCA_044227705.1 Saprospiraceae bacterium
CCGTCGCCTGCGTGCCGCCGACGGAGCTTCCGGCCAGTTTCCCTGCATGGCAGGCGTCGGTGACGAGGACGACGCGCACCTTCCGGTCGATGCTCAAGGTGGAGACCACGTCCTGCACGTCGCGCAGGTTGACGGCGTTGCCGATGTAGTTGGTCGGCGGCGAGTCGGCGGCGAGGAGGAAGCCATTCTGGCTGCGGAGCTTGGCCTCGACGTCGCCGTGCCCGCTGAAATAGAAGATGGCTGTGTCGCCCTCGCGGCTCTCGTCGAGCAGCCAGTAGAGGGCGGTGGAGATGCGGCCGTTGGTGGCCTTCTCGTTGGTCAAAAGGGCGATGTCGGCCACCGCAACGGAGCCGCCGGCCGGGCTTTTGAGCCAATCGGCGAAGGCAACCGCATCACTGTCGGCGAACTGCAGATCGGGTATCTGGGGGCTTTGATAGTCCGAGATGCCGACGACGACGGCGCGAGTGGTGCCGCCGGTGGTTGGCGAGCTGGGATTGGAGATTTGGATGGCACCCTTTTCAGATTGCGAAAAGAGCAGGCCAGACATCGCAATTGCGAGCACAATGAGCGCGGTTTTCATGCCTTTTACTTTTTGAAGTCGTCGGGGAAGTTCTTCTCCATCAGCTCGCGGAAACGGCGCGTCTTCCTGATTTTCCGGAAAAGCGGCTCCTCCTCCACCGGCTGCGGGATGGGCCAAAATCTGTCGAGCGATTGTTCGAGCCAGCCGAGGGCGGCTCGTTTCTCCCCCTTTTTGGCGAAAAAGAGGGCCATGCCGTAGGGCGCGTAGTAGCCGTTCGGGTAGATTTCCTCGGTCTTCTCGAAAGCGCGGCGGGCCTCCGCGTCGCGGTTCTGGTCGAGCAGGAAGCGACCGTAGAGGTACCAGGCCTCCTCCCAGAAATAGTTGGCCGTGTTGAGGCACCAGAAGGAGGTGGCCTTTTTGAAATAGGCCTCCGCCTCGGCCGGGCGGCCCTGCGCGGCGGTGGCTGTGCCGAGCAGGGCCCAGATGCGCGTCCAGGCGTCGTCGTCGCTGTCGTTGTAGGTGAGGGCGCGGAGGAGGGCCTTCTCGGCCTCGGCGGGGCGGCCGAGGAGGAGCAGGAGACGGCCCTTCTCGGCACCGAGGCGGGTGAGCCAGAAAATGTCGGTGCCGGTCTCCTCCGCCTTTTGGATGACCTGCTCGGCCTCCACCAATTTGCGGCTCTGGATTAGGGTGGTGGCCAGAATGAATTGCTGCGCAAGCCGATCGCTGGCGTTGAGGCCGGGGCGGGCGAACCTGGCTCGGGCGCCGGCCTCGGCCTCGGCGAGCCGCCTCCTTTTCAGGAGGGCCAGCTCGATTGTGATTGGGAACGGGTTGGGCAGGTTGTTGATCTCCATGGCTTTGCGCTCCGCCGCCATCGCTTCGTCGACCCGGCCTTGCAGCATGAACAGCGTGTGGCCGAGGGTGAAATAGGCGTTGGGCAGCTCCGGCCGCATGGCCATCATCCGTCGGCAGATGGCATTGGCCTCCTCCGGCCGGTGCTGGTACTGGCGCAGCCACGAAAGCTCCTGCAGCACCATGTAGGAGGTGGAGTCGAGGGCGCGGGCCTTTTCCACCCAGACCGCCGTGCTGTCCACGCGGCTCACCCAGTTGAGGTTGACCTCGGCGATGTTGATGTAGGGCTGCTTCCAGTTCGGGGCGCGGTCGATGGCCTGTTTCATCCAGAAGATGCAGGAGTCGGCGCGGACGTGGTTGCCGGTCTTCTCCACCAATGTGCCGATGCTGTAACAGGAGTACGCCGCGCCGGGGTCGAGCCGGAGGCTTTCGAGGAAGAGCTTCTTGGCCTCCGCCCGGAAGGAGTCGCGGACGGCGGGTCGCTCGTCGAGGGCGCCAACGTTTTGGAAGAGGTTGTAGCCCTCGAAGTACAGTTTCTTGGCCAATAACGGCCGGTGCAGCGGGTTGCCCTCGCCGATGAGGTCGGCGGCGCGGCCGAGGTACTGTGGGTAGAGCCGGTACTTGGCCGGGTTGCTCGTCCAGGTGTTTATCTCGAAGGGGTCGTCGGAGAGGATGGCGTTGAGGGCTTGCTGCGCGTCGTCGGCCAGCGCGGCGGCGAGGTTGCGGCGCATCAGCCCGGCCAGCGGCTTAAAGGATTGATTTTCAACCAGTTTTGAAAAAAAGAAGTCCGCGCTCGCCCCGTCCGGCGAGAGGAGGTCGCCCGACTTCAGCGCGCTCTTGAAAGACTGGTACTGGGCGCGGCCGACAGAGTCGGCGCGGGCCAGCACCTCGTCTTCCAGCCCTTTCGAGCCGACTGGCGAGAGGGTGGCCACCGCGCTCTTCGCCTCGCGCAGCCGGGCGAGCGACGGCGCGTCGACGCGGGCCAGCGCCGCGTTTCGGTTGCCGACGGTGAAGGGCGTCTGCGCCAGCCCCAGCGGCGCGGCCTCGGGCGGCACGGCGTCGGTGAGGTAGCGGTCCATCTCGCCGAGCGAGACGGAACCGTCGGCGTTGCGGTCGGCGAGTCCCGTCAGGCCGTCGATGAGGTGGAAGCTGAAAAGGCCGCGCCCCTCGCCCCATTGCCGCCCTTCGAGGGAAAGCTCGTTGGGCTGGCAGGCCATGATTTTCACCTCGTTGCCGAACTGGCGGGCGAGGGCCTCGGCCGTCGATTGCTCGCCGCCGATGGCCTGCCCGGCGAGCTTTCCCGAGTGGCAGGCGTCGAGGAAGAGCGCGACGCGCACCCCCTGGTCGATGGAGAGGGTGGAGACGATGTTCTGCAAATAGTTGAGCGGGTAGGCACCGGCCGAGTAGATGCGGGCGGGCGTGTCGTGGGTGAGCAGGTAGCCCCACTGGTCGCGCAGCCGCTTGGAGTCGAGGTCGCCGTGGCCGCTGAAATAGATGACGGCCGCGTCGCCCGCCCGCGAGCTGTCGACGAGCCAGTAGAGGGCGAGGCCGATTTGCGCGTTGGTCGCCTGCTCGTTGAGGAGGAGCTGGATGTTGTCGCCGGGCACGTTGCCGCCCGCCTCGCTTTTGAGCCAGTCGGCAAAGGCGGTCGCGTCGCGGTCGGCGAACTGGAGGTCGGGGATGCCGGGGTCGCGGTAGTCCCTAATGCCGACGACGACGGCGCGGACGGTTGAACTGGTTGAACCGGTTGGATTGCTTGAAATGGGGGATGCGCCTTTTCCGTTTTGCGAAAAAAGTGGGGCGGCAGCCAGCGTGAGGGCGAAAAAGAGTGCATTTTTCATGTTCGGTGGTTCAGTTTTTCTCCCAGCCGGGCGGGAAGTTTTTGAGCATCATGGCTTTGAAGCGTTTCGTCTTTTTGATTTTTGAAAAATAAGGCTCGTACTCCGTCAGCTCGGGCGTGGGCAGCCAGCGGTCGAGGGATTTTTCGAGCCAGTCGAGGGCGGCTTTTTGATGCTCTTTTTCGGCCTCCACGATGGCCATGCAGTAATGGCCCCGCCACGAGTTTGGCTCCTCTTCCATCAATTTTTCCGCCTGCGCCACGGCTTCCGGCGTTCTTTTTTGGTGCATCAAAAAGCGGAAATATTCTTCCCGCAGAATCTCTGTGAGGCCGTACAAGCGATCCGACATATGTTCCCAATTCCACACGGAACGGAACGACAGGGCGGCCCGGAAAAGGCTATCCGCTTGGGCCAATTGGCCTTCCTTTTCAGCAATGATTGCCTCCAAATTAATTTGCAAAAAATCGGGCCCGGTCAAATGCGGCGTTATATCAACCAGCTTTTGCATCAAGGCCCGTCCTTCTGAATAGTGGCCTTTCCCGACCTCATATTTGGCAAGGACGGACATCTCTTCGTAGGACAGGAGGGGGCCTGTTTGGATGAAACCCTCGTAATTTTTGATGATTTGAACAGCGAGCTTTGTCTGGTGATTGGCATTCAAAGAAGTGACCAAAAAGCTCAAGCCCAATCGGCGGGCATCGGCATTGACGGCCCGATGGTTGAGGATGGAATCAGCTAGGCTGATGGCAGCTCGTTGCCGTCGGGTCCTTGCCAAAACGACTATGTAGTAATCGGATGCCCAATTGTTGAAGCTCGGCTCGATGGCCTTTGATTTCTGAAAATACGCCTCCGCTCTGGCAAAATCTTTTGAAAAGACGCAGGTGGCCCCAGCCGCGGAATAGGCGTTGAAAAGCTCGGGGCGTTCCAAAATCATCTTTTCCGAAACGGCCAGCGATTCGTCGAGCCTGTTCTGCCATTGATAGAGCCACGAAAGCCGCTCCTGAACCGTGTACGAGTTTGGGGCGATGGCGATGGCTTTTTTTAGCCAGGCCTCGCTGTTTGGGTTGTCTTCGTTGCTCCGGTGGTGTTCATAGGAAATGTCCAAATAGGGCAAAAGCCAGGTCGGTGCCCGTTCGATGGCCCGCTGCCCCCAAAGCACGACCGAATCGGTTTGCCTCTGGTAGTAGTGCAACATGGCAATCGAATAATACGGATAGGCCGCCAACGGATCTTGCGCCACGGCCTCCAACATTTTCCCCTTTGCCAATGCCCGCACCGAGTCCTGAAATGCCTCCGATGCGTTCCCCGTGCCGAGCGATTGGGCGATGAGATAGCCTTCGAAATACAGCTCCTTCGCCCGCAGCGTCGGCACCATGTAGTGCTTTTCGCCCAAAAGCTCGATGGCGCGGTGCAGGTATCGCGGGTAATCGGTGAACTTTTGGGGGTTGTAGAGCCAGTTGTTCACCGCATAGGGGTCGTCAGCGAGGAGCGAGTTGATGGCCTGTTGCACCTCGTCTTGCAGCGCGACGGCGAGGCTGCGGCGCATGAGGCCGTGGAGTTTCGAATCCCCGGCAATGCCGTTTTCGAGTATTTTTTTGTAAAAAAAATCGGCGGACGAGCCGTTTTCCATCAGGTTGCCCGCCGCGAGGGCATTCTCAAAAGCATGGTAAGTTGCCCGAGTCATCGAGTCCGACTCCGCCAAGAGGTCGAGACCCTTCGATCCCAAATCGCCAATGTGTGGCGGCTGCCCGCTTTTTGTTTTCAAAAGCTCGGCCAGCGCGTCCGCGTCCACCTTCGCCAAAAAAGCCCCCCGGTCCCCGACCGTGATGGGCGTCTGCGGGAGCGGGGCGGTCTCCGCCGGGACTTTTTCCTCCAAAAACCGCCCGATTTCGAGCAAACTGACCGTGCCGTCGCCGTTGTTGTCGGCCAGCCCGGTCAGCCCGTCGATGAGGTGGAAGGAAAAACAGCCGCGCCCGCCGCCCCATTGCGTGCCTTCAAGCGAGAACTCGTTGGCCTGGCAGGACATTATTTTGACCTCGTTGGCGAACTGTTTGGCGAGGGCCTGCGCCGTGGCCTGCGGGCCGCCGATTCCGCTGCCGGCCAGTTTCCCGGCGTGGCAGGCATCGGTGATGACGGTCACGCGGGCCTTCGTGAGGATGGAGAGCGTCGAGACCACGTCCTGCAAATAGGTGAGCGAGTAGGCACCTACCTTGTAGTTGGTGGGCGGCGTGTCCCATGCGAGGAGGAAGCCGAGCTGGTTGAAGGTCTTGGTCTCCACGTCGCCGTGGCCGCTGAAATAGATGATGATGCGGTCGCCCTCCTTCGCCACCTCCACCAGCTCGTCGAGCGCGGCACCGATGCGGGCGTTGGTCGCTTTTTCATTGGTCAAAACGGCGATGTCCTCCGCCGCGACCCGCCCGCCCGCGTCGGATTTGAGCCAGTCGGCAAAGGCCACCGCGTCACTGTCGGCGAACTGCAAATCGGGTATCTGCGGGCTTTGATAGTCCGAGATGCCGACGACGACGGCGCGGGTCGTCGAATTGGAGAAATTGATTGGATTTGGGAGCGTTTTTCCTCCCCTCTCGGTTTGCGGAAAGAGCAGGCCGGGCAGCGCGGCGGCCAGCGCGAGGAGCGCAATTTTCATGTCCTTTTACTTTTTGGATTCATCAGGGAAGTTCTTCTCCATCATCTTCCGAAACCGCTTCGTCTTCCTGATTTTCGAGAAGAGCGGCTCGGCGCGGATGGCCCGCTCGTCGGGGAAGTAGTTGTCCAGCGACCTTTCCAGCCAGTCCAGTGCCTCGGCGGCCTTGCCGTTCTGGGCGGCCAGCAGCGCAAAGCCGTACTCGCCCCAGAAGCCCTTTCGACGCAGGTCGAGCGATTTTTGGAACTGCTCGGCGGCCTCGACGGGGCGGCCGAGGCGGAGGAAGAGGTTGCCGTAGCGATAGTGCGCCTCGTCTTTTGCAGGGAGGTCGGCGAGGTCTCCGCTGTCGTAGGCGATGGCTATTTTGAAATACGCCTCCGCCTCGGCGGGCCTGCCCTGCAAACGGGCGACCTCGCCGAGCCATGTCCAGTCGGGGATGAAGAACGGGTCGGGCGTCGCGTCGGCCAGCAGCGATTGCTCGAACAGCTCGGCCGCCTCGGCCAGCCGGTTTTGGCGGACGCGCAGCTTCCCAAAGTTGAGCAGGACAAAGCACAGCGGGTTCTGCCCGATGACCTCCGATTGCGCCTGCCGGGCGAACTGCTCCGCTTTTTCAAAGTTGCCCAGCCGGGCGTTGGCCTCCACGAGCAGGCCGAGGCGGAGGCCGCGCTCCCATTTGTTGCTGGTCTGGAGGGATTTCTCCAGCCAGTCGATGCTCTCCGGCAGGCGGCGCATCTGCATCAGGGCATCGGGCAATATGTGGTAGGCCCAGTTGGAAAAGTCGGGGTTCAGCTCGATGGCCCGGCGGAGCTGCTTTTCCGTTTCGGGCAAGTCGCCATCCACGTGGAAATAGAAAAAGCCCAAGCCCAGGTACCCGTTGAACAGGTCGGGCCGCAGGGCAATCATCTTTTGGGTGGTCTCGAGGGACTTGCCGTATTCCTTCAGGGCACCCTGTATGAAGGCCAGTTGGTCCAGCACGCTGTAATTGTCGGGAGCGATTTGGTTGGCCTTGAGCACCCATTCCATCGCGATGTCCGGCCTGGCCTGGGCGTTGACGTATTCCTGCGAGATTTCGAGCAGCGGCAGCGCCCAGGTCGGCGCCCGCTCCGCCGCCCGGCCGCACCAGAGGACGAGCGAGTCCGTCCGGTAGGGCGTGTTGTGCCAGTACATGTGGCCGATGGCGTAGTATGGTAGGGGCGCGTCTGGGTCGAGGCGGATGGCCTCGAGGTAGCTCCGCTTGGCCGCCTCGTGCAGAGAGTCGAGCCGCGCCGGGTCGTTTTCCTGCCCGACGAATGAGGTGGCGATGGCATAGCCCTCGAAATACGCCTTCTTCCCACGCAGCGACGGGACGAGGACGTGCCGCTCGCCCAGCAGCTCGACGGCGCGGGCGAGGAGGGCCGGGTACTGGCTGTACTTGCCGGGTCGGTAGGCCCAGTTGTTGGCCTCGTAGGGGTCGTTGGCGAGCAGGGCGTTGACAGCCTGCTGTATCTCGTCGCTGATGGCGGCGGCGTAGTTGCGGCGCAGCAGCCCGTGCAGCGGCCGCAGCGACTCCTCCCCGATGAGTTTTTGGAAATAGAACTCGGCGCAGTCGCCGGCCGGCGCGAAAAAATTGCCCTGTGCGAGCGCGTCCTCAAAAGCGCGATAGAGCGTCGAGTCGGGGCCGAAGATGTTGCCGCGCATCTTGGTCTCCCGCAGCGTGGAGGCGATGGGCAGCTCAGCTTGAGGCGATGCCGACGGGTGGGCGATGGCGAACCCGCGCTCGCCCATAGTGACGGGCGTCTGCTGGTGCGGCGCGGCGTCGGCGACGACGCGGTCCTCGAGGTAGCGGCCGATTTCGAGGAGCGTCACCGAGCCGTCGGCGTTCTGGTCAGCGCCGCCCGACAACCCTTTCGTCAGGTAGAAACTGAACACGCCGTGCCCGCCGCCCCACTGCGGGCCTTCGAGGGAGAACTCGCTGGCCTGGCAACTCATGATTTTTGCCTCGTTGGCAAACTGCCGGGCGAGGGCGGCATTGGTCGTCTGCGTGCCGTTGACCGACGACCCGGCCAGTTTCCCAGCGTGGCAGGCGTCGGTGACGACGACGACGCGGCAGCCACGGTCGGAGAGCGTCGAGACGTAGTCTTGCAGATAGCCCAGCCCGAGCGTCCCGCCCGACGGGTAGCCGATGGCGGGCGAGTTGTGGCAGAGCAGGAAGCCGTTTTGCCGGAGGGTTGTTTTTTCGATGTCGCCGTGCCCGCTGAAATAGAGGGCGACGAGGTCGCCCGGCGCGGCGTTCTCCACCAATCCGTCGAGGGCGGCGATGACGTTGCCGCTGGTGGCCCTGTCGTCGAGCAGCAGGGCGATGTTCTCCGCCGCTGCACTGCCTCCGGCCGAGGTCTTGAGCCAGTCGGCGAACATTTTGGCGTCGGCAGCGGCGTAGCTCAGGTCGGGTATCTGCGGGCTTTGATAGTCCGAGATTCCGATGACGACGGCACGGACTGTTGAACTGATTGAACTGGTCGGGTTGGCTGAAATGGGGGATGCGCCTTTTTCGGTTTGCGAAAAAAGGGGGATAGCGGCCAGCGCGAGGGCGAAAAAGAGGGCGTTCTTCATGTTCGGTGGTCTATTTTTCCTCCCAGCCGGGCGGGAAGTTTTTGAGCATCATCGCCTTGAACCGCTTTGTCTTCTTGATTTTTGAAAAAAGCGGCTCCGCCAAAATGCTCTTGTCGTCGGGGTAAAAGTTGTCCAGCGATTTTTCCAGCCAGTCCAATGCCTCGGTTTTTCGCCCCTGTTTGGCGGCGAGGAGAGCGAAACCGTATTCGCCCCAGAAGCCCTTTTTCCGCATATCGAGCGATTTTTGGAAGGCGGCGGCGGCTTCGGTGTCGCGGTCTTGACGGAGGAGGAAGTTGCCGTAGAGATAATGGGCCTCGTCCAGACAGTACATTTCCTCCCAGCCCGACCCGCTCCTGTAAGCAATTGCCTTTTTGAAATAAGCCTCGGCCTCGGCTAGCCGGTTTTGCAGGCGAGCGACATCGCCGAGCCATGCCCAGTCTAGGGCGAAATAGGCATCCGGGGTCGGGTCGGCGGCGAGCGATTTTTCAAAAAGAATGATGGCTTCGGGCAGGCGGTTTTGCCGGACGCGGATTTTGCCGAGGTTGAGCAGGGAAATGGTTTGATACCACGGCAAGATGTTTTCTCCCACCGCCCGTTGGGCAAACTGTTCGGCTTTTTCAAAATCTCCCTTTTGCCCAAAAGCTTCTGTCAAATACCCTATCACCTCGCTCCGTCCTGCAAAATCGGCCCTCCCCAAAATGGAGAGCAACATTTCAATGCCTTCGTTGACCCGCCTCATTTTGCAAATGCTCACGCCCAAAACAGGGTTTACCGGACTCGATAGGCTTGGGTCTATGGCAACCGCCTGGCGCAGCACCCTTTCGGTTTCAGGGAAATCGCCGTCCATTATATAAATGCTGCCCCCGAGCGTGGCGTAGCCATTGAAAAGGTCGGGTTTTTCGGCAATCAGTTTTTTGCAAATCTCGACCAGTTCGTCGCGCCTTCCCTGCACCGCCCGCAGCCACGACAACCGCCACTGCACCAGATAGGAATTGGGCAAAACCTTCACGGCTTCGAGCATCCATTTTTCGGCTAAATCCATCTGCCCCTGTGCGGATTTGTACTCGTTGGAAATTTCCAGTGCCGGCGTGACCCAGCCCGGCGAGTGCTCAAAAGCGCGTTTGCACCAAAGCAAGAGTGAATCGGTTTGGTAAGGGGAAGTCAAATAGTACAGGTCTCCAATCGCAAAATAGAGATAGGCCGCGTCCGGGTCAAACCCAATCCCGGCCAAATATTTCCCCTTCGCCGCCCCCCGCAGCGAGTCCCGCCGCGCCGGGTCGCCCTCCGCGCCGACCATCGTCTTTGCGATTTCGTACCCCTCGAAATAGGCCTTTTTGCTTTTCAAAGAAGCCGTCATGTAATGCTTTTCGCCCAAAAGCTGGATGGCGCGGTCGAGGTAAGCCGGGTAACGGCTGTATTTTTCAGGATGAAAATACCAGTTGTTGGCCTCGTAGGGGTCGTTGTCGAGGAGGGCATTGATGGCTTGCTGGATTTCGTCCTGCAGGGCCGCCGCGTAGTTGCGCCGCAGGAGGCCCAGCATCGGAGCGGCGGAAGGACTGGCGGCCAGTTTTTGGTAAAAAAGCTCGGCGCAATCGCCCGCCGGCTCCAAAAAATCGCCCCGCCCGATGGCCGCGAGGAAGCCGTTGTGCGCCACCGAATCGGCTGCGCTGATGAACCCGCGCATCTCCGTTTTCTTGATATTGGCGGGCGGCTTCGGCGTCCCCCCGGCGACCGCGCTGCCCGTCCGCGCCAACTGGAAGGCGCGGTCGCCGAGCGCGACGGGCGTTTGCGGGTGCGGCGCGGCCTCGGCGGTCACGTGGTCTTCGAGATACCGGCCCAGTTCGAGGAGCGAGACCGAGCCGTCGCCGTTCTGGTCGGCCAGCCCGGTCAGCCCGTCGACGAGGTGGAAGCTGAACACGCCGCGCCCGCCGCCCCATTGCTCGCCCTCGAGGGCCAGTTCGTTGGCCTGGCACGACATGATTTTCACCTCGTTGGCGAACTGGCGGGCGAGGGCGGCATTGGTCGTTTGGGTGCCGTTGATGGCCGAACCGGCCAGTTTGCCCGCGTGGCAGGCATCGGTGACGAGCACGACGAGCCCCTTTTTCTCCGAAATGGTCGAAACGATGTCCTGCAAATAGCCGAGCGGGACGCACCCGCCCGCTGGGTAAGTCGTGGCGGGCGCGTCGTGGCAGAGGAGGTAGCCGTTCTGTCGAGAGGTCGTTTTTTCGATATCGCCGTGGCCGCTGAAATAGATGAGGGTCAGCCCGCCTTCCTCGGCAGTCTCGGCCAGCCCGTCGAGCGCGGCGACGACCCGCCCGGCGGTCGCGTTTTCGTTCAAAAGAAGGGTGACGTTCTCCTGCGGCAGGCTCCCGCCGGGCAGCGTGGCGAGCCAACCGGCAAAGGCCCGTGCGTCGCGGTCGGCGAACTGGAGGTCGGGGATGCTCTTGTGCTGGTAATCGGAGATGCCAACGACGACCGCCCTCGTCGAATGTTGATGGGCGTATGCGGATTGCGGGTTGGCGACCGGGCTTGCACCTTTTTCGGTTTGCGAAAAAAGGGGGACAGCGGCCAGCGCGAGGGCGAAAAAGAGGGCGTTCTTCATGTTCGGTGGTCTATTTTTCCTCCCAGCCGGGCGGGAAGTTTTTCAGCATCATGGCTTTGAACCGCTTCGTCTTCCTGATTTTTGAAAAAAGCGGCTCCTCCTCAATCGCCCATTTGTCTAAATAGAAACTGCCCAGTGCCTTTTCCAGCCAGTCGAGCGCGGCGGTCTTCTGCCCTTTTTGGGCGGCGAGCAGGGCCATGCCGAGCGGGTAGTGCCAAGTCTTGGGGGAGATTTTCCGGGCGTTTTCAAACTGGATTTGCGCCTCAGCCGCGCGGTTCTGGTGAGCGAGGAAGCGGCCGTAGAGGAAGTGGGCGTCGTTGAGCGCTTGGTTTTGGTCAAAGCAAAAGGGGTAGGTCACGGCCTTTTTGTAAAAATCCTCTGCCTCGCGGGGCCTTTGTTGGCCAGATTTCACCTCGCCAAGAAGTGCGAGCGACCTTATTTCGACCCAATGGCGCACTCCTTCCGCTATTTCGCGTGCTTTTTCCAGTTCAGCCTCGGCCTCGTCGAGGCGGCCTTGCAGCAGCATGACGCGGCCCAGTTCGGTATGCAATTGCATCCCATCCTCCACGTAGCCGATGCTCTCGCCCAGCAATTTTTGGAGCAATGCCTCCGCTTCTTTTAATCGCCCAAGCTTAATGAACGCCAATACCTTGATGAAACGAGGGAGCTCTTTGTCAAAGAGCAAGACACTGTCAGGGTTGGTGAACGAGAGCGCAAGCCAATACCCATAGGAGTCGTTTGGGTCCAGTTTCAAGACTTCCAGCGACGACTTTTGGGATTCCACCCAATCGTTTTGAATGGCAAACTGGGTACGCGCAAGGGTTGCCCATGCCTCCCGCAAGTCGGGCCGACGGGCGGCGAGCTCGCGGCAGATGGCGTTGGCGGCTTCCGGGTCGTTTTTCCATTGGTTCAGCCAGGCCAGCCGGATGAGGAGCAGGTAGGATTCGGGGTGGAACTCCTTCGCCCGGAGCAGCCACGCCTCTGCGCGAGGGACGTCGTTAAAAGCCGCAGTGATTGTTTCGGCGGCATCCAGATAGGGCAACAGCCAGCTTGGCGAGCGGTCGACTGCTGCTTGCATCCAAGTCAGGAACGAATCAATTTGCAAGCCCTGCCAGTCATTCAAGCTTGCCAACGAGTAGCACACATACGCCGCACTCGGCTCAACGGCCAGCGATTGGAGGTATTTGGCCTTGGCGTTGGCTCTGAACGAGTCGCGCACGACAGGTTTTTCAAAACCGGGCATATTTCTCGCCAAGTTGTAGCCCTCGAAAAACAGTTTTTTGGCCAGCAACGAGTGGTATATCGGGTGCTGTTCGCCGAGCAAGTCCATCGCTCGTTGCAGGTAGTCGGGGAACTGGCGGTACTTGGCGGGGTTGTATTTCCAATTGTCGGCCTCGTAGGGGTCGTTGCCGATGAGGGCGTTGAGGGCCTGTTGCACCTCGTCGAGCAGGGCGACGGCCAAGTTTCGCTGCATCATCCAGAGCAGCGGCTCCAGTTTTGGGTTGGCGGCGAGTTTTTGGTACAAATCCCACGCGCAGCGGTCGGCGGGTTCGAGCAGGTCGTGGGCGGCGAGGGCGTTTTTGAAATCGGCGAACTGCCGCCGCGTCGCGCTGTCGGTTTTTGCCAGCACCTCCTCTTCCAGCCCTTTCATGCCTATTTTGTCCAACCCCTTTTCGCCATGCGCCTCCTCTTCGCGGAGCAAAGCCAAGCTGGGCGCGTCCACCTGGGCGAGCGGGGTCTGCAAATCGCCCACCGTGAACGGCATCTGCGTTGCGGAGGTCTGGGCGGGCACGACATCCTGCAAATAGCGGTTTGTTTCAAAAAGATTGACGGTGCCGTCGCTGTTTTTGTCGGCCAACCCGGTTAATGCTTTGAGCAGATAAAAGGAGAACACGCCGCGCCCGCCGCCCCATTGCGGGCCTTCGGCGGAAAACTCGTTGGGCTGGCAGGACATGATTTTCACCTCGTTGGCGAACCGCTGCGAGAGCGACATGGCCGTCGCCTGCGTGCCGTTGTTGAGGCTGCCCGCCAGTTTCCCGGCATGGCAGGCGTCGGTGATGAGGATGGTCTTCACCTGTTTTTCGGCGAGCGTGGACACGACCTCCTGCAAGTCGTGCAAATTGACCGCCCCCGCCATGTAGACGCTCGGCGGCGTGTCGTAGGTCAGCAAAAAGCCCGGCTGCCCGCGCAGAACGGACTCCACATCACCGTGACCGGAGAAATAGATGATGACCTGTTCGCCCGGCTGGGCGGTCCGCAGCAAGCCGTACAAGGCCAAGATGACCGCGCTATTGGTGGCTTTCTCATTGGTCAGCAACTGGATGTTGTCGGCAGGGACGTTGCCGCCCGCGAGCGATTGCAGCCACGCGGCAAAGGCTTCCGCATCCTTGTCGGCGAACTTCAAATCCGGGATTTGCGGCGACTGATAATTGGAGATGCCGACGACGACAGCCCTCGTTTGGTGATTGGTTGATTGGTTGATTGGTGATTGGGAGATGAGCTGTGCGCCTTTTTCGGTTTGTGAGAAAAGCGGTGCGGCGGCGAGCAGGGCGAGGATGACAAACGGAGTGTTCATGTTCATTCAGTTTTTGGCCGGGAAATACTTTTTCATCAAAGCCTTGAAGCCGTCGGATTGACGGACGTTTTCAAAATCGAGGTCGGTTGACAGCGAGAAATAATCGCAGACGTTCTTTTGCAGTGCCAGCTCCAGCCATTCGAGCGATTCCCGCTCCTGCTTGGCGAGCGCGTACAGGCAGGCAGTTTGGTAGTAGGTCCACGGGTCATCGGGGAAGCGTTTCAGACCCTCGGCGATTGTCCGCTCCATGGCCTCCATGTTGCCCAGCCCCAAGTGGGCGCGGCCGACCATGTTCATGTCATAAGGGTTGGAGAAATCGGGCAGCCGCTCCAAAATCTTCGCGAATAGGGCCTTTGCCTCCCGCTCTCGCCCCGCTTTCAGGTATTCTTCCGCGAGCAGGGCCGTCGGATAGAACTCTTTAATACCTTCTCTGTCCGCGATTGAATCAAATCTTTCCAAGGCTGCCATGACCTTTTCGGGCTGGTTCAACTTCTGGTGAATAAAAATAATATTGAGATGGGCCGCGGCAAAAAGAGGGGTGAGCTCGAGCGTCTTTTCAAAAGCCGCCAACGCTTTTTCGTACTTGCTCAGTGATATATAGTTGATGCCCAGATAGTAATGCACGGCCGGGTCCAGACCCAGCGTCAATTTCCCCGCGACGAGCAGTTCCCGTTCCGCCTCCTCGTACCTCCCCGCCCGCCACAGTTCGGCGCCCAACAAGCTGCGGTAGTTGGGCGGCACGCTCGCCGAGTCCGACGCTATGAGGGCGCTGACTTTTTGGATGTATTTGTCGCGGTAGCGGGCGCCGTTTTCCCCTCCGAGCATCGCCAGTTCCTGATAGGGCAGCAGGAAGGTCGAATCCAGTTCCAACGCCCGCTGCGCATGTGCCAGCCCCAGTGGGGTGTGCCGGTAGGCGTGCGCGGCGAGGTAGTGGGCATAGACCCAGTTGGGCGACAGCGCGAGGGCCTTTTCGGCACAGGCGCGGGTCTTTTCGATTTGGGAAAGCCCGAAAAAGCAGAGGAAGCCCAAGTCTACATAGACGTAGGCGGCCATGGAGTCATAGCCGAGCGCCCGCTCGAACTTGGTGATTTGGAGACGCAGCAGCGAGTCGGGCGCGAGGCCGGGGTGGTGCTGCCGACAGGTCTTTCCCTCGAAAAAAAGCTGTTTGGCCTTCAGGTGCTTGTAGAAAAAGTGATCCTCGCCGAGGATTTCCGCTGCCCGTGCCAGATAGGCCGGGATATGGTCGAACACGAAGGGCTTCGACCAGACATAGGTCGCCACCTGCGGGTCCGTTTTCAGCAGTTTGTTGGTGACCACCTGCGCCTCGTTTTGCAGCGCGGCGGCGAAGTTGCGCCGCAGGTAGCCGTGCAGCTCGGCAATGGACGGCTCGGCGACGAGGGCGCGGAAATAGTCGTCGGCGCACCTGCCGCCCGAGGCCGGGGGCATCAGCTCGCCCCGGGCCAGCGCGGCCTCGAAGGCGGCGTACAGCTCGCGGATGCTGCTGTCGGCACGGGCCAGCGCGAGCTGCACCGTCCCCTTCGGCTCGATGGGCGTCAGGGTGGGCAGTTCGCCCGCTTTTTTGGTTTTCAAACTGGCCAGCACCGCCTGGCTGACGGTGGCCAGCGGGGTCTTCGGGTTGCCCACCGCGAACGGTATCTGGCTGTGCGGGGCGGTCTCGCGCGGCACGGCCTCTTGCAGGTACTGGCCGATTTCGAGCAGGCTCACCTGCCCGTCGCCGTTGCGGTCGGCCAGCCCCGAGAGGCCCTCGACGAGGTGGAAGCTGAACGCGCCGCGCCCGCCGCCCCATTGCTCGCCCTCGAGCGAGAACTCGTCGGGCTGGCACGAGAGCAGCTTGACCTCGTTGGCGAACTGGACCGCCAGTGCCGAGGCGGTGGACTGCGCCCCGCCCGTCTCGCTTCCCGCCAGCTTGCCCGCTCGGCAGGCATCGGTGAACATCAGCACCTGCACCCCCCGGTTGGAGAGGGTGGAGACGACGTCCTGCACGTCGCGGACGTTGATGCCCCCGGCCATGTAGTTGGTGGGCGGCATGTCGTAGGCGAGCAGGTAGCCGCGCTGGAACATGGTGGCCTTTTCCACGTCGCCGTGGCCGCTGAAATAGAGGACGGCGCGCTCGCCCGCCTTGCAGTCGTCGAGCAGCCAGGTGAGCGCGGCGACGATGTTGCCGAGGCGGGCCTGGTCGTTTTTGAGCAACTGGACGTGTTGGGCGGCAAGCCCGCCGCCCGCCGCCGAGCGCAGCCAGTCGGCGAACGCCTCCGCGTCGCGGTCGGCGAAGCGCAGATCGGGGATGTCGGGGCTTTGGTAGTCGCTGATGCCGACGACGACGGCGCGGGTCGTGCCGGTGACGGGGGATTGAGGAGCGGCGATGAGGGCGGCCCCCTTTTCGGTCTGCGAAAACAGCAGCCCCGGCACCAGCAAAAAGCAAATCAAGGCTCTCATTGTCAACCATTTAGAAAAGAAGACAGGCCGCCCCGGTCAATCGGGGCGGTCTGCCGGTCTATCCAAAAAACGGGGAGGGATTAGCGCGGAGGGCGGCTCAATGCGCGTCCCACCACAGGCGCGTCTTGAGGTCGTCGTGGCCGCCGAGCAGCTGCACGGCCTCGCCGTAGTGGGCGGCGTTGAGGCCCTGTTCGGCGCTGGGGTAGGGGAGGCGCGAGAGCGCGGGCTTGTCGCCCACGTCGCCGATGGCGCCGTCGACGGGGAGGATGAGCTTTTGGAAGTCGAGCCGCCGCCACTCCGCCCAGGCCTGGACGCCCTGCATGAAGAGGGCGACCCACTTCTGTTCGCCGATTCTCTGCCGCCAGTCGCCGGGGTCGTATTTCACGGCCGCCTGCGCGAGGTATGCGTCGATGGCCGCCGCGTCGTCGACGCCCCATTCGCCCATCGAGGCGGCGATGCCCTTGTTGTACCATTCCTCCGCCGTGCCGCCGACGCTCCAGCCGCGCTCGCGCCCCTCGGCGAGGGCGAAGCAGACCTCGGCCCGGCCCATCAGGCAGGCCGTCGCGTCGGGGCGCAGCACGTCGGTCGGCTTGAAGTCGAAGCGGCCCTCGCGGACGACGGCCGCGCCGCTCGGCTGCGAGTAGCGGTCGATGGGGTCGCCGGCGGCGTTGTCGCTGTTCTGCCCGTAGGGCCTGCCGAAGTAGCCGCCGCCGAGGCCCACTCGCTCGTCGGCGAACTTCGGCAGGCGCGGGTCGTTGAGCGGCTTCAGGGTGTTGTCTATCAGCACGTTGGAGAGGCCGAGGTCAGCGTCGCCGCGCTCGATGCGCTGGGTGTTGTACGGGCTGTTGTTGGGCCGCCCGGCGAGGAAGCGGAAGCAGGCGTTGTCGTCGTTTTCAGCAAAAACACCGCCAGCGACGGCAAACTCGGCCTCGCTGCGGGCCTTGTCCGGCTCCACGTCGGCCATCCGCAGGGCGAGGCGCAGGACAAGCGAGTGGGCCAGCTTTTTCCATTTCGACACGTCGCCTCCGTATATGACGTCGGCCACGCCGAAGCTCGGGGCCGAGGTGTCCATCTGCCCGATGGCGTCGTGCAGGTCGGTCAGCAGGCCGAGGTAGATGTCGCGCTGGCTGTCGTACTTCGGGGCGGGCACGGCCGAGCCTTTGAGCGCGTCGGAGTACGGCACTGGGCCGAAGCAGTCGGTCAAAACTTGAAAGGTGTGCGCCTGCATCACTTTGGCGATGGCCGCCCGGTTGCGGTCCTGCGCCGCGTCGAGGCCGGGCCGCGCGGCGACGACGCGCTGGATTTCACCCAGGTCCTGCAGTGCCCTCGCGTAGAGCTGCGCCCACCAGTAGTCGGAAAAGTCGCCGTAGATGGCGTAGCGCGTCGGCTCGGTGTAGTTGTTCTTCGCCCAGTGCTGCGAGAGAACGACCTCTGCCGGGACGTACTGGTAGATGCCGAGGTTGTCGGCCAGGGTCTTCTCGGCCGAGGTCAGCAGGGCCTCGGGCGGCACGATTGGCGGGTTGTTGGGGTCGGTGTTGAGGTCGCCGAAGTCTTTGCCACACGACAGGACGGCGGCGAGAAGGGCGAGGAGAATGAGCTTTTTCATTGTTCGCGTTTTTTAAAAGTGGACGTTCAGGTTGGCTCCCAGGGACCTCGTCGCCGGCACCGCGCCGCCCTCGTTGCCTTGCTTGTTGCTCGAGCTGACGGCCATGTCGGGGTCGAGGCCCGGCAGGTTTTTGAACAAAATGGCCACGTTTCGCCCGACGAGCGAGAGCTGCGCGCTGCCGATGCCCGCGCCCGAGAGCCACTTTTTGGGCAAGGCCCAACCGAGGCTGACCTCCCGCAGTTTGATGAAGGAACCGTCGAAAAGGGCAGCCTTTGCGATGTAGTAGCCACTGTTGGGGAAGCGGCTGCCCTTGTAGTCGGCGGCCGTCGCGTTGGCCGCGCCGGTGCTCTGGTAGGTGCCGTCGCCGTTCGGGACGGGAAGGCCCGCGCCGTCGAGGACGGCCACCGAGCCGGGGTTGACCACGCCGTTCTCGCGCTCGTCGCCCCGGGCGGTCCAGGTCCCGAGGCCGCCGTAGGTCTCGGCAGCGTTGGTGTTCGACCAGATGTCGCCGCCCCGGCGGAAGTCGATGAAGACGTTGAGCGACCAGTTCTTCCACGAAAAAGCGTTCGTCATGCCGCCCGTGAAGTCGGGCGTGATGTTGCCGATGGGTACGTATCCCTCCGTCCGCAGGTAGAGGCCCGTGCTCGGGTCGACGAGCTTGTTGCCCGCCTTGTCGTAGAGGAAGTCGTTGCCCAGCACCTCGCCGTAGGGCTTTCCGACCCGCGCGACGAACTGGTAAGGCCCCGGTTGGAAGAGCAGGTAGCTCGTCACCGAGGGGTCGTCGGGCAGCAGCGAGACGAGCTTGTTGCGGTTGCGGCCCCAGTTGAAAGTCATCTCCCACGAAAAACGCCCCGACCTGACCGGCACGGCGTTGAGCGACAGCTCGAGACCCCGGTTCTGTATCTCGCCCGCGTTGACGAACTGCTGCTCGAAACCGCTCCCGGCCGCCGTGGCCAGCGGGATTATCTGGTCGGTCGTGTTCGTCTGGTAGACCGATGCGTCCAGCCCGAGGCGGTCGTGGAAGAAGCGGACGTCCGCCCCGGCCTCCACCGAGCGGGTCTTCTCGGGCTTGAGGCGGGCGTTGTTGAGCGTGTTGGGGACGGTGTAGCTGGGCAGGTTGCCGAAGTTGGGGTTGGGCGTGTAGGTCGTGCCGAGGTTGTAGGGGTCGGTGTCGCTGCCCGTCTGCGCCCAGCCGAGGCGGAGCTTGCCGAACGACATCTTCGGCAGTTTCCAGTTTTCCGAAAAGACGTAGCTGACCGATGCGGAGGGGTAGAAATAGCCATTCGCCCCCTCGGGCAGCGTGCTCGACCAGTCCTGTCGGCCGGTGAGGTCGAGGTAGACGGTGCTCCGCCAGCCGAGCGAGAGGCCGCCGAAGAGGCTCTCGATCTCCTTTTTGGTCACCGAGTTCTCGACCAGCGGCCGCTCGACGGAGTTCTGCAAGCGGTAGATGCCCGGCACGTTGAGGCCGCCGATGGTCGCGCCGAAGCTGCGGGCCACCTTGTTCCAGAGCTTGTTGGCCCCGGCGAAGGCACTGGCCGTGAACCGCTCCGAAAACCCGCGCTCGGCGCGGAGGATGAGGTCGGTGTTGACCTCCGACACGTCGAAAAGCTCCTGTGTGTATTGCCCGGCCAGCAGGCTGCCGGTGGCGACGCGCTCCTCGCGGTGCTCGCTGTAAAAATCGGTCAGAGCGCGACCGGTGAGCGAGAGCCACGAGTTGAACCGGCAGGCCAGCCCGGCGTTGCCGAAGACGCGGTCGCGGCCGTCGTTCTGGTAGTTCTTGAAGCGCGACCAATACGGGTTGTCCCAATACTGCGGCCGGGGGTTGTCGGCGCTCTGGCGGTTCCAGGTGCGCATGGTGCCGTCGGGGTTCTCGTAGGATTTGAGGTCGGCGAAGCGCAGCTCGGTGTGCCACCACTGGGCGAAGTTCTGCCCCGGGTTGAAGCCGCCCCGGAAGTCGTAGGTCGTGCCGGTGCGGCCGAGGGCGGCGGAGTTGACGTAGTTGGCACCGACGAAGGCCCGCAGGCGGCTCGTCACGTCGATGGAGCCGTTGAGGCTCACGGTGTTGCGCGTGAGCTGCGAGCGCGGGTAGATGCCCTTCTGATCCCAGCGAGTGTACGAGACGCGGAAGGTCGACCGCCCGGTGCCGCCGTCGATGGCGAAGCTCTGGCTGGAGGTCACGCCGGTCTCGAAGAACTTGCGCGGGTCATCGCCCACCTCCCACAGGCGGCTCTTGCCGAAATGCTCGGTGTCCCAATTGTCCCACGAGTTCCAGTCGCGGAAGTGGAGGTCGGGCTGGTTTGTGCCGAAGCCGTTGTAGAAGACGTATTGCGGCGTGCCGTTGTCGTCCACCGTGAAGCCCGCGAGGTGCTGGAAATGCTCGTCGGTCGAGGTGGCGAAGCGCGTGCCCGAGCTTTCGTCGACGGCATAGATCGGCACGAGGTCGAAGCTCGAGTACACGCCAATCGTGTCGCCGCCCGCCGCCAGCTCGACATAGGGCGTTTTGTAAAAGCCCGAGCCGTCGGCATAGCCGCGCGGGAAGAGATCGACCCCGCCGCCGTACCGCCGCTGGAACTTCGGGTAGACGGAGATCCGGTCGAACGTCAGGCTCGAGTTGATGCTGATGCCGAAGCCCTTTTGGGTCGAGCCACCCTTTTTCGTGGTGACCATGACCACGCCGTTCGCGCCTCGCGAGCCGTAGAGCGCCGTGGCCGCTTGCCCTTTCAAAATGCTGATGTCGTCGATGTCGTCGGGGTTGAGGTCTTGGATGGTGTTGCCGTAGTCGCGCTCGGTCTGCCAGACCTCGCCGCCGCCGCCCGTGTCGGCGTGGGAGGGGTTGTTGTTGAAATTGGAGTTGTCCATCGGCACGCCGTCCACGACGAAGAGCGGCTGGTTGTTGCCCGTCAGCGAGCGCATCCCCCGGATGGTGATGCGGGCCGAGCCGCCGAGGTTGCCGCCCGACGAGCCGAGCACCGTCACCCCGGCGGCCCGCCCGGCGAGCTGGTTGACGATGTTCTGGTCGCGCACCCGGTCGAGGTCGGAGCCGTCGACCTGCGCCACGGCGTATCCGAGCGACTTTTCCTCGCGCGTCACGCCGAGCGCGGTGACTACAATCTCGTGGATGACGCCCCCCGATTCGAGCCGAACGTCGAGCACCCGGGCGTCGCCAACCTCGACTTCACGGGTCTGGAAGCCGGTGTAGCTGACGATGAGGGTGGTCGCCCTGGCGGGCAGTTGGAGGGTGAAGGCCCCGCTGGGGTCGGCGGTCGTCCCTGCGTTGAAGCCTTTGACGCGGACGGTCGCACCGGGCAGCCGGTCGCCGTCGGCGTCGCTGACGGTGCCGGAGAGCGCACGCTGGCTCATCGCCGGGGAGGCGAGGCAGGCGAGCAGGAGGATGGAGAAGAGGACTGTCTTCATAAAACTACAGTGGTTGGTTAGAATAAAGACCGGTTGGGCCAACGGCCGAGGCACAGCTGTCCGAGTGCCGGCCGGCCGTGTGTTGTCTCGATAAAAAACTCCGGTGTGGTAGGTGGGCGGGCTGGTCGGTCGTGGTAAATAATTTGCCCGCTCGCGCTGCGTAGTTTCAATAGGTCAGTGCCGCAAGTATAAAATAGCTGTACGGAAAATGGGTGTTTTGGGCCAAAAACTACCCAAAAGAGTAGCCTCTGAATAGGCTGGGGATCCTTCACCGAAAAAACGCCGCCCGCGCAGCCGAACTTCGCCCGCCAGTAAAAAAGCGATGCCAGACCTCACCCACCTCGACGAAAAAGGCCGCCCCTCGATGGTCGACACGGCCTCGAAACCGGCCACCCGCCGCACGGCCACCGCCCGCGCCACCGTCCTCTTGCCCGACGAGGTCCTCGAAAAACTGGCCGACGGCCCGGCTGACGAACTTCTTTCCAAAAAAGGCCCCGTCTTCCAGACCGCCGTCCTCGCAGGCATCATGGCCGCCAAGAAGACCGGCGACCTCATCCCGCTGTGCCACCCCATCGGCCTCGAAAACTGCTCGGTCGACATCTTTTTCGATGAAAAAAAACGCGCCGTCGTCGACTGCACCGCCAGCGTCACGGCCAAAACGGGCGTCGAGATGGAGGCCCTCGTCGGCGCCACCATCGCCGCGCTGACCATCTACGACATGTGCAAGGCCCTCTCGCACGACATCCAAATCGTCGACGTGAAACTCCTGTCGAAGACAGGCGGAAAGCGCGACTTCAACCGCCAGCCATGACGACCAGCCTCCCGCACCGAAAGCACGCCGCCCTTGCCCGCCCGTCCGTCGGCCGGTTTGGGCGCAACGAGTTCGCCTTCCTCGGAACCGACTGCGCGACCATCAAGAACGTCTGCGGGCAGCTCATCGCCGCGCTCTCGCCGCGCTGGCGCGTGGGCTACGCCGATGCCGCGCACCCTAAAAACGACCAGCCCGAACGCCAGCCCGAACGCCTGCCCGGCCGCTTGGCCGACGGGGCGGCCGTCGAGTTCAGCGACAACATCGGCCACCGGCAGGTCTTCCTGCAAAATGCCGAATCCGAGTTTCAGGACCGGCCTTTTTTCAACGAGACCAACCTGGTCTTCATCAACGGCAACCATTTCGAGGGGCAAAAACAGGTCGTCTTCATCGACCCGAAAAAGGAGGCCAGCCTCCGAAAACGCCTCGGGCAGCTCACCGATGTCGCCGCCATCATCCTCGCCGACAGGCAAAACGAGCCGTTCGACTGGCTCAAGACCGCTCTGCCCGACTGGGCCGACGTGCCGGTTTTTCACCAAAAGGACGCGGCCGGGCTGGCCTCTTTTTTTGAAAAAACAGCGCAGTCGACGGTCGCCCCGCTCCTCGGCCTCGTGCTGGCCGGCGGCCACAGCCAGCGCATGGGCCGCGACAAGGGCCTCATCGAATGGCACGGCCGGCCGCAGCGCGAGCACCTCGCCGATTTGCTGCGGGAGGCCGTTGGCGGGAGCGGCAGCGACGACCAGCCCGCCGCCGAACGCGTCTTCCTCTCCGTCCGCCCCGGCCAACTGGCAGAGGCCCCGCCGTTCGCCGTCGTGGAGGATTCCTTTCTCGGCCTCGGCCCGTTCGGGGCGATTCTGTCGGCGTTCCGGGCGCGGCCCGACGCGGCATGGCTCGTCGCCGCCTGCGACCTGCCGCTGCTCGACGCGGCGACCCTCGATTTTTTGGTCAAAAACCGGCGGCCCGACCGCCTCGCCACCGCCTTCCGCAACCCCACGGACGGCCTGCCCGAGCCGCTCGTCGCGATTTGGGAGCCGATGGCCTACGCGGCGATGCTCTCCTTTTTGGCGCAAGGCCGCTCCTGCCCGAGAAAGGTCTTGATGAACACCGGCTGCCACCTGCTCGACGCGCCGTCGCCCGCCGCCCTGACCAACGTCAACACGCCCGAGGAGGCCGCCGCCGTGCGGCAGTTGCTCGGCGGCTGATTGCGGAAATCATCGGCAGGGGAGTTACCGATGGCCAATGCGGGGTATTTTGTGGCAAATTTTTTCACCACACAAATCTCTCCTTCAATGAAAAGAGCAACCCTTTCCCTCCTCGCCCTCGCCCTCGTGGCGACTGTCGCACAGGCCCAACTGCAAAAGGGCGCCACCGTCCTCGGCATCGCCACCGGGCAGAGCACCGCACCGGGCTTCTTCTACTTCAACCTGGCGGGTTCGTCCGTTTTCGGTTTCAACACCTTTTCGGGCGACGGCTCGACGATCACAGTGTTCAGTGTCTCGCCGAGGGTCAGCCACGCCGTCACCGACCGCGTGCTCGTCGGCAGCTCGCTCGACTTCACCTACCTCGACAGTGACGGCGACCATGTCACCAGCTTTGGCCTCAACCCTTTCGTGCGCGCGCACTTCCCCATCGGCGGCTCGCCCCGGGCGCAGTTCATCGCGCAGGCGGGCCTAGGCGTCGGGGCGGCGGGCGGCGACGACAACTTCCTTTCCGACCTGACGAGCCGGCAGGTCAACTTCGGCGTCGGCATGGCCGTCTTCCCCGGTTCGGCCGTCTCGATCGACGCGCTGATCGGCTACATGAAGACGTGGCTCAAGGAAAAGTACGACGGCGACAGCGACACCTACAGCGTGGGCCAGTTCGGCGTCAACGTCGGCGCCTCCATCTACTTCAACCGGGCGGCCTCGAAGTGAATTTTCATAGCTCGAAAAACACTCGGCGGGCAACTGGCAGGACCGGTTGCCCGCCGTTTTTGTCTCCGCTCGGGATTGAACAATGCCCGCCGCCCGCCGTTCCAGCTCGGCCCGTTCGTTCCCTTTTTTCTAAAAAAATGAGTTTCCAGCCCGTCTTTTCCACTCAAAAACGCCCCGTCGTCATCGCTGGGCCTTGCTCGGCGGAGACCGAGGAGCAGGTCGTCGAGACCGCCCGCCGCATCGCCGCGACGGGCCGCGCCGACCTCCTGCGGGCGGGCATCTGGAAGCCGCGCACGAGGCCTGGCTCGTTCGAGGGCGTGGGGAAGATCGGCCTGGGGTGGCTCGACACGGCCCGCCGTGAGACCGGCCTGCCGCTCGCCGTCGAGGTGGCGAGCGCGGCGCACGTCGAGGAGGCGCTGCGCTGGAAAATCGACCTCCTCTGGGTCGGCGCCCGCTCGACGGCCAACCCGTTCACCGTTCAGGAGATAGCCGATGCGCTGCGCGGTGCCGACGTGCCGGTGCTGGTCAAAAACCCGGTCAACGCCGACGTCGAGCTGTGGACGGGCGGCATCGAGCGCGTCGCGCTGGCGGGCGTCGGGCGGGTCGGGGCCATTCACCGGGGCTTTTCGTTTTATGGAAAATCGCCTTTTCGCAATCCGCCGACATGGCAGGTGCCGCTCGAGCTGATGCGCCGCTTCCCGGGCATGACGATGATCGGCGACCCGTCGCACATCTGCGGGAACCGGCAGTTTTTGAGCGAAATCGCCCAAAAATGCCTCGACCTGAACTACGACGGCCTCATGATCGAGACGCACCGCTCGCCCGACGCGGCCTGGAGCGATGCCGCCCAGCAGGTCACGCCCGAGGCGCTCGCCGCGCTGCTCGCCGGGCTGACCGTCCGCCGCCCGGAGGCATCGGGGCCGTCGAGCGACGTCTTTTTGGAAAAACTGGAGTCGCTCCGCCGCCAGATAGACGGCCTCGACGGCGAGGCGCTGGAAATCTTCGGCCGACGGATGCGCCTCGCCGACGAGATAGGCCGCCTGAAAAGGGCCGACGGCATCGCCATCTTCCAGGCCAAGAGGTGGGGCGAGGTGATGGAACGCGCCCTCGCCTCGGGCGGCGGCAAGGGCCTGTCGGAGGCGTTCGTCATGGCGGTCTTCGAGGCCGTCCACCAGGAGTCCATCGACCACCAAGCGCGGGTGATGAACGTCGGCGGCTGACGCCCCATCGCGCCGCCCGGCGGCCGCTGGATTTGAAAATCGGGGCCGCCGCCCACTTGAAATCCCGTTGGCCAATACCTTCCGGCCGTGAAGCCAATCCAGATACTCATCGTCGAGGACGACCCCATCATCGCCGCCGACATCGCGGACCGGCTCGGCGAGATGGGTTTTTCGACCCTTGGGCCGGTTGCGAGCGGCGAGGCGGCCGTCCTTTTTTTTGAAAACCACGCCGCACCGCCCGACCTCGTCCTGATGGACGTCCAGCTCGAGGGGCCGCTCGACGGCATCGAAGCGGCGAAGCGGATATCGGGAAAGCTCCCCCGGCTGCCAGTCGTCTTTCTCACCTCCAACTCCGACGAGGCCACCTTCGGCCGGGCGAAGACCGCGCGGCCAGCCGCATTTTTGGCGAAGCCCTTTCGCGGCAAAGACCTCCGCCACGCCATCGAGCTGGCCATCGCCAACAGTGCCGAGAAGCCGGAACCGGCCGAAAGGCCATCGGAACCGGTTGAAAGCCAGTCCTTTTTGCTCAACGACCGCCTTTTCGTCAAATCGCGGGAGCGGTTCGTCCGCGTCTTTTTCGAGGAGATAAAATGGGCGGAGGCCGACGACTACTACTGCAAAATCGCCGTCGGCGACCACGAGATCCTGCTCACGCACACGCTCGGGAAGTTCGCCGACTCGCTCGCCGCGCGGCCTGAGTTCCTGCGGGTGCACCGCTCGTTCATCGTCAACCTGCGGCACGTCGAGCAGATTGGGGAACTGTTTTTGCACATCGGCAAGAAGCAGGTGCCGGTCTCGAAATCGGCCCGCGAGGAGCTTCTCGCCCGTTTTCAAAGGTTATGAACAGACATTTTTCCAGCATCGCCCTCACCGCCGCGTGGCTGCTTGCGGGGGCCGCCCTCGGACAATCGACCAATTTCGACAGCCTCGCCGCCGTCTTGCCCAAGCTGCCCGACGGGGAGGAAAAGGGCGAGGTCTTGGGCCAGTTGCTGAAACTCTCCGCCAATACCGACCTCGAAAAGGCCCGGGACTTCGGTCGCCAGCGCGTGGCAATGAGCCGGCGGACGGGCGACAAGCTCGGACTGGCCACGGCCAACAAGGACATCGGCGTCACCTTCCTCATCGCCTCCGAGTACGACAGCGCAAAACGCTACGACCAGCTGGCCCGGCGGGGGTTCGAGGAGCTGCTCGAACGGCCGGGCGCCGCCGACCGCGCCAAAGTCCTCGAGGGCTACGCGGGCACGTTGGGCAACATCGGCAACTGGCACTACTACCAATCGGCGCTCGACTCGGCCGTCCATTACCTGCGGCGGGCCGTGGACTTGAGCGGGCAGTCGGGCATCGAGAAGGTGAAGGCCAACAGCCTCGGCACGCTGGCCTTTATCTACACCGACCAGGCCAAGCCCGACGAGGCCGTCGCCATGCAGTTCGAGGCCTTGAAGACCTTCGAGAAACTGGGCAACCTCGACGGCATCGCCCGCAGCTACCAGGGCATCGGGCAGGTTTACTGTCGGAACCTGCACCAGTGCCAGCTCGCGCTCGACTATTACCGAAAGGCACTGGCCATCAAGGTGCGAACGGGCAACGAGCGCGGGATGGCCCACTCCTACTCGCTGTTGGGCTACGCGCACGACGAGCTTTCGGCCTTCGACTCGGCGGAGCACTATTATCGAAAATCGGCCGAGCTGGCCGAAAAACTGGGCGACAAAAGGCTGCTCTTGGACGGGTACAGCGCACTGGCCGAGGTCTGGGACAAAACGGGTCGGCCCGAGTCAGACCGCATCGAGATGAACTTGAAGGCCATCCGACTGGCGAAGGAAATCGGCCGAACGGACGGGCTTTACGTCAGCTACCACAACCTGGCCATGATACACTCCGCACGGGGCGAGGAGCAAAAGGTGGTCGAGTACCTCAAGCTGGCCATCCCGCTGGCGGCGGAAAAGGAGGACTGGCACATGCTCGAGGTGATGAACAGCAGCCTCTACAAGACCTACCGAGAGCGGCTCCACGACACGCCCGCCGCGTTGGCCGCCCTCGAGGCGTACCTCGTCGCCCACGACAGCGTGGCCAGCATGGAGCGCTTTCAGGCGGCCAGCGACATCACGGCCCGCTACGAGACCGAGAAAAAGGAGGCCACCATCGCCCAGCAAGAGGAGGCCATCCGGCAGGGCCACCGGCGGGTTTGGCTCGTTTCGGGCATCCTCGCACTGGCCGTCGCCGTCGGGTTCGCCCTCTTCCGGCTGACGCGGACGCTGCGCAAGCGCAACGCCGAGAAGGAGCTGCTCATAAAAGAGATTCACCACCGGGTGAAGAACAACCTGCAGGTGCTCTCCAGCCTCCTCCATTTGCAGGGCCGCCAGATACACGACGAGGCCGCGCTCGACGCCGTGCGCGAGGGGCAGAACCGAGTCGACGCGATGAGCCTCATCCACCAAAAACTCTACACAGGCGACCGCCTCACCGCCATCGAGATGCCCCAGTACCTGCGCGAACTGGCCGACACGCTGCTCGACTCGTTCGGCGCGGAGGGCCGCGTCGCCATCGACGTGAAAGCCGAGCCGATCGCCCTCGACGTGGACACGGCCATCCCGTTGGGGCTGATAGTCAACGAGTTGGCGACCAATTCTTTGAAATACGCCTTCCCCGGAGGTCGGCCGGGCCGGGTCGAAATCGCGCTCTTTTCGGATGAAAGGAACAGCCTCGTCCTCGAAGTCTCCGACGACGGAGCGGGCCGGGTCGGCGCGGGGATTTCAAAAGGCGGCACGGGCTTCGGCTCCCGGCTGGTGGATATGTTGAGCAAGAAACTAAAAGGGAGGGTCGAGCAGCCCGAGCGGGAGGCTGGCTTTGCGACGCGGGTCGTGATGGAGCGATAGGGCGCGAGAAAGTTGAATCGACGCCGACCGCGATTTCCTGCCCGAAGTTTCGGGGCAAAACCCTTCCCTGAAACGCCACCGTCCTTCCCTGAAAAAAACACCCTGCCCGCGCCGGGCGTGCCCCTCCTTCGCCATCAATGGCAAGTCCCGACATCATCGTCATCGAGGCCGAACCGGTCGTCGCGCTCCACCTCACGGACGAGCTGGAACGGCGCGGCCATTTCGCCCATTGGTTCGCCGACCGCGCGGCGGCGCGGCCTTTTATGGAAAACGGCCTTCTCGTCCTCCCCGTCGAGAAGCTGCCGCGCCCGTTCACGCGGCTCCAACTGAAAAGGCTGCTCGACGAATTCCTTCCCTGACGAAAAGGCCGCCTTCCCTGAAACACGGCTTTTGCTGGCTGAAAAAGTTGTGCCTCGGGCCTTGATGGAAAACTCCTTTGTCGAAGCGACGCGCTTTTTGGCGGCCGCGCTCTCAACCACACTTTTTCATCAACAAGCCTTTGTTCAACATGAAAGCAATTTCGAACGCTCCCCGATTTGCCAAGACCGCCCTCGCCCTCCTCTTCGCGCTCTGCGCGGCCGGCGCCTTCGGGCAGGCCACGCTCTCGGTGCAGGGCGTTTTGACGAAGAGCGACGGCACGGCCGTCGACGACGGCCAGTATTCCATCACCTTCAAGCTCTGGGACGCGGCCGGCGGCGGTACCGCCGTCCACACCGAGACCATCCCCGACGTGCAGACGACGGGCGGCGTGTACAGCGTCGTGCTGGGCGACGTGACGCCGATTTCCGCGCCCTTTGACAAGACCTACTGGCTCGGCGTGACCGTCGGCGGAGGCACCGAGCTGACGCCCCGCCCGAGGCTCACCCACGCGCCCTACGCCCTCTCGCTGCAGGGGCAGAGCAACAAGTTCCCCAGCACGGGCACCGTCATCGCCGACCGCATCCGGGTGGGGGCCAGCTCAAGCGGCGGTTACACGTTCGATGGGGTCGGCAGCGACGAGGGCCTGCTCCAGCTCTCCGACGCCCAAGTGAGCCTGTTCACCTCCGGTGCCGAGCGGGTGCGGGTCTCGGACAGCGACACCCGAGCGATGAACGAGCTGAAGGTCTGGGGCAGGGCCAGCTCCAACACCGGTTTCGGCTTCCACGTCAACGGCACGACGAACGGCACGGGCCTTTTTTTCAACACAACTGGCACGACAGCCTCGATTTCGGCGGGCGGCTCGGAGCGGTATGTGGCGGGGCCCAACAACGACAACTTTTTCAAAGTCCCCAGCGGCAGCGGCGGCTACAACGTCTTCCAGAGCAACGCCGCGGTGGACGGCCAGCTGGAGGTCGGCAAGCGCGTCCGGACGGCGGGAAAAGGGGCGGCACTGCCCGACGGCGGCGGCTTCACCTTCAACTACTCTGGCTACGACGACTCCGACAGCGGCCTGTTCGGCGCGGGCGACGGCGAGGTGCAGCTCTATTCCAATAACAACCTGCGCGTTTGGATGGGCAGCGACACGAGGGTCTACGGCCACGAAATCCACCTTCAATCCGAGGACGGCAAGGTGTTCATCGACTCGATGGACAACGGCTTCCACAAGGCTGTGCACTGGGATCCGGACACCAAGATGCTCTCCTATGTCAACTCCTCCCGACGCTTCAAAGAGAACATCCGCCCATTCACCGACGACTGGCGGCTCATCCTCCGGTCGCAGCCCCGGATGTACACCCGCCCCGGCAAGCCCGGTCGCTGGGAACTGGGCTACATCGCCGAGGAGATGGACAGCATCGGCCTGCACCAACTGGTCGAGCGCGACGCCAAAGGCACCATCGACGGCTACGCCTACGAGTGGTCGATACTCTACCTGACGGAGGTGCTGAAGCTGCACGACGCCGACATCGAGAAGCTGAAGGCCGAGGTGGCCGAGCTGCGGGCCGAGAGAGCGAGCCTTCAATCGGCGAACGCCGACATGCGCAAACAGCAGGCGGCCCTCGTCGCGCAGATGGGCGAGCTGGCCAAGAGGATGGGCGCTTTGGAAAGCACAGGCGGGGCCACGGGCAGTAGGAAGTGATTCCGGCTCCCGCCTTTTTCCACTCACCACTCATCCTTTTTGAAATGAAAAAGAAACTCAACAGCCGGCTCCTCGCCGCGCTGATAACGGCGGCTTGTTCGCTGCCCCTCCTGCTGACGGGCCAGACGACCGGTTTCGGCAACGACCCCAGCCAGGCCCCCGACCCCAGCTGCACCGCCGCGACGGGCGGCATCGTCACCAACTCGGCCTTCGTCAACTACGGCGGCTCGGCCCGCATGAAGAACAGCACCCGCCGCATGAGGCTGACCGTCGGCCAGATGGTCGTCGGCGAGGCCAGCAACAACGACTATGGCTCCAGCTTCGGCTTCTGGAGCGCGCTCCTCGTCGCGCCGCTGCCGCCCATGGTCACCGTCACGCAGGGCGAGCTGCTCGACCGGATCCAGTTGAAATGGGCGCCCAACCCGCTCGGCTCGGCGGCCTCCGGCGGCTGGAACATCTACCGCGACGGCATCTTCCTCGCCTCGGTCGACAAGAACATCCGCAGCTACAACGACTTCAACGTCATCGCCGGTCAGAACTACGTCTACGAGGTCCGCGCAGTCAACCTCTTTGGCGAGGGCGCGGCGGGCACCGCCCTCGGCTTCCAGGTGCCCAACGGCGTGGCCACGGGCTGGGTGCGGACGGTCAACGGCAACGCCGTCCCCGGCGCGCAGGTCACGCTCACGCCGATGCAGGGCAACTCGGTGAAGTTCAACCAGTTCGACGGCGGCTTTGCCACGGCGGGCCAGGCGACGGACAACTTCCTCCCGACCACAGCCGCGACGGACTGGTCCATCACCTTTTACATGAGGACGAAAAACGTGGCCCAAGCGGTCTCCGACGTCTTCCGACTGGACAACAACAGCCTCGCCTGCCGCTCCAGCAACAGCCAAATCTCCTTCGAGGTGCCGGGCGCGACGTTGAGCGCGAACTACCCGAGCGCCTTTCCGACGGACTGGCTCCACGTCGCGCTCACTTTCCACGAGGGCCAGTATCGGCTCTATGTCGACGGGGCCTTGAAAGATTTCAAGAACGGCACGTTCGTCCCCGCCTCGCCGCAGCTCGACTTCGGGGCGCGCACCCCGTTCGACGGCTGGGAGGGGAATTTGGATGAGCTTCGAATCTACCACCGCCGCGTCGAGGAGCTGGAACTGACCGAGATTCGGGAGGGCACCGCCTCCTCGCTCACACCGGGCCTGAAATACTATTGGAAGATGGACGAGGGCGCGGGCACAAAAGCCTTCGACATCCTCCAGCGGACGCGCCTCTACTTCTGCGGAGCCATCTTCGACACGGAGCGCGCGCCCGTCCACACGGCCGGGGTGACGAACGACGACGGCTACTACCGCATCGAGGGGGCCAACTACGGGACGGGCACGACCTTCCTCGCCACGCCGACCAAGTATTTCTACAAGCACCGAGCGCTCAAGTTCATCAAGGCCGAGAAGGACTACGCGACGCTGCCCGACTTCCCCGTCGGCAGCAAAGCGACCATCGAAATGTGGGTGAACCAGGATTTGCCAACGGGCGACGAGTCCCTCCTTTACAAGCAATGGGGGCCGGGCGGCGGCCAATCTTTCAACCTGCGATTGGTCAACGGGCAGGTCGTGGCCGCCCTCAACGGTGTCGAGGCACCGGCCTTTGGGGTGCTCGGCCTCGGCTACCACCACCTCGCCGTGACTTTGAAAAAAACGCCGGGGAACACCGTCGTCGAGGCGTTCGTCGATGGCAACCTCCTCGCCTCGCGGACCTTGCCGCTCTACACGGGCGACTTCTCGGAGCCGGGCCTCCAGTGGCTCGTCGGGACGCTGACGGCGGCGGGCAGCAAGAACTTCGGCGGCCTCATCGACGAGATTGCCGTGTACGACACCGTTTGGCCGCAGGCCGCCATCCAGTCGCACTTTCAGAACGACCGAGACCCGCAGGAGCCTCGGCTGAAAATCCACTTCGCCCTCGACGAAGGCTCGGCGAGCACCTTGAGCAACGCAGGCTCCTTCCTCCTGACCGAGACCGGCACGGCGCACGGCACGGAGTGGACGACGTTCGCCAACCACCAGTCGACCGTCCCGCACGACTTTGCGCCCGGCACGCGGCAGGTGACGCTCAACCCGTCGGTCACGTCGGTCGACCAGGTCGATTTCACCGACCGCTCGACGGTGGCCGTCACGGGCTTCATCCGCTACGCGAACACGGACTGCTTCGCCCGCAACTTCGAAATCCTCGTCAACGGCGAGAGCTACTTGCCCCCCGTCTACACCGACACGACGGGCAAGTTCACCATCGACGTCGAGCCGGGGGCGACGGTCACGGTGCGGCCGTCGTACAAAGACCACGAGTTCTTCCCGGAGGAAATCACGCTGTCGAAGGTTGTTTCGCCCGTCGCGGGCATCGTCTTCAACGACATCACGACGCGCAAAATCAAGGTCAAAGTGGCGGGCGGCGACTGCAAGGCACCCATCCTCGACGCGGCCGGCGCCAGCACCGTCTGCGTCGTGACGGTCTCCACGACCGACGGCTGCTTCACGACGAACAACTACTTCGACACGCCGGACGAGGACAGCGGCGAGTTCGAGTTCACCGGCCTGCCGCCGCTGAAGCTGACGGTGGCCGTCACCGAGCACAGCGACCCGGCCATCAAGACGGCCTTCCAGGTGTCGGGCGGCACACAGGTCGACATGTCGGAGAAGCAGGACACGTCGCTCGACTTCATTTACTACGCCCCGCCGGTCGTCGAGCTGACGGGCCTGCCCGTCCACGCCGCCTGCAACATCATCGTGCTGGAGCAGCACGCCCAGCAGACCATCAACATCAAGCTCAAGGAGCTTTACTACAAGGGCACCTTCTGCACGCTCGACACGGGCGACATCAAGCTCATCAACGGCTTCGAGGACTCGGTGCGGCTGCTGAAAATCTCGTCCGCGGCCGGCGTCAACTACACGTTCACCGTCGGTCGGCCCAGCTCCTCGATACCCTACATGAAGACCTTGCAGGTGGTGGGGACCAACCTGGCGGGCAACGAGTCGCAGCTGACGGTGCAGGGCATCGTCACGGGCATCAACACCAAGCACAACACCTTCACGACGGCGCTGCCCCAGATGCCCTCCATCATCCTGCACGACCCGCCGGGCGACGGGAGCTTTTCGTTCATAGAAAAGGGCGAGAAGCTCTGCCGAAAGATGAACGTCTCCTACGAGGTCGGGGCCAGCACAGAAATCGGGGTCGTCGTCGAAACGGGCCCCGCAGTGTACAACGTCGTGGCGCCCTTGGGGTATGGCCTCGCCACGCCCATCGATGCGGATTACAATTACGAAGGGTTCTCGGAGCTGTCCTACGTGCACGTCAACGACACCACCTTCGAGACCTGCATGTCATTCGACAGGCGCATCAGCACCGGCGATAACGACCTCATCGTCGGCAGCGAGCAGGGCGGCGACGTGTACATCGGCTCGGGCATGAACATCGAGTTCGGCTTTGCCGACAGGATCGGGTTCGACACGCTCGCCTGCAGCGGCACCATCTCGACGGTGCTCAACGTGGTGCCCGGCCTCACGCCGACCACCTTCATCTACAGCGAGTGGGGCGTGCGCGAGAACGTCATCCGCTTCCTCGACTCGCTGCGGGTCGACCCCAACGCCACGCCCGCAGACTCGGCCTACTACGCGCAGTCGATGGCGATGTGGGAACAGGTCCTCGACGACAACAAGGCCATGCGCGACTCCTTTACCGCCCGTGAGAACATCTCCTTCGACGCCGGGCCGGTCTACGAGTACAGCATCACGACTGACACCTCGACGACGGACGCGGTGAGCAACACCTTTGACGGCAAGGTGGGCCTCTACACGGAAGTCGGCGTCACGATCGCCGGCATCGGCGGCTCCGTGAAAATCAGGGGGGCTTTCGACTCGAGTGGGGGCACGGGCCACGAGAACGGCACGGAAAAGGGCACCACGACGGGCTACACCCTGACCGACGACGACCTGCTCGATGCTTTCAGCGTCGACGTGGGCATCGACCCGCGCTACGGAACGGCCATCTTCCGCACGAAGACCGGCCAAAGCTCCTGTCCCTGGGAGCCGAACACCGCGCACCGAGAGGGCAATTCCATGGAGTTCCGCGACGGCAGCGGCCCCGTCCAGCTCGACGTGCCGGCCGACCAGCCAGCCGTCTTCCTTTTCAACCTCGGCAACGAGTCGGAGACGAACGAGACGTGGACCTTCGCCTTCACCGCCGGGCCGGAGAGCAACGCGCACGGCGCGAAAATCAAAATCAACGGCGCGCCATGCGACGTGCCGGTTATGTACGCCATCCCCTGGGGCACTGTCGTCCCCATCACCGTGACGCTCGAAAGGGGGCCGATCGAGTACGAGTACGACTCGCTCGAGGTCGTCTTCTACTCCCTCTGCGAGGACATCCGGGCCAACGAGCTGGGCATCCTGCCCGACGACGACAAAATCCTCTACTCCGCCCAGTACATCTCCGCGCACTTCATCAAGCCCTGCTCGGAGGTCGCCATCAACGTGCCGGAGCAGAACTGGGTCGTCTGGCCCGACCCGCTCACGCCGCCGACGCTCAACGACAACGTCCGCCGCATCACCGTCAGCGGATATGACAAGGCGAACACCGATTTCGAGAAGATCAGGGTGCAATACCGAAGGTCGGACGGCAACGGGGCTTGGATAAACATCGTCGGCCCAGCCGCCGGCGGAAACCCCGACCAGGACCCGACGGGGGCCATCGTGCGCGACAGCCTCGGCGGCATATTCACCCAATATTTTTGGGACACGGAGGGCCTCGCCGACGGGCCGTATGAAATCCGCGCCGTCTCCATCTGCTCGGGCAACGTGGCCGACCGGCCCGGCTATTCCCAGATAATAAAAGGCCGCATCGACCGGCAGCCGCCCAGCCTCATCGGAACGCCCGAGCCGTCGGACGGCGTGCTGAACGTGGGCGACGAAATCTCCTTCTCGTTCAACAAGGACATCGCCTGCTCGAAGCTCAACGCCATCGACAACGTGAAGCTCATCAACACGACGACCGGCCTGCCCATCGACATCGAGATAACCTGCAAGGACAACAAGATCATCCTCCGCCCGACGCAGCAGAACGCCTTTGTCGAGAACCTCGTCCTCCGCGCCGAGCTGCACGACATCGAGGATTTGGTCGGCAACAACCTCGTCTACGAGCAATGGGAGTTCTACGTCGACCGCAACGAGCTGGCCTGGCTGACCGACTCCGTCGGGGCGACGAAATACCCGGACGAGCAGAAGTTCCTCTCCGCCAAAATCGTGAACCGGGGCGGCTACCCCGTGCCGTTCACCATCCAGAACATCCCGCCATGGGCGCAGGTCACGCCGACGACGGGAACGCTGGCCCCCGACGAGGTGAAGGAAATCCAGTTCATGGTCGATTCCACCCTCGCCATCGGCAACTGGTCGGACGACATCACACTGCACACCGTCACCGGCATCAACCCCTTCTTCATGGGCGGCGACGAGAATTTGAAGCTCGGCGCGCGCGTCCTCTGCCGCCCGCCGAACTGGTCGGTCAACCCGTCGGGCTACCAACTGACGATGAACATGGTCGTTCGGTTGAAATTCAACGGCACCTTCTCCTCCGACCCGGAGGACATGGTCGCGGTGTTCATCGGGGGGCAGCTGCGCGGCATGGCGAAATGCCAGTTTGTCCCGCAGATGAACTGGTGGGTGGCCTTCCTGACCGTCTACGGCGAGGCCGCCGACGCCAATAAGGCACTTGTTTTCGAGATGTTCGACGCCTCGGAATGCCTCCGCTATCCGGGGACGCTGGCGGCGACCTTCGTCTCGAACAGCACCGTTGGCATGGCCTCGAACCCGACCACGATGGTCAACGCGAGCACCATCATGCGCGAGGTCCCGCTGACGAAGGGGTGGAACTGGATTTCGCTGAACCTCTCGCTCCCGGCCACGCCCTCGACGACGAACGTGCTGAACAACCTTCCGTCCCCAGTTGGTGATTTGGTGAAAGACCAGACCAAGACCGCCACCTACGACGCGGCGGGCAGCGCATGGGTCGGCACCCTCTCGACGATGAACAACCGCTCGCTCTACCTCTATCAGGCGGCGCAGGCCAACACGCTGAAAATCACGGGCAACCCGCTCACGGCCGCCAGTTTCCCCATCACCGTCGTGACCGGGTGGAACTGGATCGGCTACCCGCCGAGCTATTCGCTGCCCATCAACACGGCCCTCGCCTCCATCACCGGCAGCCCAGGCGACATCATCAAAGGGCAGACGAGCTTCGCCCAATACCTCAACGCGACGAGCGGCTGGGTCGGAAACCTGACCAAGCTCTCCCCGCTGAAAGGCTACCAGATGAAGCTCGCCACGGGCGGAACGCTCACCTACCCGCCCAGCCTGCAAGACGGCGAGGGCGAGGACCGGGGCGGCGAACCGGCCATCTCCAGCTTCTGGACGGTCGATGCGGCGCAGTTCGAGGCGAACGCGACCATCATCGGAATGCTGCAAATCGACGGCTCGAACGCCACGACCGGCACGATGGAAATCGGGGCCTTTGTCGGCTCGGAGTGCCGGGGCGCGTCGACGGCGATCTATGTCGAGTCGCTCCACGCACACCTCTTCTTCCTGACGACCTACGCGAACACGAGCGGCGAGCTATTGACCTTCAAGCTGTTCGACAGCGCGACGGGGCAAGTCGCCGACCTCGCCGAGTCGTTCCCATTCGAGGCCAACGCCATCGACGGGTCGCTGGCGGGGCCGCTGCCGTTCGGACTGAAATCGACGGGGGCCTCGGTCGAGGACTGGTCGCCCGTGCGTTCGTTCGAGGTGGTGCCAAACCCGTTCCACGGCGAGACTTCCTTCCTCTTCTCGATGCCCGAGGCCGAGGAGGTCTCGTTGACCATCACCGATGTGGACGGTCGCACCGTCGCCGACCTGCGGTCGCAGGCCTCGCGGGGCGCCAACCGCGTCGTCTGGCCCGCATCGACCGAGCGGTTGGCGGCCGGGGTCTACTTCGTGAGGCTCCAGACGGCTTCGGGGGCGATGGTTCGGAAGGTGGTTTTGCAGTGACCGCGACCGCTCAAATGAAATGGAATCCGGGCGGCCACGCCCGCCCAGTCAAGTCGAACAAAGGTTGTTAAGCGGCAGTCCGCGCGGCCTCTGTTTTTAAAAAACAGAAGTCGCGCGGCTGCCGCGCCTTTGCCGACCGCAAGCCCCCGAGAGCCGATGCTCGAACCTCCTTTGTTCAATTCCAACCTTTTGTTCATCATGAAAAACAACGCGATTTCCCTCCTCGGGGCACTCTGCCTTTTGGCCTCGCCGCTCGATTTGCTGGGGTTTTCAGATAAAAACACTCCCAAAACAGTACTTTCCGAAAACTGCGTCCTAGTCGTAAACATCTGGACTGGCGCCGTCTCGACCGACTGGGCCGACCCCGACAACTGGCTCGACGGCGAGGCGCCGACCGCTGCGGACGACGTCGAAATCCCGAACGAGGCGAACGACCCCGTCATCTCGGCGGCGGCCGTGGCAAAGTCGGTCTGGGTTCAGGCGGGTGCGTCGCTGACCATCAACGCGGCGACGAGTTTGACCATCAACGGCAGCTCCTCGGCCAGCGGTCTGTCCATCGCCTTTTTCAACGAAGGGACTGTCGGCAACAGCGGCAGCTTGGTCATCGGGAGCGCCTCGGCCTCGGGAGAGTATGGCTTGGCGAACGCGGCGACTTTCACCAACAACACGGGGGCGAGCATCGCCGTCGACCGGACGACGGCCATCGCCCTCTGGGTCAGCGGCGGCTCGTTCACCAACTCGGGGAGCATCGCCCTCGGGTCGGCGGCGAGCATCGGGTCGAACGGCATCATCAACGAGGCGGTCTTTTCGAACTCGGCGAGCGGCACCATCACCATCAACCGCACCGCCGACGGCGCCCTGACGAACGACATCAGCGGCACGTTCACCAACGCGGGCGGCATCACCATCGGCAACAGCGCCATCACCGGCGGCATCGGCGTGGAGAACCGAAACCTGTTCAACCACAACGGCGGCACCCTCGCCATCAGCAAGACGGGCGACAAGGCCCTCTTGAACACCTCCGGCACCTTCACGAACAACTCGACCCTCAACATCGGAGCGGCCTCGGGCAGCGTCGGGCCGACGGGGCTTTGGAACGACGCCAACTTCACGAACAACTCGACCCTCAACATCAACCGCTCGTCGCTCGCCGCGCTCTACAACAGCGGCACCTTCACCAACGCGGCGACCATCAACATCGGCGTCTCCAGTGCCATCGGCCAGTACGGGCTGCACAACCAGGGCGCCTTCAACAACAGCACCGGCGGCACCATCAACCTCAACCGCTCGCTCGAGGCAGCCCTCTGGAACAACCTCGGCACGTTCACCAACTCGGCCGCCATCAGCATCGGCGCGACGGTCAACGTGGCGAACCTCTGCCTGAAGAACGAGGACACCTTCATAAACAACGGCACCATCACCGCTGCCAACGGCACCGCATCCAACCAAAACGGGGCGTTCAAGGGGACCGGCACCTTTTCGGGTGTGCCCTTTTTGAACGAATCGACCGCCTCCATCGCCCCCGGCAACTCAGCGGGCTGCCTCGCCTTTTCGAGCGGACTGACCTCCCTCTCGACCATCAACATCGAGATAGGCGGCCTCTCGGCCTGCACGCAGCACGACAAAATCAACGTGACCGGCACGGCCGACATAAACGGCTCGACGCTCGACGCGACGCTCGTCGGGAACCCGAGCTTCACCAACGGCAACGCCGTCACCGTCCTCTCGGCGACCTCGCGCACGGGCACCTTCGCCACCGTCAGCCTGCCACCGAACTGGTTCGTCAACTACACGCCGACGGCCGTCATCTTGAGCTACGGCGCGGTGCTGCCCATCGAGCTGGCTCGTTTCACGGCAAGACCGGCTGGCCTCAACGCCCGGCTCGATTGGACAACCTTTTCGGAATCCGACAACCGGGGCTTCGACGTGGAGCGCAGCGCGGACGGGGTCGATTTTGAAAAAATAGGCTTCGCCGCCGGGCACGGCACGACGGTCGAAGAGCACAGCTATCTGTTTTTCGATAAGAAACCGCTTTCCGGGAGGGGCTTCTACCGCCTGCGGCAAGTTGATTTCAACGGAGAAAGCGGGCTTTCCCCTGTCGTTAGCGTCGAAATGGGGCGCGGGCACGGTTTTGAAACCTTTCCGAACCCGGTAACCACTGGTGAGCGGGTGAATTTGACCTTCTCCCAGGTCGAACCGGACGAACCGATTGGGCTGTGCCTGTTCGACGCGGCTGGGCGGCTTGTCTTGCAAAGAGAACTGGCGGCCGGGGCGGGGTTCATCGAAACAAAGGGCATGGCTCCGGGCATCTATCGGCTCGAAGCCCAGACGGCGCGGGAGGCGTTCCGCAGGGCCTTGGTCTTGAATTAATCGACGGTCTCCAGCCCCCCCAAGGGGGAGCCGTCGACTCCTTAGTTCACCCACCATTTTTCTGAAAATGAAAAAAACGCGCACCCTCGCCCTCCTCCTCACCCTCCTCGCCACCGATGCTTTTGCCGCGACCATTTACGTCAAGCAGGGCGGCACCGGGGCCGGGACCTCATGGACAGACGCGGCGGGAAACCTCAAAACCGTCATTGACAACGCCTCGTCGGGCGACAAAATCTGGGTCGCCGCAGGCACCTACAAACCGACGACGACGACCGACCGGACGATTTCCTTCGTCATGAAAAACGGCGTGGAAATCCTTGGCGGCTTCCCCGCGACGGGAAACCCAATGCTCGCCGACCGCGACTGGCTGGCCTTCCCGACCGTCCTCTCGGGCGACATCGGCGGCGCGGGGAGCGCGGACAACGCCTACCACGTCGTCCTCAACAACGCCAACGGCGTGAACTCGACGGCCGTCCTCGACGGCTTCACCATCACCGGCGGCAACGCCAACCACCCGTCGCTCGGCATCCACAAGTCCGGCGGGGGAATGCTCAACAACGGTGTCTTTCCGACGCTGAACAACTGCAAGTTCACCGGCAACAACGCCTCGGAAGACGGGGGAGGGATCTACACGATAGGCAACGGCTCGATGACGGTGACGAACTGCTCCTTTTCGGGAAACACCGCGCAGTCCTGCGCCGCCATCGTGGGTCTCTCCGGGTTGAACTGCACCTTTTACAATTGCCTCATCGCGGGCAACACGACGACCTCCACGACGAACACCGGCGTTGTCTGCCTGCAGGCAGGCGGCAGCTTTGCCTTCATCAACTGCACCATCGCGGGCAACCTTTGCGGCGCCGTCGCGCCGACCGTCGCGCCCTTCCCGTCGTGGGTCTTCACGAACATTGTCGGCTCGATGCAGAACTGCGTCGTCTGGGGCAACACGACCACCACCGGTGGGGTGGCCGCCAACCGCTTCGCCGCCATCACGGCAGGGAGCGTCACCGTCTCGTATTCGGATGTGCAGGGAAGCGGCGGCAGCGGGGCTTGGAACAGCCAGTTCGGCTCGAACGGCGGCTCGAACATCGACTCGGACCCGCTTTTCACCAGCTCGGCCGATTTCACGCCGCAGCAATGCTCGCCCGTTGTCGACGCGGGCAACGACGCGTCGAACCCGACCAGTTTCGACCTCGCCAACCAAAACCGGAAGTTCGACGCGAACCCCGGCGGCCAGGCCATCGACATGGGCGCGCTCGAGTCGCAGGTCGCGCTGCCCGCCACCCCCGGGCCCCACACCTGGACCGGCGCGACGAGCACCGACTGGGCGGCTGGCTGCAATTGGTCGCCCCTCGGCGCGCCCGGCCCCGGCGACGACGCGACCATCCCGAACACGGCGAACAAGCCTGTCATCAAGTCCACGGCCGCGGCGCGGTCGGTGAAAGTGCTGTCCGGGGCCGTGCTGACCATCAACGCGCCCGGCAGCCTGACCCTCGACGGCAGCCCCGAGCAGGCTCTTTACAACAAAGGGACGGTCAACAACAGCGGAATCCTCAACATCGGCCAGACGGTGGCCGTCGGCTCCTACGGCGTCTTCAACGAGGGGGCTTTCAACAATCTCGGAAACGGCCAAATCACCATCGACCGCGCCACCATCACCGGGGTCTACAACCACGCCGGGACGTTCACCAACTCGGCCACGCTGCGTATCGGGGCGACGGCCAGCACGGGGCATTTCGGCCTGTTCAGCGACGCGATTTTCACGAACACCTCGACCGGCCAAATATTCATCGACCGCTCGACGGAGACCGGGCTGGAGACCTACAAGCCGTTCACCAACAACGGCAGCATCAAAATCGGCAGCCTCGACGGCACGACCTGCGGCACCTACGGCCTGCGCTGTTTTTGGGACTTCACGAACACCGGCAGCCTCGAAATCGACCGCTCGGCGTACACGGGGCTTTACACCTACGATTTCAACCACCCCTTCATCAACTCGGGTGCCGTCAGAATCGGCAGCGTGGCCAGCCCCGGCAGCTTCGGCGTCGACAACGAGGGCAACTTCAAGAACAACAGCGGCGGCGTCATCCAAATCGACCGCTTCGCCCAGCGGGCGTTCCGAAACGCCTCGGGCACGACGACCAACTCGGCCGTCATCCAGATAGGCACGCAGGCCAGCACGGGGGTCTACGGCCTCGACAACTATTCCATCATCGTCAACAACTCAGGGGCAATCATCACCAGCAACCGCCCGACGCGCAACAGCGGCACCATCACCAACAACGGCACCATCACGATCTTAGCCTCGCCGCTCGTGCAAAGCGGGACGTTCAGAGGCTCGGGCGAGGTCGACGCGCCGCTCGCCACGAACACCTCAACCGGCGTCATCGCGCCGGGCAACTCGCCGGGCTGCCTGCTTTTCACGGAGGATTTTGTCGATGAAGGGAACCTCTTGATGGAGGTCGGCGGCCTCGAGCCTTGCGACCAGCACGACAAAATAGAGGTCGGCGGCGCGGCGACCATCAGCCCCGGCGCGAGCCTGAAAGTGGTCACCGTCAACAACGCGGTCTTCTCCTCCGGCGACCAAATCTCGCTTTTGACCACCGCCTCGCTCACTGGCGAGTTCACCTCGACCGACCTGCCGCCGAACTGGTCGGTCGTCTACACCCCGACGGAGGTGCGGCTGGTCTATGCCCTCGCGCTGCCCGTCGAACTCGGCGCGTTCACGGCGAAAAAGGACGGGGAAAGGGTTCGCCTCGACTGGCAGACCTTCTCCGAAAACGGCAACCTCGGTTTCGATGTCGAGCGAAGCCCAGACGGCCTTTCTTTCGAAAAAATAGGCTTTCTCGCCGGGCAGGGGACGACAACCGAGCGGCACGACTACCTCTTCTTCGATGCAAACCCCTTTTCGGGAATCAACTATTACCGCCTTCGGCAATTCGATTTTGATGCGAGGGCCACGTTTTCGCCCGTCGCCAGCGCGGAAATGGGCGACGGGTGGCCAGAACTGGTTTTCTTCCCGAATCCAGTTGCGGGCGGGCGGCTTGCGAGCGCAATGATGCGTTTCAATGGAGGCCCCGCGACGGTCACCGTTTCAAACGCCGTCGGGCAAGCCGTGGCGACGCGCTTTTTCGACGCGCTTTCAAACGAAAAACTCGATTGGGATGTCAGCGGCTGGCCGCCGGGGGTCTACCAGATGCTCATCGAGCAGGCGGGCGCGGCCCGGTTGACGGGGCGGTTTGTCGTCTCTCCGTGATTGGATCGGGAGTTTTGGTTTTTTGGGCGAGACAAAAACGGGCCAGCCTTCGTCAAAGGCTGGCCCGACAGGGTGGTGTCGAACAACACGGAACGAATCAAAAAAAGCTATTTTCATCAGCGGTCGCTGCCAGCTTCGAGGTCGGCAGTCGCGCGGAGCAGCTCGCCGGTCGCCGCGACCGTCACGGTCACCTCGGCCTGTTTGCCCTCGGCGCATTCGAGGCGCGGCCCGTCGCCCGCCCGCTCGCCGTCGACGGCCCACTCGATGGTGAAGCGGCGCGAATCGAATCGGTCGGGGTCGAGGCCCGGCAGGGCGACTTCAAGGGTCGTGCCGCCCGCGAAACAGGTGGCGGTGCGGATTTCGAGGGTCGCTTCGGCCTCTTTTTCAAAGGCGATGGCGGTCACCGTCGGCCTGGGGGTGTCGCGATAGGTCACCTCAATCGGCTCGGCAGGGCGGGTCTCGGGGACGGCGAGGAAGGTTTCCTCTTTTTTGCAGTTGGTCAGGATGAGGGCCAACAGGGCGGCGGCGGCAGTCAGACGTTTCATGTCGAGAAAGATTTGAGCGTGAAAAATGGTCGAGTTTCAAAACCGGTGTTTTTCGCCGGTCTGGCCATTTATCAGCCGCCTGTTGCTGGGTTATCAGCCCGTCAGTGCAAAATGTACTTCACCATTTCCAAGACCCGCCCTTCGGCGTCCGTCCGCACGGCGAGGCGGTCGCGCTCCGAGCGGACGATGAAGCCGCCCCGCGCCGCGACGATGTTGCGATAGGCCGTCGGTTCGAACCGCTCGCCGGGCTTGAGCAGCGACAGCGAGCGGGCCGCCCGGTTCTGCATCCGCAGCAGGGAGACGAGGTTCCCCTGCGGGCCGCTGAAGACGAAGGTGCCGGAATCTACGCCCTTCTTTTTTGAAAGAAAGAGGCCGTCCGACTCTTTGACGGCCATCTTTTCCATGCCGTCGGAGCCGCCGAGGCGGAGGGTCTCTGCCATCTTTTTGAACTGTTCGGGCAGCTCATAATCGGGTTTCCCTTGCTCGGTCGCGCTCGTTTGGCCGGTCAGCCGGTCGAAGTTGAGCTGCGCGTAGAGTGCCGGGACGGGCAGCCCCGTCGCCGCGACCGACTGCAAAAGGCTCGTTGCGTCGGCCATCCGACCGGGCAGCATCGACAGCGCGATGGCCTCCGCGACCTGCGCCATCTGCCGCTCGGGGCTGTATTTCATCTTCTTTTTGTTGATGGCGGGGCGCACGTTCTTGTCGAAAAAGGCCAACGCCTCTGCCGGTTTCCCCATCATGCAGAAGACCGAGGTCCGGTTGATGGCCGCCGTCAGATAGCCGGGGTCGGTGCGCATCGCCTCGGAAAAGGCCTCGTCCGCCCGCTCGAGCATCGCCCGGCGGAGGGGCGCGAGGAGCGGGTCACCGCCGCCGAACTGCTCGCCGCGAGAGGCGGCCTGCGCCAGCTTGCCCGACCAGTCGGCCTCGAGGGGGTAGACGAACTTGTCGGCATCCGGCACCCAAAACTCCTGCGCGGCGAGGCAGGCGGCCAGCCCGAGGTTGTTCAAGACCTCGCGGCCCTGGTACATTTCGAGGACTTTTTCATAAGAGGTCATGGCCAGTCCCGGCTTGCCGATGGCGACGAGGACGTTGGCCGCCTCGAACAGGTCGAGCAGGTCGGTGGCCTGTTTGCGCACCTCGGCGCAGCTTTTCTGCCGCTCCTCTATGGTCGGGTAGCCGGGCAGCCAGCGGTCGCGGAGGCCGTAGTCGTCGTAGATTTTGTCCAAAATGGTCGGCATGGCCGAGGCCACGTCGTACCCCGCCAGCCACGCGTTGAAGACGCCCTGCACGTCGGCCGTCCGCTCGGTGCGCACGTCGGCCGAGAAGTTTTTGTCGTAGGCGAGGAAGTTCGTCTTTACCCGGCCGTCGCGGATGCTCGACTGGAAGGCGTGCGCCAGCTCGTGGCCGAAGATGAAGGCCAGCGCGGCGAGCGAGTCGCGGCCGAGCGAGCGGCAGGCCTGCCATGCTTTTTCGTCGAGAATGACGGTGTTCTTGGCCGGGTAGTAGGCGGCGACCTTCGCGTTCTCGGCGGTCATTTTCAGCGCGGGCTTCTTGACACGGGTCACGCCGTTGACGGTGAAGAGCCGGTCGAACACACCTTGCACGACCGGCGGCACCTGCGCGTCAGCGACCGCCCAGCCCGCCGCGAGAAGGGCGGGGAGGAGGAGATTTCTTGTCAGCATGATTCACGGGAAAGAAGATGGCGGGAGGGGGGGGATTGGCGAGGGGAGAGGAGGTTTTTTTGGTTGACGATTGATGAATGCCGAACGTTGCCGCGCCCACACCATCATTCGGCATTCATCAATCGTCAATCAAAAAACCTCCCACATCAGCCCCTCAAAACATCAAACATCACTTGCCGCACAGCATCTGGCAAATCGCCTGCGCCTGCCCGCGCTTGGGGTTCGACTGGTCGTCGGCGAGGCTCTGGAAGCGCTTGCAGGCCTCCTCCTTTTGGCCGTCGGCGCGCAGGAGGCAGAGGCCGAGGTTCCAGATGGCATCGTTGCGGAAGGTGCTGTTGTCGTCGAGCGAGATGGGCTGGAACAGCTCGATGGCGCGGGCGTAGCGCTCACGGCTCATGTGCGAGTAGGCGAGGTAGAAGCGGGCCGTGTCGTTCTGCGGGTGCTCCTTCACGACGGGGTCGAGGAGGGCGATGGCCTTTTCGCAGTCGCCCGCCTCGAAGCTGGCGAGGGCCGTGCGGACGGTGTCGCCCGAGCCGGGCGCGGCGGCCAGCCCGTGGCTTTCGAGCGAGCGGGCGATGTTGCGGGCGCGCTCGGTGTCGAGCTTGAAGTTTTTGGCGTAGAGTTCCTTCGGGTCGGCGGCCGCCTGTTTGTGGTTGAAGAACCAGAAGAGGCCGAACAGGGCCACGGCGGCCGCTGCGATGCTGACGATGCGTTTCATTGCGGTGAATTTTTTAAGTTGAACAACGGGGGCTTCTGTGGTCGATTGGGGGTTTTCTTGGTCGAAAAAGCCCTCTTTTCGGAGTTTTTCATGCGCCTCACCGACCTGCTGGCGGATGCGGCGGTCGCCGAGTTCCTCCATCCCCGAGAGGAGACGGGCCTCCGTCTGGAGGGCACTGCGCAGGGCCGGGTCAGCCTCGAGCGATGCCTCAAAGGCAGCTTTTCGGCCCGCGTCCATTTGGTCGGCGAGGTAGTCGTGGATGTCGTGGAAGGCGTTGTCGTCCATTTTATTCTTCAAGTTTCTGGTTGGCTCCGGGTCAGTCGGTGATGCCGAGCGAAGCCTTTACCTTCTTTCGCAGGTATTCGAGGCACCGGAATTTCTTCACTTTCACAAAAGCCTCCGCGTACCCCATCCTCGCCGCTATCTCGACCTGCGGGAGCTTCTCGAAAAAGGAGTAGTTCAACAGGTCGCGGCAGTCGTCGGCCAACAGGCCCATGCCCGCCTCGATGGCGTCGAGCATGGCCTCTCGCTCGGCGGCGGCCTCTTTTTCGTCGTCGTCGGCATCGGCGGCGGTCGCGGCCCCCGGGCGGAGGAGCTTCGCGTCCTCGACGAGTATCTCCGAGCGGCGGCCCGACTTCTGCAAGAGCACGTTTCGGGAGATGCCGAACAGGAGCGTCGAGAGCTTCGAAGTGAGCTGGAAGCCGTCGCGCCTGACCATCCGGGCGAGCACAACAACGGCCTCCTGGAACACGTCCTCGGGCATGATGTCGGCGCGGCCGAACTGGGCGACCTGCCCGGCCGTCATTCGGAAGTACTGCCGGTAGACCGCCTCGAAGGCCGCGTCGTCGCCCCGTCGGAGCTGTTCGACGAGCTGCTCGTCGGTCAAATGGGCGGGCTTGCTGTCCATTTTTTATTCAATCAGTTGGATGGCCAAAGATTATCAGGCACTCGGGGTTTTCTTCCTTTCGCGCAAATCTTGTGTTCTTTCGCTCGAAAATGTTTTGTCCCGGGCCTCCAGTTTCGGTGCACTGAGCACTGATAACCTGCCCGCCGCCAGCCGATGCAAGTCGTCAAATCTTCCGACCAATGAAAAGGCTCCTCTCGCTCCCTCTCGCCGCCGCCGCGCTGTTTTTCTTGATGGAAAAAAGCACGGCGCAGGCCGGTTTCCACGCCCTGCTCATCGGCATCGGCGACTACCCGGCCGAGGGCGGCTGGAAGAAGATCAGCTCCTCCAACGACCTCGACGTCATCAGCCAGTCGCTGCAAAACCGGGGCGTGCCCGCCGCCGACATCGCCACTTTGAGCGACGCGGCCGCCACCCGAGACGGCATCCTCAACGCCTTCCGCCACGACTTTTTGGACAAGCTGCGGCCGGGCGACGTGGCCTATTTCCAATTTTCAGGGCACGGCCAGCAGGTCATCGACGAACCCGACGGCGACGAACTCGACGGCTTCGACGAGGCCATCGTCCCCTATGATTCTCCGATGAAGTTCGAGGCCGGGGTGAACGAGGGGCAGAAGCTCATCCGAGACGACGAGCTTTCCGGCCTCCTCACCGAGGCCCGGCGGCGCATCGGCCCGAGGGGCAACCTCGTCGTCGTCCTCGACGCTTGCCACTCCGGCACCGGGACGCGCGGCATGGACGTGGCGCGCGGCACCGACGTCATCATGGCCAGCCCCGAGCAGATAGCGGCGGCCTCCTCGCGGATGACCAAACAGACGGCATACGACCCTGTTTTGTCGGGGGCGAAAAGCGTCGAGCTGGCCCCGATGGCCGCGTTTTTCGGCTCCGCGCAGAACCAGTTGAACTTTGAAACACGCGACGATAAGGGGCGCGGCATCGGCTCCCTGACCTTTTCATTGGCCAAAATCTTCTCCTCGGCTCGGCCGGACGAGACCTATCGCGGCCTCTTTGAAAAGGTGAAAATCGAGATGTCGGCCATCGCCCCGCGCCAGCAGCCGCAGGCCGAGGGGACGCTCGACCAAGAGATTTTCGGCGGCCGGATGCGGCCGGTGGCGCAGTTCTTCCGCGTCACCCGCTGGAACGACCCCGCCTCGGTGGTCATCAACGCCGGTTCCATCGCGGGCCTCGGCGAGGGGAGCAAAATCGGCCTCTTCCCGCCCGAAACGCGCGACCCTGCGACCGCCCGGCCGCTGGCCACCGGCACCGTCAACGGGGCGCGGCCCTTCGAGGCCTTCCTCGAACTCGACCGGCAGCTCGACGAGGCGGAGGCCCGCTCGGCTTGGGCATACGTCACGGAGCAGAACTTCGGCTCCCTCCGAATCTCCGTTTCGGTCAATCTCAACCAGAACGCGGCCGTCCGGCAGGCCTTCCTCGAAAAAGCGCAGGCCTTCCCCATCATCCAAATCGACGGGCCGCAACCCGAGATTTCCATTTTGGAAAAAGGCTCGACCGTCGAAATGTGGAGCGCGCAGGACATGATGCTCGACCAGTTCGGCGGCAGCCCGGAGCGCATGGCCGACGCGATGGTGAAAAGAATCCTCGGCTTCGTGCAGGGCAAGTTCCTCCGCCAGATGGACGCGCGGGACGCATCGGCCGACGTGTCGATGGAGATTTTCCCCATCCTTTTGGATCAAAGAACCGGAAAGGAGACCTCTCTGCCGACCTCCCGAAATCTCGACGAGGCGGGGAACTTCCACGTCAAGGACGGCGACGTCCTGAAAATCCGGCTGACGAACCGGGGGACGCGGAAGGTCTTTTTCACCCTTCTCGACATCCAGCCGGACAACAAAATCAACGTCCTGATCCCCGACGAGACGCGCTCGCCTGAGGAGTTTTCCATCCAACCGGGCGAGGCGGGGATCGAGATCGGCCAGCGGTTCGCCATTTCGCCGCCGTCGGGGACGGAGGTCTTCAAGCTCATCGCCACGCAGGAACCCATCGACCTTCGGCCCATCGCCGCCTCGCGCGGGGCGGGGACTAAGTCGGCGCAAAGCCCATTCGAGCGGCTGTTCGGCGAGACCTACGGCGGGCCAGCAATCCAGAGCCGGGGAGGGAAGACGATGAACCTGGCGAGCGGGAGCGTCAATGTCTCCTCGGCCACATTTATCATTGATTGAGGAAGGTTCTTTGATTGATGATTGTTGAGGGGGGAGGAGGATGGAAGGATTTTCGGACGATTCACCCCAACAGTCATCAATCAAAAAAAACCTCAAAAACTCCTCCCCTCAAACCATCAAACATCCACATCAAAATGAGGTCACTACTGCCAACCATCGCCTTCCTCCTCCTCACGGCCGCGCTGTCCGCGCAGGAGGTCCACGCCTTTTACGACCTGTTCGACGACAGCCTAACCTTCCAGCGCGACGGGAAAGCGGTCAAAAAGCCGCGCCTTCGCCGGGGCGACCGCGTCGTCGTGCATTTCACGGAGTTCAACCCGTACCTGTTCACCGCCTCTTCGGAGGTCGTCACGGAGACCGACCCGTCGGCCCTCTCGCCGACCGACGGCTTCGCCGGGGCCAGCCCGCTGGCTATGCTCATGCCGGGCATGATGGGCACGATGCCGGGCGTCAGCGCCTTCCTCACGGGCGGCGACACGTCGAAGCACCCGCTCGCCTTCATGGACAAGCCGCTGCTTTCGCTCGGCGCGGCCAGCTTCAGGCTCAACGACCTTTTTTCAAAAGAGCAGAGCCGCTCCGACCTCGACCTGCCCGCCGTGCAGGCCCAACTGGCCGACCTCGCCCGCATCCAGACGGAGATGCAGCAGGTCGTCGGCGAGCTGGAGGAGGCGCGGCTCTCGTCCATCGCCGCGCAGATGGCGGCCCCCTTTTTCGAGGACGTGGCCCACAGGCCTGACCTGCGCCCGTCCCTCATTAAAAAGATGGGGATGGAGTACGCCAGCCTGATTTACCCCGGCAAGAGCGTGGCCGAACTGGAGGTGCGCGACGCCTTCGCGTGGCAGAGCCGGGCGGCGCGGCGGGCGCAGCTTTTGGGCGAATTCGAGAGTCTGCAAAAGGAATATGCCCAAAAATCCGCCTCGATGGACATCACCGCGCGGCAGATGGCCAACCTCGACCTGCGGATGGAGGCCTTCGAGAAATTCACGGCCGACCTCACGGCTCTGGGCAAAAGGAACTCGGACTTCCAAAAACAGGCCACCCGCTTCCTCGCCGCCGAGCGGGCCGACCCGGCTTCTGCAGGCATGACATTGGCCGAAGTCGTGGCGATGCAGGTGCGGCTGCGCGAGCTGGCCAGCCAGAGCTTCACCTATGAAACCGTCGTCAACCTCGAGGCCGAGACGACCATCCTTTCGACCACGTTCACGCCCATCGACTCGATGGGCAAGGCGGCGGCGACCAGCAGCGGCCCATCCGGCAAGACGAAGACCATCCGCTTCGAGACGGCGGGCGGGATGCGCTTCACGTCGGGCCTGGGGCTGGCGTTCGGCGGCTTCGGCGGCGCATCGGAGGATTTTTCGGTCAGGAACGGCGCCATCGTCGCGGAGGAGGACAGCCCGTTCACGCCGCTGCTGGCCTCGTTCGCACACATCTACCCGAGGAAAAAAGGGCGGATGGCCATCGGCGGCTCGTTCGGCGTGGGCATCCCGCTGGGCGGCGGATCGGTGCAGATGCCGCACTTTTTCTTTGGGCCGAGCCTGTTCTTCGGCAGCGGCCAGCGGCTCTCGCTGACGGGCGGCCTGATGCTCGGCCCGGTGCGCAAACTGGCAAAGGGCTACGCAGTCGGCGATGCCTTCGACCTCAACGTGGCGGGCGAGCTGCCCACGCGCAGCCGTTACGAACGGGGGTGGTTCGCGGGGTTTTCGTTCAACCTCGTGCGGTGAGTTTTCTAAAAAAGCAGCGGGCCACGGAGCGGTTTCGCCTCGCGGCCCACTGTTTTTAGGAACGTCAGCCCAGCTTTTTTAGGACTTTCTCCACCCTTTTCCGCTGGCTCTCTTTCGGCAAGTCCGCCAGCCGCCCGCGCAGCATCGCCGCGAACTCCGTCCGTTCGCCCGCGCCGACCACCGGCAGCGCCATCTCGCAATAACTGGGAAACTGCCCGTCGGCCGCCTTTCCCATCAGTTCGAAAAGGAGCGGCATCACGTCGCCCCGGTAGTCCGGGTTGACGGCGAGTTTTGTGAAAATCCACACCGCCCGGTCTTTCGCGATGATGGAGCCTCGCTCGGCGGCGGACATGACCTCGCCCAACCGCTCAAAAACAACCTGCGGCGCGGCGGCGGCCACCGCGTCGAGACCCGTCATCGCGCCCCAGACGAGGCGGTTGACCTTGCTTTTCAACAGGTCGAAAAGGGCCGTCGCGTGCGGCGCGACCAACTCCGGCCGCCGTGCCCCGATTTCATAGAGGACTTTGACGGCGTCTCCCGACACGTCGGCTTTTTTGTGGAAGAGAAGGGCGGCCAGCTCGGCCACTGCCGCCGAGTCGCCCCTCTCGGAGAGGCGGGCGGCGAGCTCGACATTGGGCACCTCGTCGCGGCGGCCGAGGGAGGAGGCGAGGCTCTCGATGATGGGCATGGGTGGATTTTTTTGGGCAAAGGAAATTTAGGAAGGCCGCACCACCGCTTCAAGCCGGCCCGTCGATTCGCCGCTCGGGCGGCAAAATCGAGTCCATCCAGACGCGGGCCTCGTCGAGGAGGTCTTTCACGCGCTGCGCTTCCCACTCGATGGAAAGCCGCTTGGCCTCCTCCTCTTTGAGCCGCTGAAATTCCTTGACGAAGTAGACCTGAAAAGGCGGCGACAGCCAGTAGCAGAACTGCAGCGCGATGTCGGAGTGCGCCCACGTCCCGCCGTTCCGGCCCGACTTCGAGACGAGGCCGACGGCCCCGGTCGCCGCGATGAACCGCTGCGGGGAGACGTCGATGCGCTGGTCGCCGCTTCCGCGAAAAAAGGTGTGCATTTCCACACCTTTAAAATTCGGGTTGTGCATCTGCTCCCACGCCTCCAAAAAGAGGAGCGTCGCGTTCGACCGCATCCAGTTGATGATGACGTGCTTCGGCTCTCCGCTCCCGTGCCGGGCGAGGTCGGTGAGCGAGACGTACTCGCCCTTTCCGATGGTCTCGATGGCGATGGCCAGCCCTTTGATTTCGATTTTCTTTTTGCCCATGCCGTTTTTTGGGTGGAAAATAAAGCCCGACGGCCGACCCGGCCTCCAAATTTCAAATCCCGGCCAGCCCCCCCCCGCAATTCGACCAGCGCAACGGCCCGCTGGTCGAGCTCATCTCGAAATAGATGGATCCGCCTATTTTCAGGCCCAAAAACAGCCAAGCCATGCGCCTTTCCATCCTTCTCCTCTTGCTCTCGGCCGCCGCCGCCCATGCCCAAAAAGGCTTCCAGACCCGGACGGTCTCCATTTTCAAGAACAACACCGCCTTCTTCCAAAAGACGGCCGCCGCCCTTCCCACTACCGACGGCCGCGCCTTCCTCGACGACCTGCCCGAAGCCCTCGAAGGGACGTTTTGGCTCGCCTCTCCCGGCGGGCAGATGCGCTCGGCGAAGTGTTTCATCGACACCGTCCGGGCGAGCCGCGTCGCCGCACCGGGCGACGTCGGGGCGATGCTCCGCGCCAACATGGGCAAAAAGGTGCGCCTCCGCCTCCACATGGACACGACCGCCGTTGTAGGCTTCGTCGAGGAAATCGGCGAACCTGAAAACAGATCGGCGATGGGTGCGGGCATGGCTTATCGCCTCGAGCCGAACCTGTTTTTGACCTTTCGGACGATGGCCGGGCTGTGGCGCTTCCTGCCGGTCAGCTCGATTTCCAGCGTCGATTTTTTTGAAAAACCGGATGGTCAGCGCGTCGAGTCGGCCACGGCCCGGCGGCGCGTCCGCGTCGATTTCAAGGACAAAAAACCGGCGCAGCCGCTCGACCTGCTCTGCCTCGAAGCCGGGCTGAACTGGGTGCCGACCTACCTCGTCGAGCTGCTCGGCGACGACCGCGCCCGCCTCCGCCTGACCGCCGAGGTCGTCAACCGGGCCGAGGACATCGAGGGGGCGGAGGTGCGTTTCGTGGCCGGCGTGCCGAACTTCTTGTTTGCCAACAGGCTGTCGGACTTCCTCTCGCTCATGTCCGCCGGGAGCGGTGAGCGGCCGTCAATGGGCAGCTTCCAACAGGCCGTCGGCCTCCAGGTCGCCAACCAGTTTTCCAATGCCGTCCAGTCCAATGGCTTCGATCGCGAGGAGGAGAGGCCGACCGCCGCGCCGCCCGTCGACGCGGCCGAGCTGGGCCGGGCGGAGGATCTGTTCTTCTATTCCCTGAAAGATTTTTCCCTGAAAAAAGGGGAGAACGCGCTGTTCGAAGTCTTTCAGACGGAGGTCGCCGTCGAGCACGTCTACGAGGCCAACCTGCCCGACTGGCAGGCGGCGACCGCGCTACTGCCGGTTTTTTCCTTTCAAAGCCAGCCAATGCGGCCCGTCCATGTGCTGAAAATCAGCAACGGCTCGCCGTTCGTCTTCACGACCGGCCCGGCGTTCGTCGTCGGTGCGGAGGGCCGGCCGGTGGCACAGGACAAGCTTGGGTTCGCACCGCCCGGCGGCTCCACGTCGATGAAGCTGACCGAGGCACCAGACATCGAAATCACCCACGCCGACCGCGAGACGGGCCGCTCCGAAAAGACCTTCCGCTCTTGCGACAAGTGCTATTGGTACGACCAAGTGGAGGCCGAGGGCCAAATCCGCATCAAGAACCGGAAGGACAAGGCGGTTAAACTGGTCCTCCGCCGCACCGTCCGGGGCAAGGCGGGCCGGTCGAGCGACCGTTGGGAGACGGCCGAGCGCGTCCTCCCCACCAGCTACGAACCCAACGCCACGACCGACTTGCGCTGGGCAGTCACGCTGCGGCCGGGAGAGGAGCGGATGGTGAGCTACGGCTATTCGTTTTTCGGCAACCCGAGGGAGTGAGCGGCGGTCAAAAAACAGCCCGATAAGGCCACGCCCGGAACACCTCCCCCGCCGCAAATTCCGACCGTTCGACGGCGGGCAGTTCCAAAAAAGCGTCGGCCTCGAGCAGGTTGGCGAAGTCCCCCGAGCCGTTGCCCGCGACGGGCGTGGCGAGGAGCCTGCCGTCCTCCGAAAAGGCGAGTTTCACCTGCAAAAAGTAGTCGAGCGGCGGCTCGAACAGGAAGTCCTCGGTCAAAACGGCGAAGACCGGCGCTGCCTCGGGTAGCCCGACCGCCCCGTCGAGCCAGGGCAAAAAGTAGCGGTGCAGGCACATGAAAGTCGAGACGGGGTTGCCGGGGAAGGCGAAGACCGCAGATTTCTTCTCAAAAAGGCCGAACCAGAACGGCTTCCCCGGTCGCTGCCGGACTTTGTAAAAAAGCCTTTCCACCCCCAGCCCTTCGAGCGCGGCCGGGACGTGGTCGAACCGGCCCGCCGACACGCCGCCGCTGATGATGACGGCATCGAAGTTTTGGAGGCAGTCGGCCAGCTCGCGGCGGACGGCGGCCTCGTCGTCGGCGATGTGCCGCAATTCGCAGGGGATGCCGCGCGATTTGAGGACGGCCTCGACGGCGTGGCTGTTCGACCTTCGGATTTGAAAATCGAGCGGCGTCTCGTCGGGCGCGACCAGTTCGTCGCCGCTCGACACGACGACGACGCGGGGCCATTTTTTCACCAAAACCTCGGTCTTCCCGACGGCGGCGGCGAGGCTGACCTCGGCCGCGCCCAGCCTCCGCCCGGCCACGACGAGCCGGTCGCCCGCGCGCCGGTCGCTGGCGCGGGGGTGGATGTTGAGGCCGCGCCGCAGCTTTTCAGGGAAGAGGATTTCGGCCCTCCCTTCCTCTATTTTCAGAAACTCGTACTGGACGACCGTGTCCGCGCCCGGCGGGCAAGGGGCGCCGGTCATGATTTCGACGCACGAGTTTTTTGAGAAAGAGGGGACGGAAGGCTGCCCGGCCGCCTGCACCGCCTCAATGGGGAAAACCCGGCCGCCCGCCTCGAAATCGGCCCAGCGGATGGCCACGCCGTCCATCGTCGCCCGGTCGAAGGGCGGGAAGGCGCGGTCGGCGAGGATGTCCTCGGCGAGGACGCGGCCTCCGGCTTCGGTGAAACGGGCGGTTTCGGCCCCGAAATCTGGACGGTGCCCGGCGATGATCCGGGCTGCCTCTGCGGTGGAATTCATGTTTTTCTCAAAAAAATTTGGACTGAAGGCCGGATGGTTGGCCGTCTGGAAAGCGTGGCTACTTTTCGGCCGTAAATCATTTTGTTCACCTTAAAAGCTCCTCTCAAAATGGACGAATTCAATCAACCCCTCGACTCGGGCATCACGGGCCAAGACCCGAACGGCCTTCGCTTCACGTCGCGCCTCTCCGACACGCTGCTCGGCACGGCCAAGTGGACGAACTTCATCAGCATCGTGCTGATGGTCTTTCTGGCGCTCGCCGCCGTCGCCATGCTCGGCTTCGGCTCCATGATGGGGGCCATGATGGGCGGCATGGGCGGCAACATGGGCGGCGGCGCGGCGATGGGCGGGGCGGCCATGATGGTCTTTTTCATCGTCTACCTCGGCATCCTCGGCTACCTTGTCTGGCTGCTCTACACCGCCGGGCGCGACATCCGGCGCGGCATCAACACCAACGACCAGGCCACCCTCGAGGCCGGCATGACCAGCATGCGCCGCTATTGGAAGATGTGCGGCATCCTGCTGGCCATCGTGCTGGGCTTCTATGTGCTCTTCTTCATTTTCATGGTCGGCCTCGGCAGCATGGGCATGATGGGGCACTGATTTGCGGCGGCCCCCGTCATCCGTCCTCACCCGCCGATGCTTGCCATCGACTCCAAAATCGGCGAATCGGCGCGGCGGGCAGCAGCTTCGTGGCCGTCGCGCGGGCGGTTTTGAAAAGCGGAAAGCAGGGCCTCGGCCAGTTCCCCGTCGGTCGCGCCGCCGCGCATGAGGTCGCGGATTTGCAGGACGCCGCTGTCGTAGAGGCAGGTTTTCAAAACGCCCTGCGGCGTCAGCCGGATGCGGTTGCACGTCCCGCAGAACGTGCGCGACCACGCGGCGATGATGCCGACTTTCCCCCGAAAGCCCGGGATTTGATGTTCGACAGAGGTCGAGAACGGCTCTGACGGCAGCCTTTCGAGGCCCGGCCACCGAGAGCGCAGCCGTTCGAGGATGCGCCGGTGGTCCCAAAAAAGGGTGGTCGCGGCCTCGTGGTCGCCGCCGTTGAAGGGCATTTCCTCGATGAATCGCACGTCGACGGGCAGCCGTTCGGCCAACTCGGCCATCGGCAGGATGTCCGCGTCGTTGAGGCCGCGCATGACGACCGAGTTGATTTTCACTGCGATGCCGTGGGCGAGGAGCGCGTCGAGCGTCGAGAGCACGGCGGGCAGCTCGTCGCGGCGGGTGATTTGAAAGAACCGCTCGCGGTCGAGCGTGTCGAGGCTCAAGTTGACGGAGCGCACGCCGATGGCCGCCAAGCGCGGCACGAAACGGGCCGTGCCGACCCCGTTGGTCGTGATGGAAAGCTCGCGCAGGCCGTCGATTTCGGACAGTTTTTCCAAAAAGAACATCAGGTCGCGGCGGACGAACGGCTCGCCGCCCGTCACCCTGATTTTGCTGATGCCCATCGAACAGAGCAACCGGCAGAGGCGCAGCATCTCCTCGTAGCTCAAAATCTCGGCGCGGCCCAGCCAGTCCAGCCCGTGCTCGGGCATGCAGTAGTGGCACCGCAGGTTGCAGCGGTCGGTGACCGCGAGGCGCAGGTACTGGATGGGTCGGCCGTGGTTGTCGAAAAGCATGGTCGGGCGTTTGGCGGTTCAAAAGTGAGAAAAAGCGGAGTTTTGCCCCCGAGCGGCCCTTTTACCGACCGACCGCTCCCCGCCCGATGCGCATCAAAGTTAGAAACTTCGGCATCGCCCGCGACCTGTGCGGCGGCCCGCTCACCGAGCTGGAATTGCCCGACGGCGCGACGGCCGCCGACCTGCGCGACGCGCTCGGCGAGCGGTTTCCGGGGCTTTTGCGGCTCAAATCCTTCCTTTTGGCGGTGAACGAGGCGTACTCCGAGCCGTCGGACGTGCTGGCGGAGGGCGACGACGTGGCCGTCATCCCGCCGGTCAGCGGCGGGTAAAGTCCTGCAATCAAAGGACATTGAACCGATGAAATTAGACGTCAAAATATCCGCCCGCCCGCTCGACGCGGCGGCCTGCGCCGGTCTTGCGGCGGGCGCGTCGAGCGGCGCGACGGCCCTTTTCATCGGCACGGTGCGCGACGAGACGGCGGGCCGCCGTGTCGTTCGCCTTGATTTCGAGGCCTACGAGCCGATGGCGCTGCGCGAGATGCGAAAGCTCGGGGAGGCTGCTTTTGAAAAATGGCCCGTCCTCCACGCGCTGGCCATCCACCACCGGGTCGGGCCGCTCGAAATCGGCGAGGCTGCGGTCGTCATCGCGGCTTCGGCAGGGCACCGCGACGCGGCCTTCGCGGCCTGCCGCTGGGCCATCGACGAGTTGAAACGGACGGTTCCAATCTGGAAAAAAGAGGTGTTCGAGGACGGCGAGGTCTGGGTCGCCGCGCACCCCTAAAGGTGTTTCGACAAGACCTCGGCCCCGGCGGCGAGGACGAGCACGGCCGTCACGCGGCGGATGGCGACGAGCGAGAGCCACCGCTGGCTCGCCCGCGAACCCATCTGGCCGCCCACGAGGACGGCGGCGCAGAGCAGCCCGACGCGGCCCCAGCCGATGTTCTGCGGGAAGTTGGAAAGCTGCCCGGCCACGCCCGTGGCCGAGTTGGCGAGGATGAAAACGCTGGCCGTCGCCGCAATCGACCGCGCCGAGGCCCACCTCAAAAAGTGCAAAATGGGCGAAAGAAAGATGCCGCCCCCGATGCCCACCATGCCTGAAAGGAGGCCGATGGAGCCGCCGAGGAGGCCGTCGCGGACGGGCTTTTCGGTTGAAAACTCGCCGTCGCTCGCCGCTTTCGGCTGCGCCCAGAGGGCAATCGCGGCGGCCACGAGGCTCGCGCCGAGCAGCAGGAAGAACTCGCGCTCCCCGATCTTCATCCGCCCGCCGAGGAACGCCATCGGGACGCTGGCCAGCAAAAGGGGCGCGGCACGGTGCCAGTCGAGCTGCTTTTTTTGGTGGAAAATGGCCGTCCCGCCGGTCACGACGACGATGTTGCAGAGCAGCGCGGCCAGCCGGATCTCGGCAAAGGGAAGCCCGGCGACGGCCAGCAGCGCGAGGTAGGACGACCCGCCGCCGAAGCCGACGGAGGCGTAGACAAAGGCGATGGCGGCGAAAAAAACGGCGAGCGTGGCATCCGAGAACATGGGGCAAAGAAGCGGCGCCCGGCGAGGAAATCCAGCGGTGTGCCCATTTGGACGGCCTTTCACAAAAAAGGGCGGGGCAGAACCACCGGTTCCGCCCCGCCCGCCGTCGAGTTTCTGTTCCCCAAAACTCACCGTTCTATCTGCAAGTACCCGCTGCGCCGAACCCTTCCCCCGTCCGCTTTTTCGAGCGAGAGGATGTAGAAATACGTCCCGTCCGGCAGCGGCTTGCCTCGGTGCGTCCCTTCCCACGAGTTGTCGTAGTTGTCTTTTTGGAAGACGGTCTCGCCCCAGCGGTTGAAGATTTCGAGCCGGTTCTTCGGGAAATTGGACAGTCCCTGAATCACGAAC
>JBGAWE010000221.1:0-7836 GCA_044227705.1 Saprospiraceae bacterium
ATCCTCCAGATCGGGAAGGACAAGCGGGAGGTGAAGGTCAAGTTGCGGCGGCTGAAGGGCAAGTGCGCCAGCGGCGACTGCTCCACCGGGCGCGGCGTTTGGGACGAGCCGGACGCGCGCTACGAGGGCGATTTTGTCAAAGGAAAGTTCGAAGGAAAGGGCATCATGTCCTACTTGAGCGGCAACCGCCACGAGGGCGGCTACCGGGCGGGCAAGCGCGAGGGCGAGGGGAAGTTTTTCTTCGCCACCGGCACGGTCTACGAGGGGCATTTTTCCAACAACAACTTCAACGGAAAAGGGACTCTGAAATACAAGACCGGCGAGACCTACGAGGGCGAGTTCGTCGACGACGAGCGCACGGGCGAGGGCGTGGCCACCTGGCCCAACGGCGACCGCTACGAGGGTCTCTGGGCATCCGACCTGCGCAACGGGCAGGGCCTGATGACCTACGCCGATGGCTCGAAGTACGACGGCAACTGGAAGGACGGCAAGCGCGACGGCTTCGGCCGGATGACCTCCTTCGAGGGCTGGCAGTACGAGGGCTACTGGTCGAACGACCTGCGGCACGGCTTCGGCAAATTGCGCATGAAGGGCGGGCGGCGCGTCGAGGGCAACTTCCAGAACGACGAGCTGCCCCTCGATGCAAAGGCCGCGATGGAAGCGGAAAGCAAGTCCGCCGCCGTGCCCGTCGAATTGAGCCAAGGGGGCGGTGGCATGACGGCCTCCAACAACGAGACCCGCAGCATCGTCGAGCAGAGCGCGGCCATCAGCGAGTTCCTGCGGGCCGGCAACAAGGACAAGCCGAAAAGGAACAGTTCCCCCACGAAAGACTCGCCCGCCGAGCCAGCAGCCGCACCCAAATCGGCCAGCTACCTGCGGCCCGGCGGACTGAAAGACCTCCCCAGTTCATCGAACAGAAAGATGCCCGTGCCCGGCTCGCGCAACGGCGGCGACCTGCGGCTGCGGCAGGTGAAGGTCATCGACGGCTTCTTCGACAACGCCGCTGCCGCCGACACTTGGCTCGTCGACAACTCGCGCATCACCGACCCGAAGGAACGAGCCGACAACCTTCGCGGCCTCTCCACGATGGCCTCGACCTGGGCCGCGAGCGCGAGGAACAACATCGAGAACTTCTCGAAAGACCTCGAATTGCCCGCCCGCGAAAAGGCGGCAGAGGCATGCGACAAGTTCCTCGTCTTCAACAGCCAGATGGCCGACAAGTACGGCCGCCTCGCCAGCCTTCTCGCCAACGACGCAGCGCACGGCGACGGCACGGCCAACACGCCAGAAATCAAAAAGGCACGGCGCGACATCGTCGACCTGTGGCCGCTGCACGAACAGGCGTACACAGCGGCACGGAACTTGTTCCTGTGAAGAGGTTTGAGAAATGGTGAAAGGTGGAACGGCGCGGTGGGCAACCATCGCGCCGTTTTCTTTTCCAAAATAGCCCTTGCTCGGCACCCGTCGCAACTTTCTGCGAAGCCTGTATACCTTCCCCGCCGAAACGTTCCGACATTTTCACCACAGACAAAATCGAGTTCATGGCCAACAACCTCTTCGCAAAAAAATCCCTCGCCTCCCTCCTCGCCTCGGCCGCCGACAGCGAGAAGGGCCTGAAACGGACCCTGACCGCCTGGAACCTCGTCGCCCTCGGCATCGGGGCCATCATCGGGGCGGGGCTTTTCGTCCGCACCGCCGCTGCCTCGGCCGAGGCCGCCGGGCCTGCGGTCACCTTGAGCTTCGTCGTGGCTGCCATCGGGTGCGCGTTCGCCGGGCTTTGCTACGCGGAGTTCGCCGCCATGATCCCCATCGCGGGCAGCGCGTACACCTATGCCTATGCGACGATGGGCGAGCTGGCCGCGTGGATAATCGGCTGGGCGCTCATCATGGAGTACGCGCTCGGCGCGGCCACTGTCAGCATCGCATGGAGCGAGTACCTCAACAAACTGTTGGGCGGGGCGATACCCTATAATTTATGCCACTCGCCGCTCGAACACGTCAACCGAGTCGTCGGCGACCTCTCGCAATTCCCTGCCGAGCTGGCGGCGAAGGCCAAAGACGGCCTTCTCCTCCTCTCCGACTCCGAACTGGGCAGCCTCCCGTCAATCGCCAGTGTGACGGTCAGGGCATGTTCAGCCTCCCTTGCTCATCATCCTTTTGGCCCTCACCCTCCTTTTGATAAAAGGGACGCAGGAATCGGCGATGGTCGACGCCGTCATCGTCGCGCTGAAAGTGGGCATCGTCCTGATCTTCATAGCGGTCGGCTGGCAGTTCATAAAGCCGGAGAACCACGTCCCCTATTTCATCGACCCGGCCAACCTGCCCGACGCCCTCCGCGCCGAGCACATGGGCTGGAACCGGCACGGCTGGGGCGGCGTGCTGGGCGGCGCGGCCATCGTGTTCTTTGCCTTCATCGGCTTCGACGCGGTCTCGACCGCCGCGAAAGAGGCCAAGCGGCCAGAGCGCGACATGCCCATCGGCATCCTTGGCTCGCTGGCGGTCTGCACCATTTTGTACGTCCTCTTTTCTCACGTCCTGACCGGCGTTTGCAACTGGCAGGAGTTCAAAGTCTCGGGGAAAGAGGCCTCCGTCGCCTATGCCATCTCGAAATACATGCCCGGCTACGAGTGGCTGGCGAAGGCCGAGACGCTGGCCATCCTCGCCGGTTTCAGCTCGGTCATCCTCGTGATGCTGCTGGGGCAGAGCCGCGTGTTCTACTCGATGTCGAACGACGGCCTCATCCCGCGCGTCTTCTCGGAGCTGCACCCACGCTTCCGCACGCCCTATAAGTCGAACTGGATTCTGTTCGTGTTCGTCGGCCTGTTCGCCGCCTTCATCCCCGGAAGCCTCGCGGGCGATTTGACCTCCTTCGGGACGCTGCTCGCCTTTGTGCTGGTGAGCATCGGCGTGTGGCTGATGCGCATCCAAAACCCGGGGCAGGCGCGGCCGTTCCGCACGCCGCTGGTGCCGATCGTCCCGATTTTGGGGGCCATCATCTGCGCGGCGATGATCGTCGCGCTCGACTCGATGACGCTCAAGGCCGCCTTCGGCTGGATGGCCATCGGACTGGTGGTGTACTTCCTGTACAGCCGCCACCATTCCTGAGTGCAGACGGGGGATTGACGCCGGTTCGTTTTCATCAAAAAATAAAAGGCGCGAAGTCGCGGGAGGTTTGTTCAAGCTCCGCGACTTCGCGCCTTTTATTTTTTGAGAAAGCAGCCTCAAGCATGCGCCATCACGGCCTTCCGAAGCGCGACAATCCCGCGCAGCTTCTCCACCAAAAAGTCGATGTCGTCCGTCGTGTTGTAATGGGAGAAGGAGAAGCGGACGGCCTTCCGCTCCCCGTCGAAGCCGATGGCCTCGAGGACGTGCGAGCCTTTCTCTGAGCCGCTCGTAGGCCGAGCCGCCCGAGCAGGCGTTGCCGTTTATGTCGAGGTTCAAAAGGAGAAGCTCGTTACCTCGGCGAGGAAGGGAAGCTGACGGAGAGGATGGTGTAGAGATAGTTGCCGTCCCAGTCGCCGTTGGTATCGGATGTCGTCGAATTCTTCTAAAAGCCTGTTTATCAAATAGTTGCGCACCGATTCGATGCGCGCCCGCCGCTCGTCGAGGTTGGCGACAGCGAGTTCGAGGGCCTTTGCGAGGCCGACAATCCCATAGACATTTTCGGTCCCGCCGCGCTGGTTGCGCTCCTGTGCGCCGCCGTCGATGAGCGGTTTCACGCGGTTTTCAGAGTTGATGTAGAGGAATCCCACGCCCTTCGGCCCGTGAAACCCAGGCCTGCGCCGCTCAAAACCGACCCGGTTTTGGAAACATCAATCGGCAGGTGGCCGATGGTCTGCACGGTGTCGGTGTGGAAATAGGCACCGTGCTTTCTACAAAGCTCACTCCTCGGTCGAGGTCCCGTAGGGTGCCGATTTCGTTAATACCCAGCGTGCATGAGGCTGACGAGGGTCTTTGCCGAGCCGTCTTCCAACACCTTTTCGAGGTCTGAAAAATCAATCCGCCCGCGCTCGTCGACGGGGAGGTAGATGATTTCCACGCCCCGGTAAGCGGCCATGCTGTCGAACGAGTGGAGGCTGCAGTGTGCCCCGTGGCAGTGTCGATGATGCGGCGAACGCCGAGGTCGCGCACGGCCTGTTTGATGGCGGTGTTGTTGGCCTCCGTGCCGCCGGAGGTGAAGAATATCTCGCCGGTCGATGGGCCGATGCACTGGGCGACCGCTTTCCGCGCCGCTCGACGAGCGAGCGGACCCGCCGACCTCTGCATGGGTGCTGGACGTTGCTTGAATTGCTCGCGCGGCAGGAGTGGCACCATCAGCACGACTGGAAATGGGCGTGGTGGCGGCGTTGTCGAGATAGATTCGATGTTGCATGAAATAGTGGGATGGTTGGCAGGTTCAGGTTGCTCGAGCTTCTTCGAATAAAGCGGGTAGTTCTTCATGAAATCATTGACCTCCCGGCGGACTGCACGATGGTGCCGCGCATCGTCGGGCCTGCTCAAAACCTCGTCAATCCATCCGACGACGCGGCGGCAGTCCGCCTCCAAAAGCCCTCGCGTGGTGATGGCCGCCGAGCCGACGCGGATGCCAGAGGTGGTCATGGCGGGCGTGGGGTCGAACGGGATCATGTTCTTGTTCACCGTGATGTCGGCCTCGCCGAGGGACTTCTCGGCCAGCTTGCCGGAGACGTTTTTGCTTCTCAAATCAATCAGCATCAAGTGGTTGTCCGTCCCGCCGCTGAAAATGGAGTAGCCGCGCTGCACAAACTCGTCGGCCATCGCGGCGGCGTTTTTCACCACTTGCTGGGCATAAACCTTCCAATCCGGCCGCAGGTTTTCGGCAAATGCGATGGCCTTCGCCGCGATGACGTGCTCGAGCGGCCCGCCCTGCATCCCGGGAAAAACGCCGCTGTCGAGGATGCTCGACATTTTGATGGGTTCGCCCTTTTTGGTCGTCCGCCCCCACGGGTTCGGGAAGTCGCGGCCCATCATGACGATTCCGCCGCGCGGGCCACGCAAAGTTTTATGGGTTGTGGAGGTGACGATATGGCAGTGCGGGATGGGGTTGTTGAGCAACCCAGCGGCGATGAGGCCCGCCGGATGAGCAATGTCGGCGAGGAGGAGCGCGCCCACGCGGTCGGCGATTTGACGGAAGCGGGCGTAGTCCCAGTCACGCGAATAGGCCGACGCGCCGCAGATGATGAGCTTCGGCTTCTCGCGCAGCGCCGTCTCCTCGACCTTGTTCATGTCGATGCGGCCGGTCTCCTGCTCAACCCCGTAGAAGGTCGGGCGGTAGTTTTTTCCCGAAAAATTCACGGCCGAGCCGTGAGAGAGGTGGCCGCCGTGGGAGAGGTCGAAGCCGAGGATGGTGTCGCCGGGCTGGAGGCAGGCGAGGAAGACGGCGGCGTTGGCCTGCGCCCCGGAGTGCGGCTGGACGTTCGCCCAAGCGGCGCCGAACAGCGTCTTGAGCCGCTCGATGGCCAACGTCTCGACCTCGTCGACGACCTCGCAACCGCCGTAATAGCGGCGACCGGGATAGCCCTCGGCGTACTTGTTCGTCAGGCAACTGCCCATTGCGGCGATGACGTCGGCGGAGGTGAAGTTCTCGGAGGCGATGAGTTCGAGGCCGCGCCGCTGGCGGGCAAGCTCCTTTTTGATCAGGGAGAAGACTGGGTCGTTCATGCTGCAAATTTGGTTGGAAGACTGCGGTTCCGGGCCGTTTTGGGCAAATTGCCGGTTTCGCGCAGCGCCGAGGCGAAGGTAATTTGATTGCTGATTTGGGGTTGCCGATTGCGACTTGGGGGATTCCAGAAACAAAACAGGCCGCCCCCGGCAATCGGGAGCGGCCTGCATGGATGGCTTTGATATTTAAAAATCAATTGTAGCCGGGGTTCTGCTGCAGGTTCGGATTTGAGTCGAGGGCCTGCTGCGGTATCGGGAAGAGAACGCGGAAAGCATCGGTGACCGTCTTCTCCTGCCACGTGTCGGCGAATTTGCCGAAGCGGAGCCATAGCGAAACAAGGTCGGCGGCGGCGGCGACCCTCCCAGTACATCCGCGGCCGCGCTGCTTTTCGAGCATCTCGTCGAGCGCGGAACGGACAGTCGGCCCCACCCCGGGCCAACCGGAGGTTGTCGACCACGGTGGTCGCACCGGCCACGTCGCCCTTGCGCAGCAACGCCTCGGCCTTCATCGTGACCACGTCACCGTAACGGAGGAGGATGTACTTCGGATACGAAAGGTGGTCGTAGTCCGGGCCGTATGGGTGATATTTAAGGCAGCGGATGCCCTTTTCGGTGCTGGCGCCCGAGAGGCGGCAATCGGTGGTAAAGGCGAGCGGGGTGCCGCCGGCACGGGAGTTCTTGATTTCGACACCAGAGTCGTTGTACTGCTGTCCGATGAGGAAGCCATAGCCGAGGCCGGAAGCGACGGAGCCATCCTTTGCACCGTCGCGGCCCCTGCGTGGGTCGGATGCGTCGAACTTGTTGTAGAAGTCGGAAAGCACCACAAAGCCGTTCCAGCCGCTGGGCTTGTTGTCGTAGTGGAGCGTCATGTGGACGCGGTTCTGGCCCGAGCCTTCCTGCGAGGTGAGGATGATTTCCTTCGCGGCCCCACTTTGGAAGTTGGCAAAATAGTCGGCCTCCGGCGTGAACCCGTCGCCTGTCACGGCGTCACAGGCAGCGATTACTTTGTCCATGTCGGCGTTGTCGAACGAGGTGCCTTTGTAAGTGGCCTTGTTCAGGTAGAGGCGAGCGAGCAGCGCATTGGCCGCTGCCCTCGAAGCCGTGTAGTTGTCGGCAGTCGGCCCGATGACGGGCAGGTTGCCGCTGGAAATGGCCTCCGTCAGGTCTTTTTCGACCAAGTCGAACGCCTCCGAGCGGGTGTAGACTCGGGGGTTGACATCCACGCCGTCCGTCGTGTTGCGGAAAGGCACTTGGCCGTAAAGGTCCATGATGTGCCACATGTTAAAGGCGCGCAAGAACTTGGCCTGTGCTTCCTCCGCAGGGGAGGGGTTGGAGGCCAAAATCTGGGTGCACTTGTATACGCGGGAGTTGAGTTGGTTCCACGAGCTGATGACGAAGCCGTGGCTGGCGTCCCAAGTGTGAGCATGGAGCGTCCGCCAGATGCCGTTGTCACCCCAGTCTGTGCCACGTGTAGGCCCCATCATCTCGTCGGTTGCATGCTCGGTGAGCGCGTAGATGTGATCCTGAGCAGCGTAAGCCGACAGGTCTTTGTAGGCCGAGGCGAGCAGGTCGGTCGCGCTGGCGGGAGTGCCTCCACCTGTCCCGCTGACGATGACGGAATCCCTCTCCTTGGGATCCAGGTCTGTGCAGGCCTGAAATCCAATCAAACCGGCACCGAAGAGCATCAGCGCGGAAAGGACTTTGAACTGATTCATTATTAGAGATTTTTTTGTTTAGAAAGTGATGTTCGCGCCGACCGAGAGGTTGCGGGGCCTCGGATAAGCACTGTAATCGATGCCGAGCGACGGGACCCCGTTCTGCTGCTTGTTGATGTTGACCTCGGGGTCGAGGCCCGAGTAGTCGGTGAACAGGGCGAGGTTCTGGCCGCTGATGAAGACGCGGATGTTGGAAATCCGCTTAGTCTCCGGTTTGATGTTGTAACCGAGCGTCACGTCCTGCAGGCGGATGAAGTCACCCTTTTCGAGGAAGCGCGTGGACACGTCGGGCGAGTTGAGCTTGCTCTCGCCGCTAGTCGGCACGTCGGTCGTCACGTTGCGGCCGCCTCCGAGCGAGCCTGCGGTGAAGAGGGCGTTGGCCGTGTTGTTGTAGACGTAGTGGCCCCACTGGCCATAGAAGAAGACGCTGAGGTCGAGGTTG
>JBGAWE010000222.1:0-7544 GCA_044227705.1 Saprospiraceae bacterium
ACAGCCCCGCCCGGCACCGCCCGCGTCGAGGTGGGCATCGTCAAACAGAACGCGGGCTGCATCTACGTCGACGATTGTTGCCTGACCGAAACGGGCGGCACGAGCCCCTGCTCGCCTGACGTGACGCCGCCGAACCTTTCCAACTGTCCGGTGAACATATCCCTGAACACCTCCGGCACGACGGCCACCGCCTCATGGGCGCCGCCCTCGGCCACCGACAACTGCGCTGGCACGCCGACCGCCACCTCCAATTTCAGCCCTGGTGCGGCCTTCCCCATCGGCACGACCGTCGTGACCTACACGGCGAAGGACGCGGCGAACAACACGGCGACGTGCAGCTTTTCCGTCACCGTCTCGGCAACGGCTGGCGGCGGCTGCGCGGGCAACCTGCTGACCAACCCAGGCTTTGAAAGTGGTCTCACCGGCTGGGGATACGGGCAGGGCAGCCCGACCGTCGTTCCCGACGCCGCGACCGGCTCAAACGTCTTGAAGCTCACTTTTCAGGCTTTTCAACTGCAAAACGCGCTCGTGACACCGGGCAAGTCCTATTCTCTCTCTGCCAAAATCCGGTCAGAGGGGTTGAGCGGCGGTACGACGATGTTCATCGGCATCAAGTTCATGGACGCCAACTATGCCAACCTCGGCAGCCCCGTGCAGACCTTTTTGACCGGCACATTGGCCAATTGGACGACGCTCTCGACCGCCACGGCCACCGCGCCAACGGGGGCGAAATGGTGCGAGGTCATCTTCAACTGCAACGCCTTGCAAACCAGCAACCTCTTCGTCGATGACGCCTGCCTGACGGAGGGCGGCGGCGGCACGAACCCCTGCTCCCCCGACCTCACGCCGCCCTTGCTGACCGGCTGCCCGGCCTCCCAGAGCGTCGTGACGGCTTTCGCCACCGAACAGGTCAACTGGACGCCGCCGACAGCAACCGACAACTGCGCGGGGACGCCGACGTTGACATCTAACTTCCCTCCTGGTTACTTCTTCCCAATCGGTGCGACCATCGTGACGTACACAGCGAAGGACGCGGCGGGCAACACGGCGACTTGCAGTTTCACCGTCAACGTAGCCTCCGCCGGGCTGCCGGACCTCGCCATCCAAAATTTCACGATGGGCGCGACCACGGTCGAGGCGCAAAAGGCCGTCGCCGTCAATTTCGACATCAAAAACCTCGGCGGGCCATCGACCAACGGCGCGCACGTCTCGCAAACAACGCTCTTCCTCTCGACCGACAACACGCTCGACGCGGCGGACAAGGCGATCCACATCAACTACTACACGCCCGGTGCCATCACGGCGGGCGCTACGGTGCACATCTCGCAGCCGCTGCTCATCCCGGCGGATGTGGCGGCGGGGGCCTATTTCGTCATCGTGAAAACCGACGCGCTCAACCTCGAAACGGAGTTGAGCGAGACGAACAACACCGGCACGCTGCCGCTGACAGTCAAGGCTTTCACCGGTTTTCCATGTCAAAAAACCATCGCGGCGAACGGATCGGTCGACTGCATCTCGTACAACGACGACGGCTCCGCGCAAGTCGTGACCAATGAGAACGGGACGTTGTTTACACGGAAAATCACCACGGGCGGCACGGTCGGCGCGGCAACGAGCTTCGGCCCGGCCGTCCAGTCGACTTTGAATTTTGAGAATGGGAAACTCGTCAAGCGCGACGAGGCGGGCACCGTCGTCTTTTCAAAAACCATCCCGGCGGCGATGCTTTCGACCTATCCATTTTTGGAAAAGGCCATCGAGTTCGGCGGTGGTTTCGTCATCGCGGCGTTCAAAAACGCGGGAAACCTCGCCGCGCCGAACGCCGCTGACCGAGGGCTGACGCTCCTCAAAACCGACCAGAACCTGGCTCAACTTGCCGTGAAAAATATCGTCGCGCCCGGCGACTCGAGTTCGACGAAGGTCGCCGCGCTCATCGAGGCCGCCGCCGACCGGGTGATGCTGCAGTGGTCAAAGTTCACGAACTCGACGGGCTGGTGCTGCGTCGGCTGGAACGAGACCCTCCTGACCGTCGTCGACGCGGGCCTCGATGAAAAATCGACTCGAAAGGTGGGGTACAACTACAACCCGAGCTTGCCGCCGCTCGCTTTCACGGGGCTGCGGAAAACGAGCTGCGGCTGGTTCGCGGCCAACGAGGCGACCTCGTGGAGCTACGGCGGCGGCGGCGGCTCGTCGATCAACTATTCAGGAATCAAGTTTTTCGAGTTCGTCGGCGACACGTTGCGGCTTTACAAAAGCTACACGGAGACGACCAATGGCGGCTACGGCAGCGGCAACAGCAACTCAACAACCACCCACAAGTTCACCGGCCCCGCGCCCGGCGGCGGCGACCTCGTCTCGACCCGGAAGGTCTCGCAGAGCACCGGCACGTTCAGCATCAACTGGCAGCCGTCGACGGACAGCGTCCGATTCCAGCACGGCAGCCTTTTGAACAAGCTCAAGCAGCCGTATTCGCAGTATCTGCACGAGGAAATGGTCAAAATCGGGCCGGGCTACTTCATCGTCCACCGCGACGCGACGACCGGACGAGTAACCATCGCCGACATCGACTGCGACAACAACGGCACGCAGACCGGCGGCGGAAACGGTGCCGACATCGAAATCTCGATGACGGCCGACAAGGCGACGGTGCCGATTTACGGCTCCTTCCTCGTGACCGTCACGGCTAAAAACACTGGAAATCAACCAGTTGCATCGGCCCAAGTCAAGGTAGCGGGCTGCGCGGGGGCCGGCTCGGTTTTGACTTTCGACCAAAATTTCAAGGTCGTCTGGAACGGCGCACCAGCCGCGCCAACCGCTGGGGCGTTCAACTTCGTCTCTCAAATCTGGACGCTCTCCAACCTCGCGCCCGGCCAGTCGGCGACGCTGAAACTGCCCCTCTTCACCCTGTCGACGGCCGAAAAGAAAATCGTCGCGCAGAGCATCGCCCAAAGCCCAGCCGACCCCGACTCGCAGCCGTCGAGCGCGGCACTTTCAAGCTGCACTCCAGCGCAGGACGACGAGGCCGTTTGGGTCATAAACCTCGGGCAATCGGGGCAAGCAGTCAGCCCGCAGTCGAGCGGTTTCGAGGAAAGGGAGGCGGCTGATTTCACGGTCTTCCCAAACCCGACGGCGGGCTTTTTCAGCATCGAACTGGGAGGTTTTGTGGGGAAAAAGGTGGCCGTCTCGGTGGCCGATGTTTTTGGGAAGACAGTCTTCTACGAAAAGCTGGCCGAGCTGAAAATGCCCGGGCTTGACGTCGATTTGAGCAGCGTGGCGGAGGGCGTTTACTTCGTCCGAATCGAGTCGGAAGGGGTTCGATCGGTCTCCAAAAGACTGGTTGTCAGCAAGTTGTGAAAAAGAAAAGGAGGAGGCAACGGTCTCCTCCCCGTTCAGGCACGAACACGATTTCGTTTGCACCGGCCGCGGCTCGTTAGGGTCGCGGCCGGTTTTTTTTGAGCTTTTCAAAAACTTTGGGGGGAATTTTTCGTGCAAAAACTTCCGCCAAGCAAAAAGCCTGTCTACTTTTGCCCGCCCTTTAGGGGCAGCTGGCTTCGTAGCTTAATGGATAGAGCTTCTGACTACGGATCAGAGGGTTGGAGGTTCGAGTCCTCCCGAAGTCACCGAAACAGAGCCGGATTCGCGGAATTCGGCTCGTTTTTTTAGGCAAAAACACGGCGGCGAGGCCGCCACAGTTTTCAAAGAAAACCATGTCAAAAGTATGTGAACTGACGGGCAAGCGGCCGGTGGCGGGCAACTGGGTCTCCCACTCCAACCGCAAGACGAAGCGCCGCTTCATGCCCAACCTGCACACCAAGAAGTTCTTCATCCCCGAGACCGGCGAGTGGGTCAGGCTCAAGGTCTGCTCCTCTGCCTTGCGCACCATCACCAAGCTCGGCATCTTCCAATACATCAAGAAATTGGAGAAGAAGGGCGAGGTCACCTGGCACGGCGACGAGCCGGGATGCTGATTAACGAACTACGATTTTCGATTTTAAACAATGGCAAAGAAGTCCAAAGGCAACCGCCACATGATCATCCTCGAGTGCACCGAGCACAAGGCCTCGGGCCAGCCGGGGACGTCGCGCTACGTGACGCAGAAGAACAAAAAGAACACCCCGGCCCGTCTCGAGCTGAAGAAGTTCAACCCCGTCCTGCGCAAGATGACCTTGCACCGCGAAATCAAGTAAACGGCCCTTTTCACCAGCAAAAAGAATTTTAAGCCATGGCTAAAAAGGTATCCAAGAACGCCCGTGTCGCCCAGCGTGCCGCATCGGCCGGCTCGGGCAAGGATCACGTCAAGGTCGTCAAGCCCGTCAAGGACCCCACGACCGGCCGCTACAAGTACGCCGTACAGATTGTCCACAAGGACAGGGTGAAGGAGTTCTTCTCCGACGCGAAGTGACCTCGGCCGCCCGAGCGGTTTTCCAAAAGGCTTTCCAGGCTCTGCGCTCGGAAAGCCTTTTTTTGATTGAAAAATCATCGAAAAAGGGATGAAAAAGCTCACTTACAGCCTCTCCTTTTGGGAGCGCGAGACTTTTTTCAAGGGCATTGATGTGGCCGTCGTCGGCAGTGGAATTGTCGGTCTCGCTGCGGCCATCCACCTTAAAAGGAAGAACCCGGCACTGAACGTCGTCGTCCTCGAACGGGGGCCACTGCCCATCGGTGCCTCGACGCGCAACGCCGGTTTCGCCTGCATCGGCTCGATGACCGAGCTTTTGGCTGACATCGAGCTGCGCGGCGAGGACGAGGTCCTGGCCGTCGTCGAAAAAAGGTGGCGCGGCCTCGCCGCCCTCCGCTCCCTCCTCGGCGACGACCGGCTGCACTATAAGGCCAACGGCGGCTGGGAGATGTTCACCGACGACGACGACGAGATTTTTCGAACCTGCCGCGAGCGCATGCCCGACCTCAACCAAAAAATCGGGGCAATCACCGGGCACTCGGAAGTGTTCAGCCTCGCCGATGACTCCATCCGAAAATTCGGCTTTCGCGGCGTGAGCCACCTCGTCCGCAACGCTGTCGAGGGGCAGGTCGACACAGGGCGGATGATGGAGGCTTACATCGAACTGGCCCAGTCGCTCGGCATCCGAATTTTCAACGGCATCGATATCGAGAAGATGGACGACGGGGCCGACGGCGTGCATCTGCTGACCGGGTTTGGCTGGGAAATTCGGGCGCGAAAAGTCCTCGTCTGCGTCAACGGCTTTGCCCAGCGATTGCTCGACGTGCCGGGCATCAACCCGGCCAGAAATCAGGTTTTGATTACCAAACCCATCCCCGGCCTGCGCATCGAAGGCTGCTTCCACTACGACCGGGGCTACTTCTATTTCCGCAACATCGACGGGCGCATCCTCCTCGGCGGCGGCAGAAACCTCTCGCCCGAGACCGAGCTGACCGACCAGTTCGGCAACACGGACTTCATCAAAAGCGCCCTCATCCGGCTGCTCCACGGGGTCATCGTGCCCGGCCAATCGGTCGAGGTTGACGGCTGGTGGAGTGGCATCCTCGGCATCGGGCTGGAGAAAAAACCAATCGTGGAAAAGGTCTCGCCCAACGTCAGTGTGGCCGTCCGATTGAGCGGAATGGGCGTGGCGATTGGGACTCTCGTCGGGCAGGAAGGCGCGGAATTAGCGATGAGCGATGAGTGAGGAGCCAACCCATTGGTTTTCAACCAGTTCGCTCGTTTGGCCAATCGCTCACCATTTCAAAAGTGCCGCCCCCCACGTGAATCCGCTGCCGAAAGCGGCGAGGCAGACGAGGTCGCCCCGGTTAATGCGCCCGTTCTCCCAAGCCTCCGAAAGGGCGATGGGAATGCTGGCGGCGGTCGTGTTCCCGAAGCGTTGGATATTGTTCCACACCTGCTCGTCGCGCAGGCCGAGCTGTTTCTGGACGAACTGGCTGATGCGCAAGTTGGCCTGGTGAGGTATGAGCATGGACAGGTCCGACGGCTGGAGATTCTGGCTGGCCAAAACCTCACGTATCACTTCCGGGAATTTCACGACGGCCGTCTTGAAGACCAGTTGGCCGTTCATGGTTGGGAAAAAATCCTCGTCGTCGACCATTTTTTGGGTGATGTAGACGCCGCCAAACTCCTGCTCGCCGTAGCCGAACCTTTCCTTTCCGAGCCAGCGGCCGCCATGGCATCCGAAGTTTATCATGGCCAGTTCCTCGGCATGGGTGCCATCGGCATGGAGTTTTGTGGCAAGGATTCCCGAGTTTGGCTCGTCGGTCGGCTGGAGGATGACTGCGCCCGCCCCGTCGCCGAAGATGACGCTGACGTTGCGGCCGCGCGTCGAGAAGTCCAGCCCCATCGACTGCATCTCCGCGCCGAGGACGAGCACGTTCTTGTAGGCGCCGCTTTTCACGAACTGGTCGCCCGTCGAGAGGGCGTAGAGAAAGCCGCTGCAGGCGTTGCGGATGTCGAGGCACGGGATTTCGCGGTGCGAGATGCCGAGGTGGCGCTGCAAAAGGACGCCGCAACCCGGGAAATAGTAATCGGGCGAGATGGTGGCGAAGACGATGAAATCGACCTCTGACGGCTCGATGCCCGCCCGCTGGCAGGCCACGCGGGCGGCCTCGGCTGCCATCGTGGTGGTCGTCTCCTCGTGCGGGACTGCGTAGCGGCGCTCGCGGATGCCGGTGCGCTCCTGAATCCACTCGTCGGTGGTGTCCATGTGCCGGGCGAGGTCGGCGTTGGTGACGACGCGGGCTGGGACGTAGTGGCCGACGGCGGCGATTTTCGAGCGGTGCATAAGATTCGGTTGAATTGACCACAAAAGTGGCCGTTGCTTCTTTCTCCCCGCCATCTTTTTCCGGTTCAAAAACTGGAAAGTCGGCAGGCACGGGTCGTTTTCCCCAAATTTGTGGCAACAAAACACACTCGACATGACGCACGGTGCCCTTCCTTCTATTACCTCCATCGTCCTCGTCGTCCTCGTCATGCTCGCGCTGTTCGTCAAGACGCCCGATTGGTACAAGCGCCTCAACCCGCAGCAGAGCGAGTCGTTTCCCACCTCCAAAACCGACCCGGCGACCAGGCAGGATATCGAGCAGCCGTTCGAATACCGCGCCGATGGGAGCAAGGCCGCCGCAAAACCACCCATCTCGAACGCCAAAATCGACGTCGCCACGCTCCGCCGAGTCGGCGCGGAGGCCCTCTGGACGGAGCTGGCCGAGTCGTTCCAAAAAGGCGGCGACGCCCCGACCGAAGCGGTCCTGACCAGCACCGACTGGGCCTCGTTCGGCCTGCCAGAGGAAGAAATCGCCTTCTACCGCAGCCTTCGCAGCCTGATGAACCGCAACGGGCAGGACTTCTCCGGCGACGACTGGCTGCGCCGTTTCCGGCAGGCGGGCTTCATCTATGGCGAGGTCGAGGCCATTTTTGAGCGGACGGCCCCCGGCTCCTCGGCCCAGCCGCAACGGGTCTGGGGCAACCCGGCGACGCTCGAAAAGCTGTCGGCAGCCGTCCGCGCCGAGTTCAACATCGACTCGGAGAAAACGGAGGGCTTTCTGAACAAATACCCGCAGGCCGGGCCGGGGAAATGGGCTAC
>JBGAWE010000004.1:0-58101 GCA_044227705.1 Saprospiraceae bacterium
TGCTTGGATTGTTTTTGATGTTTTTGGCCTTTTACCTATTCGTCTCTTTCGTCTCTTATTTGTTCACATGGGAGGAGGACCAAGACCGGGTGCTGCAATTCTCGTGGGGGTTGCTTCTGGAAGATTTCGAGATGTCGAATTGGCTTGGCCGGCTAGGGGCTATTTTGTCAAACATTTTCTTTTATTGGGGTTTTGGAATTTCCTCTTTTTTGTTTGTTTTATTTCTGTATAAAGTGGGTTTGGGCCTGACCAAGCGACCCGGTTTTTCTCAATTTCAATTGTTAAATTTGAGGGATACTGCAATATACATGGTGCTCCTCTCGACGCTCGCCGCGTTTATTTTTCAGCAATCAAGGTTTCCTTGGGGTGGTGCTTTTGGCGACGCAGTGGCCATGTGGGTTCAAAACCTGCTCGGTACTTTTGGGACCATTGCGTTTATTTTGTTTTCGACGTTTGGGTTGTTTGTCTGGAGAACCAATATTCAGTTGGAAAATCTTACTTTGGATGGATTTGCAAGCCAAGCCAAGGCTTATTTCAACGATGTTATAAAGAGTGGAAAACCTGCGGCGGTGAACAGGGACTCACGGTCACAGGAGGAGGAGCGGCGGACCTTTGACAGTAGAGGCCAATTAGAGATTGGTGCTTTTGATGACGGGGATATGGTCGCCCCGGTCGTATTGAGTGGTAGCGGATTGTTCGATGACGACGAACCGCAGACGCAGAAGGCAGTTTCTGATTTACCAGCAACAGAATTGTCTCAAAAAAGCGAGCTTTTTGATAATTCCTCTGTTGCAGTTGGTGGTTCAGCTTCTTTGGAGGTGGTCAAGACAGCCGTAGAGCCAGATTGGATTCAGAATGGCCGTGAGGAAAATGTAAATTTGGTTAGTACGAACCAGGTTCCAAATGCAGGTTTTACAAGCGAGAATGTGTTTGGTAGAAAATTGGATGACATTGGCATGGATCCGTATGACCCAATGGCAGATTTGCAGCATTATGAGCATCCTAACCTACAGCTTCTGAACAGTTTTGACGACCAGAAATATGAGGTAGACCGGGCTGAGCTTGAAGAAAACAAAGACCAGATTGTTCAGACACTGCTGAACTTCAAAATAGAAATTGAGAAAATTAGGGCAACCATCGGCCCAACTGTAACTCTCTATGAGATTGTGCCTTCCCGGGGCATTCGCATTTCCAAAATCAAGAGCTTGGAGGACGATATTGCTTTGAGTCTCTCAGCTCTCGGTATCCGCATCATTGCCCCCATTCCAGGAAAGGGTACGATTGGCATTGAAGTGCCGAACAAGAACAGACAGATTGTGGGAATGAAGGAAGTGCTGATGTCCGAGAAGTTTAGAAAGGCATCGATGGACATTCCTCTTGCTCTAGGTAAGACGATTTCCAATGAAGTTTATGTAGCGGATTTGGCAAAGATGCCCCATCTGCTTATTGCTGGTGCGACTGGCCAAGGCAAATCCGTAGGCATCAACGTGATTTTGATGTCTGTTTTTTACAAAAAACACCCGGCTCAAATCAAGGTAATCATGATTGACCCGAAGAAAGTCGAGCTTTTTCCTTATTCACGTTTGGAAAATCACTTTCTCGGATTCCTACAAGACCAGCCGGAGCCAATTGCGACTGACACTACCCGTGTGGTGCATATACTAAACTCCTTGATAGTGGAAATGGAGTCTCGTTACAACCTCTTGAAGGCCGCCGAGGTTAGGAATATCAACGAGTACAACGAAAAGTTCGTCGCACGCCGCTTAAACCCAGTAAAAGGGCATAAGTACTTGCCCTTCATCGTACTGATAATTGATGAGTTTGCTGACTTGATAATGACAGCAGGGAAGGAGATTGAACTTCCTATTGGACGATTGGCGCAGCTTGCTCGAGCAGTTGGAATTCACTTGATTATTGCAACACAACGACCTTCGGTCAACATTATCACTGGTGTTATTAAGGCCAACTTTCCAGCACGTATTGCATACAAAGTGGCATCAAAGATTGACTCTCGAACTATTCTGGACACTGGCGGTGCTGAACAGCTTACTGGCCGTGGAGATATGCTGCTATCAATTGGGGGGGATATAATCAGGCTTCAAAGTGCTTTTGTTGATACTCCCGAGGTGGAGGAGGTGATTAAGTTCATTGCTAATCAACAAGGTTATCCTGAGCCATACTTCTTGCCAGAGGTGCAATACGAAAACGATACGGAAGCAACCAAGTCATTCAGCCTTTCTGAAATGGACGATATGCTTGAAGATGCAGGCAGATTGATAGTTCAAAGCCAGCATGGTTCTACCTCAATGATTCAAAGGAGAATGAAGCTTGGATACAATCGTGCTGGCCGGATAATGGATCAGCTTGAAGCGTTGGGTGTGGTCGGCCCAGCAGAAGGGAGCAAACCAAGAGAGGTTTTGTTCTTTGACGAAGGGGAACTGATTAGGTTTTTTGAAGAATTAAGAAAGAAGAAAAGCGGTATTTGAAATTGTTCTTCAAATCGTTGACTTTGCAGGAAGGTTCCACGTGGAACATCAAAGGGCGAGTTTGAAGGGCTATTTGATGGAGGGAAAGTCTTGAGGCGATTATTCCCGGACCAAAAACTGAAATCCATTCCCATGTATGTTGATGATTTCAATAGACTTATCTTTTGACAGGTATTTTCGGAGCTTGGTAACGAAAACATCCATTGATCTTGCCGTGAAATAGGTGTCCTCGTGCCAAATCTTGTTCAATGCCTCGCTTCTCGGAGTTACGTCATTGATGTTTAAGAGAAACATTCGCAGTAATGAGGCCTCTTTGGGTGAGAGTTTATCTATAGTTTTATCGCCATCGATCCCTTCAAAATGTAGTTCTCGAAGCGGGTAGTCGAAGCGAAATCTTCCAAATCGAAATTCACGGGTTTCATTTTTTATGTCCTTCTTTTTTGTAGAACGCTTCAAAATGGAGCCAATTCGTGCCAATAACTCTTCGCTCGCAAAGGGTTTGGTGATATAGTCGTCGCCGCCCAAGTTGAAACCCTTTAGGACATCATCCTTTAAAGCCTTCGCTGTCAAGAAAACTATTGGGATGTCTTGATCTCTTTGGCGAATTTCTTCAGCCAAAGTAAACCCATCCTTGCGCGGCATCATCACATCAAAAATAAGCAGGTCAAATTGTTTTTTTTTCCAAGCCTCAAGCCCCAATACGCCATCAATCGCCAAGTCAACATCGTAGTCGTTCATTTCAAGGTAAGAGCGAAGCACATCTCCAAAGTTTCTATCGTCTTCTACCAGTAGGATTTTGTAGTTTGAAGTAGTTGAGTTCATGGAAGTCAAAATTGAAAGGAATTAAATGCAAGGCTACAACGACTTTTTGCCAATGAAATTGCGGGGAGTGGTCTGGGATGCAATGGAACTTTGAGTGAATTGAAAATCAAAGGAAAGTGAACCTGAACTAAAAACAATAGATTTGAGCCGAGCAAAACATATTGTTTCTTTGCGCGGAGCAGGCCCTTGTATTGGCTCCGAAAAATCTTACTCATAAATATTTATGAAAAAGAAAGCATTTGCCCCAGAAGAGTTGCAGCAAAACGATGCGCACCGAGAAGGCGACACAATCATCCCCATCACCGGGATGTACCAAGATTACTTCCTCGACTATGCGAGTTATGTAATTCTTGAAAGGGCCGTCCCTGCGATTGAAGACGGATTGAAACCAGTTCAGCGGCGCATTCTTCACGCCATGAACGAAATGCACGATGGACGGTACCACAAAGTGGCCAACATCATTGGCCAAACTATGCAGTTTCACCCGCATGGTGACGCGGCTATTGGCGATGCACTCGTCAATATGGGGCAGAAGGAACTTCTAATCGACCCACAGGGGAACTGGGGCGATGCTCGAACTGGGGACAATGCTGCCGCGCCGCGTTATATCGAAGCCCGGCTGACAAAATTTGCCCTTGATGTGGCGTTTAACCCCGATACCACTATTTGGGCGTTGAGCTACGATGGCAGAAAACGCGAGCCGGTCAATTTGCCAATGAAGTTCCCGATGGTTTTGGCGACAGGTGCAGAAGGCATCGCGGTCGGGCTTTCGACAAAGATTTTACCACACAACTTTGTCGAAATCATCAAAGCCAGCATCAAAACGCTCAAAGGGCAAAATGCGGAAATATTCCCCGATTTTCAAACAGGAGGACTCATTGACACTCGAGACTACAATGGTGGGGCACGTGGCGGAAAGTTGCGTTGCCGCGCCCGGATCCGAGAAGTGGACAAGAAGACCCTTGTGATTTATGAAATCCCTTTTGGCACGACCGTCGATTCGCTCATCGAGAGCATCTTGAAAGCCAACGAAAAAGGGAAAATCAAAATCAAAAAAGTTACTGATGCGACGGCGAAGGACATTGAAATCGTTATCGAGCTTCAACCCGGCACCTCGCCCGATGTGACCATCGACGCGCTCTACGCCTGCACTGACTGCGAGGTGGGCATCTCGCCAAACTGTTGCGTCATTGTCGATAACAGGCCGATTTTCACAAACATCCAGGAGCTTCTAAAAATTTCGACCGAAAAGACGACCGACTTGCTGCGGCAGGAACTGGAGATACGGCGACACGAGTTGGCCGAGAAAATCTTCTTCTCCTCGCTCGAAAAAATGTTCATTGAAAAAAGAATCTACCGCGACATCGAGGAGTGCGAGACATTCGAGGCTGTGATTGAAACCATTGCGGTGGGTTTGAAAAAGTACATCTCGACGCCCTCCGAACGCGCTCCGGTTAGCGACAAAAGGCTCCGACTGTTGCGCGATGTGACGCAGGACGACATCGTCAGGCTGACTGAAATACGCATCAAGAGGATCTCGAAATACAACTCATTTGAGGCAGATGAGCATCTCGTCAAACTCAATGAAGAGCTTGCACAAACCTCGCATCACCTTGCCCACTTGACAGAATATGCCATCGCATATTTTGAAAACCTGGTTTCTAAATATGGAAAGGGAAGAGAAAGACGGACAGAAATAGCTATATTTGACCAAATTCAGGCCAGCCAAGTAGTGGCGAATAATGCCAAGCTCTTTGTAAATCGTGAGAACGGCTTTGTCGGCATGGACCTCAAAAAGGATGAATTTGTGGGTGAGTGCTCCGACATCGACGACGTGATAGTTTTTCGAAAGGATGGCGTGATGAAAGTGGTGCGAATTGCCGAAAAAACTTTTGTTGGAAAGGACATCCTCCACGTAGCCGTTTGGAAGAAGAACGATGAACGGACGACATACAACATGATTTATGTTGACGGCAAAACCTGCCGCGCGATGGCCAAGCGGCTTAATGTTACGGCGATTACTCGAGACAAGGATTATGAAATCGGTGGCCCGAAGGGATCGAAGGTTGTCTACCTCACAGCTAACCCGAACGGAGAGAGCGAGGTTGTGCAGGTAACGTTGAGCGCGGGCAGTGCCGCCAAAATCAAAGTCTTCGATTATGATTTCGGAGAGCTTGCCATCAAAGGCCGCGACTCGCAAGGTAACATCGTAACTAAATACCCGGTCAAGTCAATCAAGCAAAAGGAGGCGGGCAAGTCGACCATAGGTGCCCAGAAAATCTGGTTTGACGACATAACCGGCCGACTGAACATCCAAGAACGAGGTCGGCTGATCGGCGAATTCGATACCGGCGACACCATTTGCGTCCTTTACAACGATGGCTCTTATGAGCTAACTGATTTTGTATTGACCAACCGTTTCGAAATGAAAGATATACTTTGGTTGGGAAAAAATGATGAAAAATTGGTTTTTACTGCCGTACACTTTGATGGCGGAAAGAGCTGGACGATGGTCAAACGCTTTAAAATAGAGACCACTAAGCTTGGAGAGCGGTACTCGTTCATCAGCGACAAGCCGAAGTCGCGAATCTTATTCGCCACCGCGAAATCCGATCCCCGCATCAAGTACAACTTTAAACTGAACGGGAAAAACCTCTCGGGCGAGCTGAACTTGAGCGAATTTGTTGAGATAAAAGGGTGGAAGGCGATGGGCAACAAACTTTCAGATCAACTCCTGACCTCGGTGAAAGAAATTGAAGCCGTCGCACCAAAACCGGCAGAAAGGCCTGTGCAAACAGACCTTTTTGGAAATGTCGAGGAGGCTAAAATAGATGCGTCAAAACTCAAACCGGGTGATACCATCGAGTTTTGAGCAGTGTGAAGCAAAAAACAGGTTTCGCAAAAAGCTCAAGCACTTGAAAATCAACGACGTATGGAAATAACACCTATTGTTTTTCTGCTGAACGCTAGTGAGTCAGCCAATCTCGGGGATTAATATTTCGACCTGTGTTCCCTGCCCACCGATGGTCGAAAGATCGGTAGTGCGCACCCACTCGCCTATACGCCGACCGGCCGAGCGGTGCAGCAGGGCAAGTCGCTCCTCGGTTATTTCGCGGCCGCGAGAACGGTGGCGGCCCGGGTCAGGATTGTTGGCTTGTCGACGAGCCATTTCGAAGAAACCGAAGCCATTGTCCTCGATGGTGCAGACAAGGGTGTGTTCTTCATTTTCAAAAAAAGAAATCCTGATATGCCCCCCGCCGCGCGGCTTGATTCCATGTTCGATGGCGTTCTCGACATAGGGTTGCACAATCATCGTCGGGATGTGGATGAAATCGGTCTCGAGGTCATCGTCGATCGTGATTTCAAATGACAGTTTTTCGCGAAAACGGAGTTTCTGATTGATTTCCAAGTAGTTGCGGAGGAATTCTATCTCCTCTTCGAGCGTAACCGTCTCGGCGTTGGACAGGTCGAGTGCCCGCCGCATAAGCCGAGAGAAGCGCACCAACCAGTCGCTCGCGTCGGCCGCCAACCCTTGCATGAGCATCGACTGCACCGAGTTGAGGGCGTTGAAGACGAAATGCGGGTTCATCTGTGCCCGCAGTGCGCGGAGCTGGAGGCTGACGGCCTGCGTTCGTGCCATCTCGGCTTCGCGTCGTCGGTTGTCCGCATCGTAGCGGATGCTGATCTCGTGGATTTTTGCCTCGCGCTCCTGTCGGGAGACGTTGCGGGCAAGGTGGTCGGCAAGGCGCGAGTGGCGGAACGCCTTCTCAAAGTCCCCCTTTCGTGCAAAGTATTCGGCCGACTGACGGCACAAGTCGGTGGCGTGGCCGAGGTTGTCACCCCGCTGACCGAGTTCGATAGCGAGCGAAAGGTGGGCCTCTGCTTCCTCATCCATTTCTTTCACCATGAAGGATTGGGCGAGGTAGGCCTCGACGAGGCTCAAATTTGAAAAATCCGCGGGTGCCTTCGGCTCGCCGAAAAGTTCGGCGGCCAGCCGAAGCCGCTCTTCCGCTGCGTCGACCTGTCCGTGCTTGACGAGAAGGATGCCGAGGTTGGCGTTGGCGGATGCCCGTGCTCGGGGGCTTGAGCCGTCACCTTCACGGGCGGCTTTTTGGTAATAATGAGCTGCGCGTTCCACGTCGCCGAGCGCGTCAAAAGCGCGGCCCGCGTTGAGGTAGAGCCACGAGATTCGGGTGTGCAAACCGTTGGCCTCGGCCAGTTTGAGTGCATCGAGAGAAGCAGTGGCGGCACTCTCGTGATCCTCGTTTTTTTGATAGATTTCGTAAAGTCCGTTCTCTATTCGGGTGCGGAATGCAAGATCTCGTGGCGTTTCTACGTCCTGCATATCTGCCATAATTCGCTGAACATCAAGGAGTTGTAACAATGCTTGCTCCCTGTTTCCTTCATGAAGTTTCAGAAAACCCTCACGGCCGGCCAGCCGCGCGAGGAGCTTTGAGTCGCCGCTTTTTTTGACAAAGTTTCGTACAAGGGCCAACGTCTCCTCCGCCGGGCCGAGTTGGCCGAGGTTGGTCTGCACGGCCGCCAGCTCGAGTCGTGAATCGGCGAGAAGGTACCGGTTGCCACTGCTTTCGAGGAGGTCGATGGCCTTTTCAAAACTCTGGGCCGCTTCGGCAAACTGATGTTTTTCGTTGAAAAGCTGGCCGCGAAGGAAGTGCCATTTGGCAAGTTGGTCGCCAGTTGCGGCGGGCTGCATCGAGTCGAGAAGGCCGCTTGCCTTTTGAATGTCGCTGAAAATCAGAAGGCTTACAGCCCGGGCAGATTCCTCGAAATCGGTCGGCTTGGAAGGTCTCATAAGCTGGTTTGATGGGGCAAAATAGCCCAGTCGCTCAATTTGCCGAGGCGAGGCGGGCGGAATTCGCCACTTTTGCCCGACCTCCGTTCATCTTCAAAACTTGCTAGCCATGTTGAAAAAACTTCCGCTGTTCGCCTTTTTGCCTTTTGCTCTTTGCCTGTTGACCATAAAAACAGCCGCGCAGCGCACCTTCCGGGCGGGCATCGTTGCCGGTTTCACGGCCGCGCAGCTCGACGGCGACAACGTCGCGGGCTTCCACAAGCCAGGATTGCAGGGCGGCGGCCGCGTCTCCGTTCGCCTCAAGGAGAAACATGGTGCAACCATCCAGCTCCTCTTCACCCAGCGCGGCTCGAAGCAGGTCGACAAGCCCGACCTCGGCATCTACGGTTTCAAAATCACGACAAACTATGTCGACATCCCTCTCGAATGGCACTACAACGACTGGCTCGTGGAGGACGGCGACGGCAACGCCTATTACAAGGTGAGCTTCGACGCGGGCGCCTATTACGGCCGCCTGCTCAACTGGAAGGCCAGTTGCAGCATCGAGCCGTGCGACTATTTCACCGACCGCCTCAAAGCGGCCAACCAGAGCGACTTCGGCTGGCTCGTCGGCGCGACCCTGATGGGCACCCGACACCTCGGGTTCTCGTTCCGCTACGCCCGCTCGTTCGGCTATCTGTTCAATCCTGAGAAACAGAGCGACCCGCAGTTGCAAGCGCAGATGTTCCTCAAAAGTTACTTCCTCAACTTCCAGACGGCCTATCTTTTTTGACTGACAACGGAGGTAATCGCCTAAACCCAACTAATAATTAGGCGAACGCCGAAAGTTTAGGCGTTAAACGAAAAGATAGTTGGTTGATTCTGAACGTCATTTTTCGGCACCATTCATTTCGAGGATGGGATGAGCGATTCATTGCCTTGTTTTCACCTGAATTTTAGGCGAATCCTTAAAATTTAGTTTTAATTTTCAACGCTCGCCTGTCGCCCGCCTCCTTCCACTAAAGAAAGCAGTTCGCTCAAAATCATGGCCGTCGCGCCCCAGACGACATGGCCAGCGATGTCGAAGAACGGTACGTCTTTGATGAGCCGGCCCGGCCCGGCAGCGAGGTCTTTCACCCGCTTGTTCTCCCCGTTTTTCAAATGCGCCACCGTCACCTCGACGACGGCAGCGACCTCCGATTCCTGCGGTCGCCAAACGGGCCGGTTTTTCGTGAAACCAACAAAAGGGTGAACAAGAAAGCCGCTGACGGGGATGAAAATCTCTGTCAAAGGGCCGAGCAATTCAACGGATTCCGAGGTCACACCGACCTCCTCTTCCGCCTCGCGCAGGGCGGCGGCGGCAAGGCTCGCGTCGGTCGGCTCGACCTTGCCGCCGGGGAATCCGATTTGGCCGCTGTGGCGGTCGCCGTCGTGGCCCGCCCGCTCGATGAGGGCGAGGTTCCAGCCGCTGTTCTCCCAAAAAAAGAGGCATAGGACGGCCGCCCGCCTCGGGTTCTCGGGCCGCTCGAGGCCGCCCGACATCATATCGCGGCGCATCGGCGGGGCCATGAGGAGCTGTGCTTCGAGGCCGGGCAAGGGCACGGAAACAAGCTGTTTTTGGAGGTTTTGGATAAAAAGCAGGTCCATGTTCGGGTTTTTGTGCAGGATTAGTCACTTCAAAATGGCCGGCCGCTGCGTCATCTCGTGATAGCACAAAACCCCCTCGGCGAAGTAGTGCGAGACCATGCTGCGCCGCGTCGCGCCCTTTCGGAGGATGGGCAGCCCGGCGTGCAGGAGGTTGGCGTGCCAGATGAAGACGTCGCCCGGGCCGCCCTCGAAGGGCACCGGCCGCAGCCCGTTTTCGGCAATGATTTCGGCGATTTTGTCCTCGTAGCGGCGGTTCGAGTCCTCGCCGATGGCGAACGGGGTGTTGCCCGAATCGTAGTCATCGGTCGAGACGAAAGGCAGGCGGTGGCTGCCCGGATAGTAGGCCAACGTTCCGTTCTCCGGCCCGACCGGCTCGAGCGCGACCCACGCGGCGACAAGGTACCCGGGCGGGTCGGTAGTCATGTGGATGCTGTCAGAATGGGGCCTTTGCTCGCTGCCTTCGATGAAATGGAGCGTCTGGAACGGCACGGCCGGGCGGCCGAGGAGGAAGCCGAGCAGTTTGAGGAGCCTCGGGTTTTTGAAAAAGACGCGGTTGGAAATCGGGCTGACCTCATGGACGTTGAAAATCTTGCGGCCCGTGTAGTTGAAACCGGCGCGGCCCGAGGCGCGGAGCTGGTCGATTTCGGAGTTGAGGCTTTCGACCTCTTCTTTTGAAAAAAAGCCGCGCAGGGCCATGTAGCCATCGGTCACGAACTGACGGGCGGCAGCTTGCTCGATGGTCGCAAGTTTTTGAAAATCAACGCTTTGAGCCAGCCGCTCGAGCGCACCGGGCCGGTCGAGCCAGGGGATTTCGACATCGACAGGCTTCCCCAAAAAGTCGCGGTGGGCGATGGGCGCGATGACGCTCTTCCGCAGGCCGCGCCGCCGGTAAAGCTCCCGGTTTTGGGCCAGCGAGCGGTAGTTCAACAGGTTGTTGATGATGTAGGCCAGCTTCAGGTTGCGGAAAAAGCCGGTGTACTTTTCAAAGATTCGGGTGAGCATTTTATGAAAAAAGGACTGGCGGGCCAAAGGTAAAACCGCCCGCCGAAGCCCAGCCGCGCAGTCGGGGAGGGGCGGAAACGGGAGGTTAAAATCGGGGCCGGGCAAGTTAATCTTGGTTAAGGGCCGTTGGCCAAAACCGGCACAACTGATTGATTTTGAACGAGTTGGGTTTCAAATAAGAACACCCCCGGCCCGGCTGGCTGCAACAACACTTGTTGCTGACCGTCTCATAACCGCCGGGTTTTTGGAAAAAAATACTTTCGCACTCGAATTCCGGGCGAGCCTCCCGAGCGATGGGCGGCTCTCATTTTTCACAAAAAAAATCTGAAACCATCATGTTGAAGAAGTTCATCCTTTCGGCCGCGATGGCCGCCGTCGCCATCGCCCCCGCCGCCGCCCAGCGCATCGCCTACGTTGACGTTACTGCTATCCTCGAGAGCCTCACCGACTACCAAAAGGCACAGGAAACCCTCGACAAAACAGCCACCCAATGGCGGCAGGAAATCGCCCAAGAACAGGACAAAATCAAGGGCATGTACTCAAAGTACCAAGCCGAGCAGGTCCTCTTGAGCGAGGAGATGAAGAAGCAGCGGGAGGACGAAATCACGGCGAAGGAGAAGGAGGTCCGCGAGATGCAGCGGCAGAAGTTCGGCGCAGAGGGCGCGCTGTTCAAGAAGCGCGAGGAGCTGGTCAAGCCGATTCAGGACCGCGTCTACGGTGCCATCCAAAAGTTCGCCACCGACAAGGGCTTCGACTTCATCTTCGACAAAGGCTCGGCCAGCGGGATGCTCTTCGCCGACCCGAAGTACGACAAGACGGAGGACCTTAAGGCCGCGCTCAAACGCGGTTGATTTTGAATGCTGAATGCAGAATGATGAATGCTGACACGGCAAGCATTCATCATTCTGCATTCAACAGGTAGTTTTGCCCCATTCTTTTACCACAACACAACTTTCGACTTTGACTTTCAAAATGAAAAAAACAACGGTTCTCGGGCTGGCCATCATCGGCATTTTGCTGGCCAACGGGGCGGCGGCCCAGAAGTTTGGGTATACCAACTCGGTCGCGCTGCTGCAGGTGATGCCCGAGATAAAACAGGCCGATGCCGACCTCGACGCCTTTCAGGCGCAGATGCAGAAGAAGGGCCAGCAGATGGTCGAGGATCTCCAAAAGAAGTCGGCCGACCTCGAAAAGCGGCAGGCCGACGGCACCATTGCCCGCAAACAGTACGAGGAGGAAGGTGCCGCCCTGCAAGCCGACGAGGCCAAAATCCAGGAGTTCGAGCAGGAGATGTACAAGGCGGTCAGCGACAAAAAGGAGAAGCTTTACCAGCCCATCCTCGACAAGGTCAACACGGCCATGAAGGATGTGGGCAAGGAGATGGGCCTCATCCTCGTCTTCGACAGTTCGACCGGAATTTTGCTCTACGCCGACGAGTCGCTCGACGTGACGAAGGCGGTCAAGACGAAGCTCGGGCTGCCAACGAACTGATTTTTAAGCGAAAGACCGAAGCTGAAAGTGCCGCGTCCACATTGGTTGGGCGCGGCACTTTTGCATGTGGCTCAAAAGAGAAAGGCGACCGTCCGTGCCATGTCCTCGCTCAAAACACGGTCGCCGACGAGGCGCGGGACAACTCGCCGATACCGTCCTATCACCTCCTCGATGACGGGCGACGACTTTTTCCCGGACATATCTTTTGAAAATCAAGGGCTTGCGCCGCCGTCATGAACTCAATGGCGGCCAGCCGTTCGACATTCAGCGCGACGCGGCGACATTTTGTGGCGGCGTTGGCACCCATAGAGACGTGGTCTTCCTGCCCGTTCGAGCTAACAATGCTGTCGACGCTGGCGGGGGTCGAAAGCTGTTTGTTCTGGCTGACAATGGCGGCGGCGGTGTACTGCGAAATCATCAGGCCGCTGTGCAGGCCCGCGTCGGGGGTCAGGAATGGCGGCAATCCGCGTTGCCCGCTGATGAGCTGGTAGGTGCGCCGCTCCCCGATGCTGCCCAGCTCGGAGAGCGCTATGGCGAGCAGATCCATCGCCAATGCGAGGGGCTGCGCATGGAAATTTCCACCTGAAAGGATGAGGTCGTCGTCGGGGAAAATGTTGGGGTTGTCGGTGACGGAGTTGGCCTCTGTCACGATGGTTTTTTCCACAAAATCAATCGCGTCGCGGGTCGCGCCATGGACTTGCGGGGCGCAGCGGAAGGCATATGGGTCTTGCAAGCTGGCCCTCGGTTCCCGCGACAACTCGCTGTCTTTCAACGAGTTGAGAATGTTTTGGGCTGAAAAAACCTGGCCGCCGTGCGGCCGAATGTTATGAAGCCGAGCGTCGAGCGGGCCAGATTGGCAACGCCACGCCTCCATGCCGATGGCGCAGTTGAGGTCGAACTGGTCGGCGAGTTTTCGGGCTTTCAGCAGGTTGAAAATCGAGTAAGCGAGGCAGAACTGCGTACCGTTGAGCAGCGCGAGGCCCTCTTTCGCGGCGAGGCGCATGGGGGCGAGGCCGTGCCTTTTCAAGACCTCGGCGGCCGATTTTCTTTCAAAACCGTCGCCGGTTTTTGACCAAACCTCCCCCATGCCGAGCAGCGGGAGGCAGAGATGAGCCAGCGGGGCGAGGTCGCCCGAGGCACCGAGCGAGCCAAGCTCGAAGACGACCGGCCAGATGCCGAGGTTGTAGAACTCGACGAGCCGCTCGACGACCTCCAGCCGGACACCGGAGTGGCCGTAGCTCAAGCTCCTGATCTTCAGCAGCAGCATCAGCCGTACGATGTCGACCGGCACCGTGTCGCCCATGCCGGTGGCGTGGCTCATCACGAGGTTTTCCTGCAAGTCGGCAAGCTGGCCCGGCGCGATTTTCACGCTCACGAGCGAGCCGAAACCGGTGTTTATCCCATAAAAAGGCTGCTCGCTGGCGGCCAGCTTGTCGTCGAGGAACTGGCGGCAGCGGAGGATGTTGTCGCGGGCCGCCTCGGAGAGGCTGACCTTTCCGTGCGCGTTCCAGATTTGGGCAATCTCGGCGAGGTCGGTCGGGCGTTCGGGCGTGATGAAGTGCACGGTAGCGTTTTATTTGAGGGGGCAAAACTGGGCATTTTTTATCCATGGAGAGGAGGGGAACGGTCACTCCTCCAGTGAAAAATTCCCTCCAAAATCTCGCCTCCGAAAACAACTTCGCACCCAGCAAAAGAAAATTTACCGAGATGAAAAAACTGCTCCTCCTCGCCAACCTCCTCATCCTCAACCACTTGTGCCGCGCACAGGCCGACGAGTGGCACATCGTCGCCGACCGCATCGACCCCTCGAACTACTTCGGCGTGACGATGGCAAACGGAATGGTCGGCCTCGTCTCCTCACCCGAGCCGATGCACCTCGGGGCTTCGGTTTTGAACGGGACGTACGACAACTACTTCCGGGGCCGCGTCTCGAACATCCTGCAGGGGTTCAACTTTTTGAACATGAACCTCGACGTCGACGGCCGCCGTATGGGCCGCGCCGACATCAGCGGCTACCGGCAAGTCCTCGATATGAAGAATGCTGAATTGACGACGAGTTTCGAGGTCGGCGACAAGCTGTCGGTCTCGCAAACCATGCTCGCGTTGCGGCACCTGCCCTATTCCGCGCTCGTTCAGATGGAAATCAGGGCGAAAAAGGATTGCGAGGTCGTCGTCTACAATGAAATCGAGGCACCGGCGCACTTGCAGGACGTGCGCAATGTCTACGCCGAAATCGACCGGCCGCACGCGCTCATCCCGCTGATGAGTTCGGTGGCGAAATCGCCGACCGGGGAGACGACGGTCGCGGCGACGACCTCTTTCATCTTCGAGGAAAAGCACGGCTCCGAGCCGAAAATCATCCACGAGGACTGGGACTTCAACCGGCATTTGACCAAATTCTACAAGAAATTGAAAGCGGGCGAAACCTACCGCTTCTCCCTCGTCGGCTCGACCATCAGCTCGCAGCAGACGGCCGACCCGTTCAACGAGAGCGAGCGGCTGACCATCTTCGCCGCCCTCGAGCGCGCGCCCCGCCTCCTCAAAAGGCACCGCGCCGCGTGGGACGAGCTTTGGAAAAGCGACATCCAAATCGGCGGCAACACCGACGACGCGCGCGACGTCCACTTCGCGCTCTACCACCTCTACTCGTTCGCCCGAGCGGGCACGGCCAACAGCCTCTCGCCGATGGGCCTCTCGGGCCTCGGCTACAACGGCCACGTCTTTTGGGACACGGAGCTTTGGATGTACCCGCCGCTGCTCGTTTTGCAGCCGGAGATGGCGAAAAGCCTTTTGGAGTACCGCTTCCAGCGGCTCGGCGCGGCCCGCGACAACGCCTTCAAGCACGGCTACCGAGGCGCGATGTTCCCCTGGGAAAGCTCGAAAACGGGCGACGAGGACACCCCCGTTTGGGCCTTGACCGGCCCCTTTCAACACCATATCACGGGCTGCGTCGGCTGGGCCTTTTGGAAATATTACGAAGTTACGAAGGACAAACAGTGGCGTGACTCAAGAGGTTGGCCCGATTTACAGGCCGCCGCCGACATCTGGGCGAGCCGCGTCGACCGCAACGGCCCGGGCCATTTCGACATCGTCAACGTCATCGGTGCCGACGAGTGGCAGGAGAACATCGACAACAACGCCTTCACCAACGGCATGGCCAAGACCTGTCTCGATTACGCCACCCTCGCCGCAAAGGAGCTTGGCATCGCGCCCGACCCGGATTGGGCCTTCGTCGCGCAGAACATCCCCATCCTGAAATTCCCCGACGGCACGACAAAAGAGAACGAGACCTACGACGGCGTGCCCATCAAACAGGCCGACGTGAACCTGCTGGCCTATCCCTTAAAGGTCATCACCGACCCCGCCCAAATCAAAAAGGACCTCGACTACTACGAGCCGCGCATGGCCACCGACGGGCCCGCTATGGGCAGTGCGATACTTGCCGTCTCCGCCGCCCGCTCAGGCGACGCGGTGCGCGGCTACGACCTTTGGAAGAAAAGCTACGCGCCCAACCGCGTGCCGCCGTTTGGGGTGTTGAGCGAGTGCGCGGGCGGGACGAACCCCTATTTCGCCACCGGCGCGGGCGGTTTTTTGCAGGCGACGATGATGGGGTTCGGCGGGCTGGACATCGGGCCGGGCGGGGTTTCTCAACTCAAAACGAAGCTCCCGGCGGCGTGGAAGTCGCTCAAAATCACCGGTGCGGGAGCGGAGGAGCGGGTTTTTGAGGTGCATTGACCCCTTTTCAGACCATAAAAAAGAAGGCAGCCATGAACCCGAGTGAGACCGCAGTCACGCCGACCGCCGCGTACAACACTATGAAAACCAACCACTTCCACACGACCTCGCCCCAACGGCGGTGGTAGAAGCGGCGCATGGCGAGCATCATGCCGGCCGTCATCCAGAGGAACCACCACAGCAAGCTCGACATGAACGTGGGCCCTTTCAAGCCCGTCAACTTGCCCACGAGGGTGAGCACGGAAAGCCCGAGCAGGAGGGTGGTGGTGTGGTGCATCAGGAAGATAAAATGCTCCACATAATAGGGCCGCGTCCGTCGGAAAAGCAGCAGCAGCACCGGCGACATCAACGCCAGCAGCACGAGGATGGTACCGGTGACCGTCCCGAGCCAGGCGTGGACGATGGCGGTCGGCTCGTCGGCGACCTTCATGGACTGCTTGACGACGAGCTTGTCATAAAAGCCCTTTACCTCGTATTTTTTGAAGAGCGAGTCGGTCGAGAGCCGGGCATAGTCGTCGGTAGAAAAACTGAACCGCTTGCCGAAGCTGTCGAAATTGATGGTGTCACTCTCCGGGTTAATCCCTGTTTCCGAAATGATGCTGTCCACCGCTGTCCTAGCTTCCGGTGTTCGCAGGTTTTGGGGGAGTGCGTCGAAGGCCTTGCGCATCTCGGCTACCATCAGGTATTTCTCTTTTGGCAGATGCTCGCCGCCGCTGACCCTGCCTCGGAGGTGCATAGCCGAGTTGAACAGGTAGAGGAACAGTGCCGTCACCACGAGGAAGAACCGCGTCGGGTGCGGGTATCGTTTTTGGCGGCCCATGAAGAACTCGGCCGTCAGCTTGCCGGGCATGAACAGGTAGCGGAGCATCCGGAAGAACTTCCCGTCGAGGTGCAAGGTGTTGTGCAAAAACTCGTGGAAAATCTCGCCCATCGAGGTGCGGCCGTCGGTGTTCTTCTGGCCACAGCTTGCACAGAACCGCACATCGGCCGAGCCGTGATAGTGGCCGCAGTTGCGGCAATAGTGGTTGCGCGTGTCGTTTGGGTCGAGTTGGCGGTGATGCTCTGACATGGCGGCCCGTCGGTTGATTTTGGGGTGAAAATATCCCGGTTCAATTCCCCGGTGTCGAGAACTTCAAAAAGGGGAAACCGGTGAATTTCCACTCCCCCCTCACCAGCGGCGCAGCCTCGAAATACCCCTGCAATACCGGCGCAAGCCGCGTGTTGCGCCACGAGACGAGACGCGCGTCGAGGTACCCGAGCGCACCGTTCGGGGCTTTCACATAGAGCCAGGCCTGCATCCGCTTCTGCCCGTCGACAACGACAAATTTTTCCAACTCTTTGATAATCAACAACTTGTCGCCAGGCTGGATGAGCAAACTGGGCATCGCCGACGGGTCGGGCCGGGTTTTCAACCGGACAGGCGAGGCGACCGAGCCGCTCGGTGCGAGGCGGCTCTCCTCGTAGAGCGGCTCGAAGCGGCCCGTCTTTTCGTTCCATTCGAGGGTCGAGGTGGCCAGTTCGATGGCCAGCTCCTCCGCGCCCGGCTGCCGGTCGATGGGCTGGTGGAGGCGGTATTTTTCGGGCTTCACAAAATCGACGTACTCGATGCGCAGCGAGCGCGGCTCCAGTTCGACGCTCTTGAAAAGGGCGGGCGAGGGGGTGTTCTCGTCTGTCGTCAGCGTCAGTTTTTCCTCAAAAATCTTGGTGAGCGAGCCCCCCGCCAGCGCGTGGATGGCCAGTTCGCGGTCCTCTACAGGCTCGCCGGTCGCGGTTGTCGCGGTCTCGACGACGAACTCGGGGAGGCCGTCGCCGGTCAGGTCGATGAGGTTCAAAAGGAGCAATTCCGTCCGCCCGAAGGCCGCGCCGCCGCCCGTCCGCAACACGACAGAACGGCCGCGCGGATTGGTGGCGACGACGTATTTTTCATCGTAGAACGAGTTCAATTCATCCCTCGGATTGGCCACGTCGCGGCCGTCGACCGAGGCAAACCAGACGACGGCTTGTTCGAAACCGGCCGAAAACGTCATGTTTTTTCTATAGAACCTGTGGAAATCACCCGCGACGCGCTCTTTAGGGACCTCAACTGCGAGGCCGTCGCCGAACAGCCAGCCCGTCCGCCCGTCGAGGGTCCTGACGAAAAACCAGCGGAACTTTTGGTTCTGGTCTTTGTCCAATTGCTCGGTCGCGGAGGTTGAGAGGACGGTGACGAGTTCGCCCTCTTTGACGAATTGGGACGTCTGCGAAGAAAGCGACGTGTCGGGGAAAAGGGCCACGTTTCCGAGCGTGACAGCCGGGTGGTCGGGCAGCTCGACGGGTTTCGTGGTTGGGATCGGCCGCTGTCCGACCGTCGGGAATTTCGCCAAAAAGAAGGTGAGGAAAATGGCCGCGCCAATCAAGTTTTTGGAAGGAAGGACGGCCATGCCGAGCTGGATTTTGGGCGAAAGTAGTCAGGCCGATTCGAGCCGGTAAAGCACCGGCTTCGACGGGCTGGCATCGGCTTCGAGCGGCGCGATTTGGAGGTTGAGGAGATAGAGGCCGTCCTCGATTTCGTCTTTCACGAAGACCATCTCCGTGATAGTCGCCCCGAGCCGAACCGCCGGGCCGGGGTAATTCCACCATGCTTTGTGGGAAAGAAGCCGCCCGCCGTCCTCCTCGCGGTCGACGGAGGGCAGGTCGGTCAGAAGGTGCTCGCAGCCGCATTCGACCAAAAACGCGACGGCCTCGTGATGGAAATAGGGCGGGTTCGTGCCCGAATATTTCGCCCGAAGTTTCCCCAGATCGTTCGGCAAGGAGCGGATGACGACGGCCTCGCACTCGCCGGGCGCGAGGAGTTTTTCCAACTGGTTTTTGAAAATGACATGGTCGCCGTCAACCGTCAATTCGGGTTCGACTGAAATGAGCTTCGCAAAAAAGTGGAAGCTGCAGAGCGACTGGTTGACCGAAAACTTCTCTTTCGAGATATGCCCGACGCACTCCGTGTGCGTCCCGTTGCCGTGCGGGTTGAGGTGGACGTTCATGAAATTTACGGGGCCGCCGAGCGCGACCGAGCCGACGAAATCGCCCGCCCGGACCGGCTCGATGGCAACGGGCGGTGCCCAGAAGCAGTTTGGGTTTTCATCGCCGTCGCGCAGCGGAATCGAAATGTCGAGCGGCGCGGAGAGGTCGGCACGGAATTTTTTTCCATGAAAATCGAATTCGGCCGTCATGATCAGAGCTTGATTCTGAATGCGAGGTTCATGTGCGTCGGGATGCTTTCGGGGGTCGTGCCGCGCGGCGTGATGGCGATGTCGAGGCTGATTTTGTCTGATTTGAGAAAGTCGGAGAGGTCGGCGAGCGAAGGGTTCAGGATGAGTTGGTTGCCAGAGTTGACCGAAATCACGTCCTGATAAAAGGCTTCGAGATCGACGGTCGGCGAGTCTTCGTGGTAGACTATGATGGAGACCTCTTGCAGCCATTTGTACTGCGCATCGGCAAACTCGGCGTTGAAAACACCGCTGGCCGCGCGTACGCCGGTGACGGTCGCCGGGTCGATTCCCTTTGCCGCGAGGGCGTTGAAATAGCCCGTCGGCAGGTTCTTTTTATAAAAATGATAGGTCTCAAAGGGGTTCGTCCCCGCTGGGATGGTGAAATCGATGGGCACCCACATGAGGTCGATGGCGGGGCCGTCGTCCTTCCCGCAGGAGAGAAAGAGGAGAATCGGGGCGAGGAGGAGGCAGAGTTTTTTCATGGACGCGCATCAGTTGATGGTGAAACGGACGTACTTGACCTGCCGCTCGCCTGCGATGTCCTTCGCCTCGTAATAGGTCTTGATGCCCAGTTCGGCGTAAGGGTGCGGTTTGGCATGGACGTGGTCATCGTTATAGATGATTTTGCAACACGGGTCTTCGGTGATTGTTTCAATGGTAAAGTCGTAGAGCTTTCGCTCGTCCGTTTTGAGATGAACGAGGCCACCGGGGCGCAGGAACCGGCGGTATTTTTCGAGGAAGAACGAACTCGTCAGCCGCCGCCCAGCCTTCCCCTCCCTCAAAAAAGGGTCGGGGAACGTCACCCAAATTTCATCGACCTCGCCCTTGTCAAAGAAGTTCTCGATGACCTCGATTCGCGTCCTCAAAAAAGCCGCGTTCGGCAGGCCCTCCTCGATGGCGGATTTCGCGCCGCGCCAAATCCGGTTGCCTTTGATGTCGACGCCGATGAAGTTTCTTTGAGGAAATCGCCGCGCAAGTTCGACAGTGTACTCGCCGTATCCGCAGGCCAGCTCGAGGGTGAGCGGGTTGTCGTTTTTGAAAAACTTCGGTCGCCAGTTTCCTTTCATCGCCACTTCCTCGTCGCCGTTTTGGAGAATGGGGCGGCGCGGGTCGTAGCACTCGAAGGTGTTCGAGAAGGCGCGGACGTCGGCGAACTTTTGGAGCTTTTTTTTGCCCACAAGCTGTTGAAAATGAATCAGTTAGTTGTTTATTTCTTCTCCCAAACCGTGTGGCAAATCCCGGAATCGCACTCCATCGTCTTCACCAAAACGCCGGTCGAGTCGTACATCTTGAGCGGCCCGTCCTCGTTGTCGCCGTTCAGATATGAGCCTTCGGCCTTGAGGATTCCGTTCTGGTAGAACTCCTTGAACGGCCCGTTCTCCTCGTTGTCGCGGAAGTTGACCTGCTCTTTCACCACGCCGTTTTTGTAGTGGAAGACCCAAAGCCCGGTCATGGCGTTGTCGACGTACTCTCCCTCCGATTCGAGGGTTCCGCTCGGGTAGAAGTGTTGGTACTTACCCACGAACCGGTCGTTGAGCCGGTGCTGGATGATTTCGCAGGTGCCGTTTTCGTAGAAGAACTTGTGCTCGCCGTTCAGCGAGTCGTTGTGGTAGGTGGCCTCCACCATGATAGTGCCGTTGGGGTGGAAGGCCAGATACTTGCCCTCTTTGGCGAAGTCCTTCTTGCGCCGCTCGAATTTTTCGAGGAGGCGGCCCTTCTCGTCGCGGTTCTCGACGGTCTCGATGCTGCCCGACTTGCAGGCGGCCAAGAGGAGGAGGGGGATGAGGAGCTTTTTCATTTTCAGAAAAGAATTGGTGAGGCCGCCCAAACGGTCTTCGGGTCGCAAAAATTGAAAAGGGCCGACGCTCGCCGCGCCGACCCTTTCATTATTTCTCAAAAAATCCGGACTCAAACCGGGCGGCCGATGGAGTCGTACTTGACCCCCAGCTCGGCCATGTTGACGAGATCGTAGACGTTCCTCCCGTCGAAGATGACCTTTGACTTCATCAGCTTGAACATCCGGTCGAAGTCCGGCGTGCGGAACTCCGACCACTCCGTCATGATGGCGAGGCAGTCGGCCCCGTCGAGAACGTCGTACATCTTCTGGCCGAACTCGACGCGGTCGCCGTAGATGGCCTTGACGTGGCCCATCGCCTCCGGGTCGAAGGCCTTGACCTTCGCGCCCATCTCCAGCAGCTCGTCGATGATGACAAGCGCGGGTGCCTCTCGGATGTCGTCGGTGTTCGGCTTGAAGGCCAGGCCCCAGACGGCGACGGTCTTCCCGGCGAGGTCGTTTTTGTAGAATTTCTTGATTTTCTGGGTCAAAACGGACTTCTGCAGCTCATTCACCTCCATCACTGACTTCAGGATTTGGAAGTTGTAGTCATACTCGCCCGCCGTCATGGCGAGAGCCTGTACGTCCTTGGGGAAGCAGGAGCCGCCGTAGCCGATGCCCGGGAAGAGAAACCGCTTGCCAATCCGCGAATCGGAACCCATGCCCATTCGGACGGAGTCGACGTTCGCGCCGACCTTCTCGCAGAGGTTGGCGATTTCGTTCATGAAGGAAATCCGCGTGGCGAGGTAGCTGTTCGCCGCGTACTTGGTCATCTCGGCCGAGCGCTCGTCCATGAAATAGATGGGGTTGCCCTGCCGAACGAACGGCTCGTAGAGTTTCTGCATGACCTTCTTCGCCTTCTCGCTCGACGTTCCGATGACGACGCGGTCGGGCTTGAGGAAGTCGTCGACCGCCACGCCTTCCCTCAAAAATTCGGGGTTCGAGACGACGTCGAACAGCCGCCGGTCAAGCCCTTTGTCCAAAATGGCGTGGACTTTTTCGGCCGTGCCGACGGGCACCGTGCTCTTGTCCACAATCACTTTGTACTCGGTGATGATTTTCGAGAGGTCCTCGGCGACGCCCATGATGAAGCGCAAATCGGCCGAGCCGTCGGCGCCCGGAGGGGTCGGGAGGGCGAGGAAGATGATTTGGCTCTGGTCGACGGCCTCTTTCAGGTTGGTCGTGAAATGGAGGCGGCCCTCTTTCGTGTTCCGTTCAAAAAGGAGCTCGAGGCCCGGCTCGAAAATCGGCACCTCGCCGCCGCGCAGCCGCTCGACCTTCTTTTGGTCGATGTCGACGCAGATAACGTTGTTGCCAGTCTCGGCAAAGCAGGTTCCAGTGACGAGGCCGACGTAGCCCGTTCCAACAACAGCAATATTCATGTCTTGAGGAGATGAAGTTTGGTAAAGAAATAGTGTCTGACAAAGTGGGTCTGCCGCGCTGACGGCAAAGAGGGAGGCGCAAAACGGCCGGACGGCACAGCGAAAACGGGAGGTGTCTTCATTCGCGGACAGGTTGGGATTATGGGTTCCTGACCGCCGTTTTGCGGGGGCGAAAGTACAACGACCTCGCCAAACCGGTCGGCCGGGCCGTTCAATTTTGGGTTAAGTCGGGCGGCTGCCAGATTTTTTCGGGGCAACTTCGCGGCTCGGTTTGCGTTTTTGGGCGGCAATTTTGCCCTGGTTTTCCTTTCAATTTTTTCGGAAAGAAAGCCTCCGGCGAGCTTTGCCCGGCACCGATTCTCTTTTGTTGAAATCTGAAAATTACCCCCGAATCAAACCGGTCCGTGAGGGCCGGTTCATCACAAAGTCCTGAAAAAAATGGCTCGCCCAGTTTCCTTCCTCGTCGCCTTCTTTTTGACGAAAATCCTCGCCGCGCAAGTTGACCCCAACCTCGCCAACCAATATTTCGGCAATGGCGAGTACGAAAAAGCCGCCTCGCTCTACTCCCAGCTCTGGGACAAGGACGAGCGCAACGAGTTCTATTTCGGCCGCTACATCGAGTGCCTCTCCAATCTCGAACAATGGGAGGACGGCGACAGGGCCATCAAAAAGATGCTCAAAAAGTCGCCCGAAAGCCCCGCCGTCTACGTCACCGCCGGGACGCTGGCCGAGCGGCAGGGGAAGGACGACGAGGCGAAAAAGCAGTTCGCAAAGGCCGTCGAGCGTGTCCAGCCGGACTTCAACGCGGTGAACCGGCTGGCCAACCAGTTCATCAACCTGACGAAATACGAGGAGGCGATTGCGACCTACGAGAAAGGGAGCGAGCTGCTGCGCAACAAAAAACAGTTCGCCTTCAACCTCGGCGAGCTTTACCGGCGGAAGGGAGACAGCGACAAAATGATTCCCAACTACCTCGAGGCCATCGCCGACGACCCGGCCAAAATGGTGACGGTGAAGACCATCCTCCAGCGCTACCTCTCTCAAAAAGACTACGAAATCCTGCAGGCCGAGCTTTACTCGCGCATCCAAGCCGACGACTCGAACCCGGATTTCACCGACCTCCTCTCGTGGACATTCATCCAAAAGAAGGACTACAAAAACGCCCTCCTCCAACTGAAAGCCCTCGACCGGAAGCTCAACGAGAACGGCACCCGCGTCTACCAGCTCGCCCAGACCGCGCAGAGCGACCACGACTACGACGGGGCCATCAGCGGCTATGAGTTCATCATTGCGGAGAAGGGAAAAACATCGATGTTCTACCTCGACGCGAAGCGCGAGAGCATGGACTGCCGCCGAAAAAAGATAACCGAGGGCTTCGCCTACACGCCCGAGGATTTGCGGGTTTTGGAGCGCGAATACAACACTTTCCTTGCCGAATTTGGCCGAAATCGGCAGACGGCGGCCATCATCCAGCAGCTTGCCGACCTCGAAGCCTTCTGGATCGGCGACCTCGACAAGGCCATCGGCCTGCTCGACACCCTCCTCCAAACCCCGACCATTGACCGCAACACGCAGGCCCGCACCAAAATCAGCCTCGCCGATTTCAACCTGATAAAAGGAGAGATTTGGGAGGCGACGCTCCTCTATTCGCAGGTCGACAAGGATTTTCGAGAGGAAATCCTCGGGCAGGAGGCCCGTTTCAAAAACGCCAAGCTCGCCTATTTCAACGGCGACTTCGATTGGGCGCAGGCGCAGTTCGATGTGCTGAAGGCCTCGACCTCGAAGCTCATCTCCAACGACGCGCTCGACCTGTCGGTCTTCATCCTCGAAAACAAGGACATGGACACGACCGGCCGCGCCCTCGGGCTGTATTCGCAGGCCGAGCTTTTCATCTTCCAGAACAAGTTTGACGATGCCTTCAAAAAGCTCGACACGCTGCGCCGCGAGTTTCCTGAGCACACTTTGCAGGACGATTTGACCTATCTCGAAGGCCAGCTTTACCTGAAAAAACGCGACTGGAAAAAGGCCGCCGAGCTTTTTCAACAAACGGCCGACAAGTTCCCGCAGGACATCCGGGCGGACAACGCGCTCTTCGCCCTCGCCGAACTTTGCGAGAGCCAGCTCAAAGACCCTGAGCGGGCGAAGGCGATTTACGAGAAGATTTTCACCGACTACAGCTCGTCGGTCTTCGCCGTCGATGCGCGCAAGCGGTTCCGGATTCTGCGGGGCGACAAAATGCAGTGACCTCAAAATCGATTTCCATGAAATACCTGTCCATTATCATTTTCCTCTTCGCCGCCGCGCCTTCTTTTTCCCAAAAAACGGGGGCGAAAAAGACCGAGGCCGCCGTCCAAATGGAGGAGAAGTTCGTCGCCGCGCAGAACCTTTTCCTCCTCGAAAAATACGACAAGGCGGCCGAGGCTTTCAAGCCCGTTTTGGAAGCCGACCCGAAAAACGACGCGGCCTGGTACGCCTCTGCCCGCAACTGGCTCGCCCTCGGCGACCAGACTAAAGCCCTCGAAGCGGCCAGAAAGGCCGTCGCGCTGGCCCCCGAGAACGAGTGGTATGCCCTGTTCGAGGCCGACCTTTTGGAGAAGATGGGCCGCTACCGAGAGGCCGCTGACGCGGTGGGCAAGCTGGCGAAGGAGCAGCCTGACAACCCGACCTTTTTGGAGAAGAACGCCTTTTTGCTCCTCCTTTCCGGCGACCCGGCGGCTGCTCTGAAGTCGCTCGACCGGTTGGAAAAACTGACCGGCGTTTCTGAAGAAACCGCCCGGCAAAAGCACGCCATCTACTCGAAGCTCGGCGACACGAAAAAGGCCGCTGCCGAACTCGAAAAGCTCGTCGCCGCCGACCCGGACGATCTTGAGCATCGGCATCAATTTGCTCAATATCTCGAACAGATTGGAGAGGGCGGGCGGGCCAAAACCCAGTACCAGGAAATCCTGAAAAGAAGCCCGGACGATGCCATCGCCAAGCTCGCCCTCGTCGAGGCCGGCGGCGGTTCGGAGCTGGCGCGGGTCGAGGCTTTGAAACCCCTTTTTGCCGACGGGAAGCAGCCGATTGACCCGAAAATCAAAGAATTGCTGGCCTTTTTGCCCCAAATCGACGAGGGGAAGGACCGGCCGCTCATCGAGGCCGTCCTCAATCTCGCCCGCTCCGTCGAGGCGGCGCACCCTGACGAGGCGAAGGCGTTTTCGATTTCGGGAGACCTTTTTTATCACGCCACCCAGCCCGACGAGGCCCTCGTCCGATATGAAAAGTGCATCGCCTTGCGGGCCAACGTCTTCCCGGTCTGGGAGAATCTGATGACAATTTTGAAAGAGAAGAAGGACTGGCCGCGCCTCCTCTCGACCGCTGAAAAGGCTCTCGAGTGGTTCCCGAACCAAGCCAAAGTCCGCCTCTTTCGGGGCATCGCGCTCGGCGAGTCGGGCCACGCAGATGAGGCCATCGCCGACCTCGAACAGGCCGTCGTCATGTCGGGCAACAACCTGCCTTTGAAAGCCGACAGCTACGACTGCCTCGGCCTCGTTTTCTACAAAAAGAAGGATTGGGTGACGGCCCGCCAGAAATGGGAGGCCGGGCTGGCCCGCTGCGGCGAAATAGACCCGTTCCTGCTCGAACACCTCGGCGACGCGATGGCGCAGATGGGCGAGGCGGACGCGGCCGTCGGGTTTTGGCAGAAGGCGAAGGCGAAGGGGTTGAAATCCCCGCGCCTCGAACAGAAGATTGCGGAACGGCGGGTCGTGGAGTGATTCCTTTGGCAAAAGCCGGCGGCCGATTTCAGGAGACGCGCCGCCCCTTCCACTCGTATTTTTTGATGAAAACACTGGCTGTGCCGACCACAGCTATGTAGAAAACGTGGAGGAAAAACGACGGCAGGAACCACCGCATCAAGTCGCGGCGGCCGAAGAAGCCCGTCATCTCGCGGAGGAAAAACCAGTCGGCCGCCAATTTCACGGTAAGCTGAAAAAGGAGAACCCAACCCCATTCTCTGTCCAAAATCGGCCCCAAAGCAGCCGAAACCAGCAGATTCACACAAAAAAGCCAGACGAGCGCAAGCGCGGCCGTCACAAGCCGCTCGTCATACGCGCCCGATTTCGTCGCCCAGCGCAGGCGCTGCGAGAAAAAGCTCGGCCAGTCGGGCTTGGCTTTTGTCAAGACCGTCGCCGCCGGGTTTTTCAGGAAGGCGACGCTGCCCGGCCATCGCGCCGCGATTTTCTGGACGAGCAGCATGTCGTCGCCCGAGGCGCGGCCGTCGATGTCCGCGTAGCCGCCGATTTCGTCAAAGGTCTTCTTTTCAAAAAGGAGGTTGGCACCGTTGGCCATGTGTTGCCAGCCGCCCGCGATGCCCGCGCCGGTGATGCCCATCATGCCCGCGAAGTCGATGGACTGGAAGCGTTCAAGGAGGCTCTTTTCGTCGTGGAAATTGACTGGCGCGGCGATGGCGCGGGGCCTGTTCTGTTCATAAAAATCAGACAGGAGAGAGAGCCAGTTTTTCGGCACAATGCAATCCGCGTCTGTGGTGATTATCAATTCGCCGCTGGCTTTTTTTACCCCAATTTCAATGGCCTTTTTCTTGAAAGAATTGACAGCCGCTGCGCCTAGTTCGTTGGCCAGTTTTATTAATCGAACTATTTTGTTCGACTGTGTTTCAACTATCTCGCCGGTATTGTCTTCGGAGAAATCGTCTATCACGATTATTTCGAAAAATTCAGGCGGGTAATTGTTTTCGAGGATGGAGTTAAGGCAGTTTAGTATGGTTGATTCTTCATTGCGGGCCGGAATTATGACTGATAATTTTAGGGTCGACTTGTGGCCGTTGTCGGTGTCCCCGCCAACAACCGTGGTGCGAGCCGTCACGGGAGTTGCTGGCGGGGACGCCAACAACGGCCACGGCGGCAACTTCTTCCAACTGAAAAAATAGATGCCCATTAACCCCGCATACCCGAGTGCGAGCACCACCGAAAGGATTTCCCAAAAAAGAGGGGGAGCCATCAATCGTCAGATTTCTACCCGCTGCTTGCCCATGCGCAGCAGATTGAGGAGGTACTCGCCGTAGCCGCTTTTGAGGTATTTGTGGCCCAGTCGCTCGAGTTGCGCGTCGTCGATGAATCCCATCTCCCATGCGACCTCCTCGATGCAGCCGATTTTAAGGCCCTGCCGCTCCTCGATGGTCTGGATGAACTGCCCGGCCTGCATCAGGCTCTGGTGGGTACCGGTGTCGAGCCATGCGTAGCCCCGGCCCATCACGCCGACCTTGAGCTTGCCGACCTCGAGATAATGGCGGTTCACGTCGGTAATTTCGTACTCGCCGCGCGGCGACGGGGCGAGGTTTTGGGCGACATCGACCACGGAGTTGTCATAAAAATAAAGACCGGGCACGGCCCAGTTCGATTTGGGCGATTTCGGCTTCTCCTCGATGGATAGCGCATTGTAGTGTTCATCGAACTCAACCACGCCATATCGTTCCGGGTCGCTTACTCGATAGGCGAAGACCATTCCGCCGCTTGGATTGGCTGCAGATTGGAGAAGTTTGCCCATTCCCGCGCCGTGAAAAATGTTGTCGCCGAGGATGAGTGCCGCCGCGTCGCCTCCGATGAACGGCGCGCCGAGGACAAAGGCCTGCGCCAGCCCGTTGGGGTCGTGCTGCACGACGTACTCGAAGCGCATCCCGATTTCCTCGCCCGAGCCGAGGAGGTGCTCGAATTTCGGCAGGTCATAAGGTGTGGAAATGATGCAGACCTCGCGGATCCCCGCCAGCATGAGGGTCGAGAGCGGGTAGTAAATCATCGGCTTGTCGTAGACCGGCATGAGCTGCTTCGACACGGCGAGCGTCAGCGGGTAGAGGCGCGTGCCGAGGCCCCCGGCGAGGATGATGCCTTTCATTTTCAGTAAGCTGTTTTGATGGAAAAACCGGGCAAAACTACCCGCTTTGCCCGTCGCCGACCGGGTATTTCTCAAATCAGCGCAGCTTTCAAGCTGTGACCGCCTCGTTGAGCCGCCGCCAGAGGATGTCTTTCAGCTCAATCAGATGATGCCCCGTCGCCGCCGAGATGAAGATGGTCTCGACGTCCGCCGGGCAGTCGGCCCGGAGCATTTTCTCCAAATCCGGGTCTATCAAATCGGCCTTCGAGAGGGCGAGGACGCGCGGCTTGTCGAGCAGTTCGGGGTTGAACTGGCGAAGCTCGTTGACCAGAATCGCGTACTCCTCCGAGATTTTCCGGTCGGTGTCGCACGGTATCATGAAGAGGAGGACGGCGTTGCGCTCGATGTGGCGCAGGAATCGGTGGCCGAGGCCCTTGCCCTCGTGCGCCTTTTCGATGATGCCGGGGATGTCGGCCATGACGAACGAGCGCGTCTCGCGTACGGATACGATGCCGAGCTGCGGCGTCAAGGTGGTGAAGGCGTAGTCCGCAATTTTCGGCTTTGCGGCGCTGACGGCGGCGAGCAGCGTGCTCTTCCCCGCGTTCGGGAAGCCGACGAGGCCGACGTCGGCCAGCGTTTTCAGCTCCAAAATTATCCACCGCTCCTCGCCCGGCTCGCCCGGTTGGGCAAAGCGCGGAGCTTGGTTGGTTGAAGTTTTGAAAAAATCGTTGCCCTTTCCGCCCCGACCGCCTCGAAGGAGGACTTTTTCCTCGCCGGGCTTGGTGATTTCGAGCAAAAACTCCCCCGTTTCAGCGTCGCGGGCGACGGTGCCGAGCGGCACGTCGACGGTAATGGACTTGCCATCAGAGCCGGTCTTGAGGCCGCCCCGGCCGCTCATCCCGTTGTCGGCGTAGATGTGCTTGCGGTAGCGGAGGGGCAGCAGCGTCCACTCGTTGCGGTCGCCGCGCAAGGTGATGTTGCCGCCCCGGCCGCCGTCGCCGCCGTCAGGGCCGCCTTTGTAGGTCTGGGCCGTGTGCGCGAAATGGACGCTGCCGCCGCCGCCGTCGCCGCTGCGGAAGAGGATTTTGACGTAGTCGATGAAATTTTCCATAGAAAGGAGGCCTATTTGACCCAAAAATCGGGCGAAGGTGGGCCAGCCGCCCGTTTGCTAATATTGCCCGATGAAAAAAGACCACGTTCGCCTCGTCATCGTCGCCGCGCCCTCGGGGTCGGGCAAGACGACCATCGTCCGCCATTTGATGGGGCGCTTCCCGAGCCTCGCTTTCTCGATCTCGGCCACCACCCGCCCCCGGCGGGCGCACGAGGAGGACGGGCGCGACTACTATTTCATCCCCGTCGCGGAGTTCAAAAAGAAGGTCGCCGCCGGGGACTTCCTCGAGTGGGAAGAGGTCTACGCGGGCAGCTTCTACGGCACCTTGTTGAGCGAGGTGCGGCGGATGAAATCGCTGGGCCGCGACATCATCTTCGACGTCGACGTGAAAGGCGCCCTGAACATCAAAAAGAACTACCCGGAGGGCAGCCTCGCCCTTTTCGTCAAGCCGCCGAGCCTCGAAGTGCTGGGCGAACGGCTGCGGTCTCGGGGGACGGAAACCCCCGAAACGCTGGCAAAACGGCTCGAAAAAGCCGATTACGAACTGACTTTCGAGAAAAACTTCGACGCCGTGGTGGTCAACGACGATTTGCCGACGGCACTTCGGGAGGCGGAGCGCATCGTCGGCGAGTTCCTCGAAACGCAGCTGGGTTGAGTTATGGGCATTCTCCTGAAAGGCGTTTTGCTGGGCTTCTCGCTCTCCTTTTTAGTGGGGCCGCTGCTGTTCGCGCTTGTTCAGTCGTCGCTCGAAAAGGGGGTTCGGGCAGGGCTTTCGCTCGCGGCGGGCATCTGGGCGAGCGATGTGCTGTTTGTGGTGGCCGTCCTTTTTTTCGTGGAACGCATCAGGGGGCTGACGGCCGGGCCGCTCTTCGCCCGAGAGGCCGGATTGGTCGGCGGGCTGCTGCTCATCGGGTTCGGCGCGGCCAATTTTCTGGGGAAGGCGCGGCCGCCGAAGTTTCAAACCGATTCAACCGGGCTGACCAAAAGACCCAACCTCTTTGCCCAATTCAGCAAAGGTTTTTTGGTCAACAGCGTCAACCCGTTCACCGTCTTCTTCTGGCTGGGCATCACGGGGACGGTCGTCGCGCCGAACGGTTGGGGGGTCCGCGAGTCACTCGTGTTCTTCGGCGGGATGCTCGGGACGCTCGTCGCAACGGACACGGCGAAGGTTTTCCTCTGCCAAAAAATCGGCCGCTGGCTGACGGAGCGGCATGTCCGGCAGGTGCGATTGGCGGTGGGCGCGGGGCTTATCGCGTTCGGCATTGCGTTGATTTTCAGGACGTTGTGAGAAAATCGGCGTTCGATTCAACAAAGAATAACAGCCCGCGCCATCCAATTCTTCACATAGGTTAACTCGGTGAGGTGGGCAGCCGCGCCACCTTTGCCCCGTCTTCTGACAAATCATTTTTCACCCAACCTTCTTCATAAAATGAACAAAACTTCTGTTCTCTCCATCGCCCTCGCGGCGGTCGCCCTGTTCGCCTTCCGCGCCGCCGGGCCTGAAAACTTTACCGCCGACACCGCTGCCTCGAGCCTCGACTGGACGGGCTACAAGGTCACCGGCAAGCACACGGGCCACGTCAACCTCAAGAACGGCTCCCTCCAAATCGAGGGCGGCGTGCTCAAGGGCGGTTCGTTCGACATCGACATGACCTCCATCACCTGCACCGACCTCGAAGGAGAATGGGCGGGCAAGCTCATCGGCCACCTCAAGAGCGACGACTTCTTTGGCGTCGCCGCCAACCCGACGGCCAAGTTCGTCATCACCCGGGCCATCCCGCAGGACACGAAGGGCAATTACAAAGTCGTTGGTGACCTGACCATCAAGGGCACGACCGTGAGCCAAAAGATGTTTGTCAACGTCGCTCTATCGGGAAACTCGGCCACCGCGACCGGCAAAATCACCATCGACCGGTCGAACTACAACATCAAGTACGGTTCCGGCTCCTTCTTCGACGGGCTGGGCGACAAGACGATTTACGACGAGTTCGACGTGGCCTTCACCCTCGTCGCCAAGAAGTGATTCTCTTTCTAAAAGATTGATTTTCAGTCTTTTGCCAACCTGAAAAATAAGTTTCAGGATTCAGCCGCCGGCTCCGAGCAATCGGAACCGGCGGCTTTTTTTATGCCCAAGTCGGGGGAGAAAAAGAGCGGCGGAAAATTTTAAATCCAGTATTTTTTCAAATCGACAAAAAGTGGCACACGATTCGCCAAGCCTAAATCGAGAAACTACAACGACGTGTCCATCGATGCCCGAGCAATCGGGACGAGGTGGGGTTTTAATCCCCTGAACGCGCACATTGGCGCGGCGGCCCGACGAGGGTCGCTGCGCCAATCTTGACGGACTTTGATTTCAACATACTGTGAGAAAACGTGGAGCGCACCGTGCGCCCAAGCCCGCCGCAGCTTTTAGCGAAGGCGGGTCGCCCGCCATTTCGCGGGCCGTTTCCACCCGTTACGACTACTTCTTTTTTAATCCCCGCTGGTGAAAAATCAGCCTCGCGCACTTGTCGTGCGCCGGGCCGCGCCTTGCCTCTTTTCGAGTTTTTCGATGGAGGCAGTCGCGGCCCGGCCCGGCCCGGGCGGAGTCTGCCCGAACCGATGGTAACCAGCAAATTCTCGGTACTGCTTTTCCAGTCGATTACCAACCAAACATTTTTCAGTGTTATGAGAATCTGCTTCATCAACACCGCCCCCGTCATGTCGGGCGCGGAGGGTTTCCGTCTGTTTTTCCAAAAAAACGGCATCCAAAAGCCCGGTTTCGGGCAAATCGCGGGCCGCATGGCCGTCTTCCTCCTCCTCTTTTTGACGGGGAAAATCTGGGCGCAGCCCAACTGCGAGCCGGTGTGCAAGCCCACCGAGCACTTCAACATGCTGCCCACCGCACCGGCCGCCGCGCCGACCATCACCCCGGCCGACGTGCTCTCGCCGCCGCTCTGCGTGGGAAACCACACGGTCACCATCTTCAACCAAGCCCTGACGGCGCAAATCCCTCAGCCGCTCGTCGGCGGGTTCTACGTCGGCTCGTGGCGGTGGGCGAAGGTGACTTATTCGGGTAGCGGCCTGACCTGCATGACGAAGGTCTTCTTTGACGACAACACGCCGCCCACCATCGCCTGCAAGGACACCCTCGTGTCTTGCAACACGCCGCTCGACACGGCCACGCTCGGCCGCCCGGTGGTCTCCGACAACATATCGGGGCAGTTCTGGCTCAAGTCGAACCTTTCGTTCACGGACGTGGTCACGGCCGTCGGCGCCTGCTCCGACAACTTCCTCCAAAAAATCAACCGCCGCTGGGAGACCTTCGACCAGAGCGGGAACACGGCGACATGCATCCAAAAAATCGAGGTGAAAAGACCCGTCCTCGACGACGTGGAGTTCCCCAGCGACGTTGACATCCCCGCATGCATGGGGAAGAGCAAGGACAACCTCGCCCTCACCGGCCAGCCGCTCATCAACGGGCGGCCCATCACCGACCCGGCCTGCGGGTTCACCGTCTCGCGCCACGACGGGATTTCCTCCCTCTGCGGCACCACCGACACGACCTGGGAAAGACACTGGCAGGTCATCCTCCCGCAGCCTTGCACCGGCATCAAAGACACCCTTTTCGGCCTCCAGTACATCACGAAGATGGACACGACGCACCCGACCCTCCTCTGCCCGATGGACATGACGGTCGGCTTTGTCTCCGGCGAGTGCTTCGGCAACGTGACGCTCCCGCCGGTCTACGCCAACGACTTCTGTGCGGGCATCATCCAAGCCATCCCGTCGTGGTACTACGGCAGTGGAATCGGGGTTTTTGAGAACATCCCGGCAGGCACCTACGACATCACCTACACGGCTGCCGACTGCAACAACGAGTCGACCTGCCAACTGAAACTGACCGTCGAAGACCAGCAGCCGCCCGAAATCGAGTGCCGCACGAAAGTCCCCGTCATGCTCGGCGCGAACGGGAAGGCGAGCGTCCCGGCCAAGGTCTTCTTGCTCAACTACTCGGACAACTGCACCAACGATTTCGTCTTCTCCATCGACGACGGAAGCGGCATCTTCAAGCCAGACCTCGAAGTTGATTGCAGCGACATCGGGACGCTCGTCGCCACCGTCCGCGTGGCCGAATACGGGAACTTGAACAGCTTCGCCGAATGCATGGTGACGGTTCAGGTCATCGACAAGATGAAGCCCGTCGTGAAATGCCCGGCCGACCTCGCCGTGTCGTGCAGCGATCCCAACTTGTTCAACCTCAACGCTTTCGGTCAACCGAGCATCACCGACAACTGCTCTGTCGCCGACGTTCAGTATTCCGAAAAGAAGGAAATCAGCGCGATGTGCGGCGACGGTTTCATCGTCCGAAAATGGATCGCCACCGACCCGTCGGGCAACAAGGATTCTTGTTCCCAAAAAATCACGGTAGTGCTCGACAAGCCCTTCTCGGCGGCCAACATCGTCTGGCCGAAGGACACCGTGATTTTCGACTGCTCGGCGGCCGTCGACCCATCGCTCTTCCCGGCGGCCTACAAAGAACCTTCTTTCAAAGGAGTGTTTTGCGGGATGCCCGTCTTCTCGAAAACCGACGCGGTCTACGATGGCGGCAAGCCCGCCTGCTGGAAAATCGTGCGCAAATGGAAGGTCATCAACTGGTGCGGCTACAACCAGCAGACCGGCTCGCCGAGCTGGGAATACTACCAGACCATCGCCGTGATGGACTCCATCAAGCCCGTCATGCACCTCCCGGCCGACATGACGGTGAGCCTCGGCGCAACCTGCACGACCGGCCCCGTGACCGCCTCCGCGACCGCGACAGACTGCTCGGTGAACATCACTTGGAAGCAATACCTGCTCAACGGGACTAAGAATCCGTATGCCACGAACGCCAACAGCCCCAACCTCTCGGGCAACTACCCGGCCGGGACGACGACCGTCAAGGTTATCTGCTCCGACGGCTGCGGCAACGAGGCGGTCGGCCTCTGGAAGGTGACGGTGAAGGACTTGAAGGCGCCGACCCCCGTCTGCGTCAACGGCCTCTCTGTCAACCTCTCGAAAATGGGCGACAATATTTTCATGGCGATGGTCAACGCGAAGGACTTCAACCAAAGCTCGACCGACAACTGCACGGCGGCGGCCGACCTCAAGTTCACCATCCGAAAGGCCGACCCGAACGCGACCGGCCCGGCCACAGAGACCGTCGTGAGCTTCGACTGCAACGACCTGGGCACTCAAATCGTCGAGCTGTGGGTCACCGACCTAGCGGGCAACAGCGACTACTGCACGACCTACATCATCGTGCAGGACAACAAGGGCTGGTGCATGACGAACACCTCGAAAATCACCGGCTCCATCAAAACGGACATGGGCGAGATGCTCGAAAACGCCAAAATCGAGCTGATGAACAACGCGGCCGTCGTGCCGGTGGCGACCTCGGCGCAGGGCAATTTCGCCTTGCAAAACCTCTCCATCGGCCAGGACTACGCGGTGCACCCCGTCAAAAACGACGACCCGGCGAACGGCATCTCGACGTTCGACCTCATCGCCATCCAGAAGCACGTCCTCGGCATCGCGCCGTTCACGTCGCCGTGGCAGTACATCGCGGGCGACATCAACCGCAACGGCTCGGTCACAACGTTCGACATGATTGAGCTGCGCAAACTGGTGCTCGGCGTCTACACGGAGTTCCCGCAAAACAGCTCGTGGCGGTTCGTGGAAAGCGGCTTCCACTTCCCCGACCCGGCGAACCCCCTGGCCTCCGCCTTCCCCGAGATGAAGATGGTCCCGCTGACCTTGACGGGTGCGACGGCCGACTTCACCGCCATTAAAATCGGCGACCTCAACCACACGGCGACCGCCAACGACGGCCTCAACGGCAGCGCGGACGACCGGGGAGAACTGCCTGAAATACCCTTCTTCTTCCATGAAAAAGAATGGGCGGCGGGCGAAACCATCGACCTGCCGCTCCGGGTGAGCGACTTCAAAAAGGTGGAAGGCCTGCAGTTCACCCTCGAATTCGACCCGACGACGCTGGCCTTCGACGACATTTTCTCGGAAAACCTCCCCGGCTTCTCGCCCGCCAACATCGGCGCGGCGCGGCTCGACGAGGGGCTGCTGACCTTCAGTTGGAACACCCCAGCGGCCGAGTCCACCGGCCTCGAACTGGGCGACGACGCGCCGATTTTCACCCTGCGGATGCACACCCTTCGCGCCGGGAAACTCTCGGAATCAATGAAACTGAACAGCCGCCTGACGGCCGCCGAGGCGTGGGAAATTGGGGACAAGAGGAAAAAACCAACACTTGCGTTCCGCCAAAAGGACGGCGCGACGACCGCCCCGACCGCGGGCAACGAACTGATGCAAAACCAGCCCAACCCCTTCAGCGACCAGACGGCCATCGGCTTCCAACTCGCTGAAAACCAAGAGGTTGCGCTGAAAATCTTCGACCTCTCGGGCCGCCTCGTCTTCTCGGAAACCGCCGAGGCGACGGCCGGGCCGAACGAGTTCTGGCTCGACAAATCGAGCCTGCCGGGTCGCGGCGTGTACGTCTACAGGGTGGAGACGGCGACGTGGTCGGCCTCGCGGAAGCTCATCGTCGAGTGAAATTTCTGAAAATTAATCTTTCCAATAATCGCAGAGCGTCGGCCTGAATCGCGGCAAGTCCCAAACTGCGGCGATGTAAGCACAGATTCTCTCACAGTTGGTACAACGGACCCGCGCAGGCAAGGGCTTGCGCGGGTTCCGTTTTTGGCGCGGGGCCTTGCCGGCGTCGCCCAGCGCTGCCGCGACGCCGACCTCGACCCGGTCGAAGGAGACAACTTCTGCCTCCTAGGCCTCGTCTGCCTCGACGGCTCGGCCGAATTCTCCGACGTCCGCCTTGTCATCTTCCGGCCGAAGGGCGACATCTTCCCCAAAATAAAGGGTTCGACAGCCAAACCGTCGAACCCTTTTTCATTTCCAAGCCATTGATTTTCAACAAGTTGAACAGCCTCGGCTACTTGTCGAGGCCCGATTCGTCCAGCTTTTTCTTCATACGGGGCTGCGGCGGATCAATCCAATATTGGACGGTGAAGGAGACGAGGCCGAACCAATCATTGTTCCCCTGGCGGCCCGATTCGCAGACGCCGTCGAGGTCGTCGGTGAACGGCAGGTGCGTCGCCGCCTCGAGGCCGAGGGTGAAGTTCGGGTTCAGCTCGTACTGCCCGCCGATGCCGAAGGGGACGAAGAAGCTGTACCGGCCGCCCATCCGTGACAGCTCAGGCGCGTCGAGGCTGTGGCCCGTGCATTTCGCGCTGAACATGACCGCCCCGAGGCCGCTGAAAACGATGGGCGAGAAATGCCGCTTGAACTCGCGGTTGCGGTCGAAGCGCGGTGTGCCGAGGATGTTCCACTGCCCGTTGATGCTTGCGGCGAAGATGTCGTTGGTGAACGACAGGCCGCGCGCCTTGCGGTCGGGGTAGTTGAAGTCGGAGCCGCTGATCCGGGCAACGTCGAGGGCGAAGCGGATGGACAGCTCGGGCGTCAGGTTCTTGCGCAGGAAGGCCCCGGCGGAAAGGTTGGTCTCGCTCAAGTTGAGCTGTTTTTCCACAAGGTCGCCCTGATAGTTGGCGAGGCCGAGCTTGAGGCCTATGGCCTGCGATTGGGAAAAAACGGCGGTTTGGGGGATGAGCCAAACAGCCAGCATCGGGAGGAGAAAGGACTGTTTCATTTGTAAATCGGTTGAAGAATGTGAAAAAACGGCCCAGCGAAGGGCCAAAATCGGTTGCGGACTAATTGCCGAACCGGCCGGATTGGGCCGTGATGGCCGAAAAGCGTTTCCCCAAAATCAGGTTTTCCGAGCCACGCTCACCCCTTGTTTTCTGCCCAAAACCCGGGAGGGCACGGTTGCCGAAAAACCTCAAATTCGATTTCGGAACGGATTTTGACTTTCGCTCATCCGACCCTTTCGGGTCTGAATCTGTGAACAGTCGATAATCCAGCCGATGCCGCTTCCATTAGCCACGAACATTTCTCTTTGGCCCAAAACAGGCCTTTCTCGAACCCTCGCCGCGAGGGTTCGGGCCGGGCTTTTCCTGTTTTCGGCCTTTCTGTTTGTGGAAAAATCGGCGGCCCAATGCGTCCTCGGCTGCTCGCAAAACCTGCAAGTCTCGCTCGACGCAACCGGCCATGTGACCATCACGGTTGCGCTCATCGCGCCGTATGCCTCCCAAAACTGCCCCGGGCAAATCAATTTGACGGTATACAGCCCGAGCGGGCAAGTCATCTCACCCGTCATAGATTGCACGCGGCTCAACCAAACTTTGACCGTCAAGGTCGAACACGTCCCGACAGCGAACGTTTGCTGGGGGAGCGTCGTCATAAAAGACTATTTGCCGCCCGTTATTTCCGGCCAGGACAAATGGCTGTTTTGTACTCAATCGACGGAGCCGGCGACGACCGGCTTCCCGGCGGTCACGGACAATTGCACGACCATGTCGCAGTCCGATTTGTACTACACCGACCTCCTGACCGACCTGCCCTGCGGCACTTCGCAAGCCGGAACCCCAGTCACCGCCCGCATCGACCGGACTTGGAAGGCGAACGACGCGAGCGGAAACTCCGGCACCTTCCTCCAAAAAATCTGGATAAAGCGGGCGGTTCTAACCGACGTTGCGTTCCCCCTCGACCGCGACGACGTGGCCGCCCCCGCACTCGATTGCGCCCAAGACCCGGCCGACCTCTCGCTCACCGGGCAGCCGACGGTCTTCGGCCTGCCGCTGGCGAACAACGGCTTCTGCGACCTCGGCGCGACGAAGACCGACCAATCCTTCGCCAACTGCGGCCCTGTCTCCAAAAAGATATCGAGGAACTGGCAGGTCGTCGATTGGTGCACGAATTCGGTCGCCGCGCAAGTCCAGACCATCAAGACGCTCGACAAAAAAGCGCCCGTCGTCGCCGCGCCCGCCAACCTGACGTTGGCCACCGGTGCCAGCGAGTGCCTCACGACCGTCACCATCCCGACCCCCGTTTCGAGCGACGACTGCTCGGGGGTCAATTGGTCGGTCGCGTGGCCGTTCGGCTCGGGCTTCGGGCCGTTTTTCAACGTGCCGCCCGGCGTTCATTCCGTGCTGTTCACCGCGACCGATGGGTGCGGGAATTCCTCGACTTGCTCGATGAAAATCACGGTCGCCGACCAGTCACCGCCGAGCGCGGTCTGCAAGAGCAATTTGCAAGTGACCCTCCCGACAGGCAGCGGCTCGGCCTCGCTCGCGGCCTCGACTTTCGACGGCGGGAGCTTCGACAACTGCCTCATTTTCAGCAAGTTGGCCAGCCGCGACGGGCAGCCGTTCGGGGCTTCGGTCAATTTCAGTTGTGCCGACGTAGGGCCGAATCCGGTCTTGGTGAAACTCAAAGTCGCCGACCCGGCGGGAAACGAAACGACCTGCGACGCCTTCGTCTCGGTGAAAGATTTCGCCCCACCCGAAATCACCTGCCCCTCCGATCGGACACTCGAATGCTGGCAGGATTTCACCCATCCGAACGTGGCAGGGCAGCCCATCGCCACCGACAATTGCGGCCAACCGGCATTGATTTTCAACGACTTATCAACGCTGACCGCCTGCAACGACGGCCTCATCACCCGAACTTGGAAGGCCACAGACGCGGGCGGAAACACTGCGACCTGCCTCCAAAAAATCACCCTCCTCAAAACGCCGGGCAACCTGACCGTCAGCTTCCCGGCCGACCTGATCATCACCTCCTGCCCCGGCCCGCTCACCCCCGCCAACTCCGGTGGTCAGCCGACTTGGACAGGCCCTTCCTGCCAGCCGCCGCTCGTCACCTTCACCGACACGCTGCAAAACGCGCCGCCGCCCGCCTGTTTCAAAATCAAAAGGCACTGGCGGGTGCTCGACCAATGCACGTTCGAGGCGAGCGGCCAGACGGCCGGGCTTTTCCAAAAAGACCAAATCATCACCGTCGAGGACGGACAGCCGCCGGTCTTCGCGCCGTTGGCCGACCTCGTTTTCACCTCCCCGACAGGCTGCAGCTTGCCGCTGGCCATCAGCCTGCCCGATGCGGCGGCGACGGATTGCAGCCCTTTTTTGAGCATCTCGAACAACTCGCCGTTCGCCGGTTCGGCGGGGAAAAACGCGAGCGGCGTCTACCCAATCGGCTCGCACGTCATCACGTTCACGGCCATCGACGGTTGTGGAAACTCGGCGACCGTCACCCAAAAAATAGAGGTGAAGTGCGTCCCGCCGACTGCCGTCTCCATATCGGGCAGAATCCTCACGGAGGATGGAAAAGCGGTCAAAAACATCGGCGTTTCAGCCGAGACCGATGGAATTTCGAGAAAGACCGCCTCGGCAGCCGACGGTCGCTTCACCGCCGACAGCCTCCAAAAAGGCGCAACCTTCGTCCTGAAACCGGCCTGTCGAAAAGGTTGGGTCAACGGCGTCTCGACCTTCGATTTGGTGGCCATCAAGAAGCACATCCTCAACGTCCAGCCGCTCGACTCGCCGTTCAAGCTCATAGCCGCCGACATCAACCGCAACGGCTCGGTGACGACTTTTGACATCGTCGAACTGCGCAAACTCATCCTAGGAATCTACGATTCGCTGCCCGCCAACGACTCGTGGCGGTTCGTCGATTCGAGCTACGTTTTCAGCGACCCGACATGGCCTTTCAATGAGGTCTTCCCCGAGAAGATTACGCTCGACGCGGTCCAGTCGAACCTCTCGGGCAAGAATTTCACCGCCATCAAAATCGGCGACGTGAACGGGACGGTTGACCCGACGAACCCTTTTTCGGGCGAAGCCGAGCCGCGCGGGAGCGACAGCGATTGGCCGATTTTCATTGAAAATCAATTGTTTAGAAAAGGCGAGCGAATCTATGTCTCCCTTCAATCAACCGATTTGGACAAGCTCGACGGCTTCCAACTGGCCGCACATTTTGACCCGAAAAAACTCCGCTCGGTTTCCATCGAACCCAATTCGGCTATCGGCGAAGAAGATTTGAACAAGAAAAAACTGGCCGACGGCGACCTCCTTTTAAGCTGGCTCGACCCCGGCGAGGGCGGCTGGCCGTCGGGCGATTCGACCATTTTGGATTGGCAATTTGACTGCCTCGATGATGGCTGGTTGAGTGATGTTCTCTTTTTAAAAAATGACCGGCTGGCCGCCGAGGCTTATCAAACCGACGGTCGGAGGCTGGCTGGGCGGCTCGAGTTTTTTGAAAAAAGCCAGCCGAAGCCAACGGGTTTTGAGGCTCGAATCGAGGCGCGGCCGAACCCGTTTTCCGACGAGACGAACTTGTTTTTTTGAAATGCCCGAAGCCGGGCTGGCCACTTTTGAAATCACCGACGCGACCGGCAGGCTGTTAAAAAAGCGGTCGGGGTTTTTTGAAAAAGGCAGCAAGCAAGCCGCGTTTTCAGCCGAGGATTTCCCCGGCTCGGGGGTCTATTTTGTTCGGCTTCTCATCGCCGGGCAGCCGCCGGTGAGTGAGCGGGTTTTGTTTTTCCCATGAAAACTCGGCCGTTCGGCGAGCAGGGATTTTGGACGAGGGCCCCAACAGCGGCCGGTCACCCGACTTTTTCCAACCCGTGAAACCGGAGAAAATGACCCGGCACGGCTGGGTTGTAAACACACAAAATCAGCGCGGCCCGCTGCCTTTTCCCGACCGGCGGAAAGAGGATTTTGATTGGGTTGTGCGCGTAGCCGCTCTCGGTGAACAGCGCGGTCTGCCGGTTCCTCGGCAGCTTGAACAGGCGAAGCTCGGCCGCGCTCGCGGGCAGCGGGAGGTCGCCGTAGCCTTCTTCCTCCAAAAAATTTCGGACCATTTCGAGGCTCCGTTCGAGGGTGCCGCCCGCGAAGACGGTGCGGTATTCCCAGCCGTCGCTCGTGCCGCCTTGATAGTCCGAGCCGGCCTCGGGGAAGTTTTCGCGGAGCATTTTTCGTGGAAGATTTTTGGCCCTCGGGCTGGGCGAAACGGTGGAACCCTGCCCGGCGGCGAATATAGAACCGGCCGAAATTTTGGGCGCGGCGTTGACCTCGGCAGCTAATTTCACCCCGGCTTTCAACCAAATTCTCATGAAAAACAAATCCGCAACCATCGTCGGCGCGGGGCTGGTCGGCAGCCTTTGGGCCGTTTTTTTGGCAAAAAGGGGCTACAAAGTGCGCGTCTTCGAGCGGCGGCCCGACCTGCGCAAGACCGGCCTCATCGGCGGCCGCAGCATCAACCTCGCCATGAGCCACCGGGGCTGGACGGCCATCGAAAAGGCGGGCATCCGCGCCGAGCTCGAAAGCCACGCCATCCCGATGCCGGGGCGGATGATGCACTCCGTGGCGGGCGAACTGACCTTCCAACCATACGGAAAATCGGGCGAGGCCATCTATTCCGTCTCGCGCGGCGGGCTGAACCTCGCCCTGCTAAACATCGCGGCGGGGATGCAGGGGGTCGAGTTTTTTTTCAACCAACGCTGCCTCGACGTCGATTTGAACGAGCCGAAAATCTATTTCGAGGACACGGCGACCGGGCAGAAATCAACTGTCGAATCCGACCTGATTTTCGGAACGGACGGGGCCTTTTCGATGGTCAGGCTGGCGATGCAGAAGACCGACCGGTTCAATTTTTCCCAAAAATACCTTGTCCACGGCTACAAGGAGCTGCACATCCCGCCCGCGCACGGCGGCGGTTTTCGCATGGAAAAGAACGCTCTGCACATTTGGCCGCGCGGCAATTTCATGCTCATCGCGCTGCCGAACGAGGACGGATCGTTCACCTGCACGCTCTTTTTGCCGTTTGAGGGGGAGGTCAGTTTCGAGAAATTGACGGGCGACGCGGAGGTTGTTTCCTTCTTCGAAAAACACTTCCCCGACGCGGCCGCGCTGATGCCCGATTTGCTCGGCGTCTTCAACCGAAACCCGACCTCCTCGCTCGTCACCATCCACTCCAACCCGTGGCAATGGCAGGGGCGAATCGGCTTGCTGGGCGACGCGGCGCACGCCATCGTGCCCTTCTACGGACAGGGGATGAATGCCGGTTTCGAGGACTGCACCATCCTTGACGCGCTCCTCGACGAGATGGGCGAGGACTGGGCGGCGGTGCTGCCCGAGTTCAGCCGCCGCCGCCAGCCGAGCGCGGACGGGATTGCCGAACTGGCCCAGCGCAACTTTGTGGAGATGCGCTACCTGGTGGGCGACCCCCGGTTCATTTTGAGGAAGAAAATAGCGGCGCGACTGGCTGAGAAGTTCCCGGGCGAGTTCCTGCCGGTCTATTCGATGGTGACTTTTTCGGACACGCCCTACGAGGTCGCGCTGCGCGAGGACGACGCGCAGAACGAGTTGTTTTCAAAAATCCTGTCGATACAAGACATTGAAAATCAATGGGATGGAGCAGAGGTGGAGGCGGTTTTCAAAAACTGGCTGGCCGAGAAGAAGGCAAGTAATTGATCGAAAATCTCAATCCGCAAACCGCTCCTTCAACTGCTTCTTCAACGCCAGCATCTCGTCGCGGTGCTGCGCGGCGGTGATGAAGTCGAGGTCTTTGGCGGCCTTTTTCATGTTCTTTTCGGCGGTCTCGACCATCTTTTCGAGCTGCTCGCGGTTGGCGTGGGCCACAACGGGGTCGGCGGCGAGCGATGCCTCGTCGACCTCGACATAGGCCGCGCCCTCGCCTCCCCGGATATCGAGGATGGTGCGCTGCGCCATGATTTCCTGCCGCGATTTGAGGACGGTGCGCGGCGTGATTCCGTTGATTTCGTTGTAGGCCATCTGTTTGAGCCGCCGCCGCTCGGTCTCGCCGATGGTCATTTTCATGGAGTCCGTCATCTTGTCGGCGTAGAAGATGACGAGGCCGTTGACGTTGCGCGCCGCCCGCCCGGCCGTCTGCGTGAGCGAGCGGACGTTTCTCAAAAACCCTTCTTTGTCCGCGTCGAGGATGGCGACGAGGGAGACTTCGGGCAAATCGAGGCCTTCTCTCAAAAGATTCACTCCTATTAATACGTCGTACTCGCCGAGCCTCAGGTCGCGCAGGATTTCCGTCCGTTCGAGGGTCTCGACCTCGCTGTGGATGTAGCGGCACTTGATGCCCATTCGGGCGAAATAGGCGGCCAGTTCCTCCGCCATCCTTTTGGTCAATGTCGTCACCAAAGCCCGCTCCTCGCGCTCGACCCGCTTTTGGATTTCCTCCATCAAGTCGTCAATTTGGTTCAAACTCGGCCTGACTTCGATGGGCGGGTCGAGCAGGCCCGTCGGCCGGATGAGCTGCTCGACGATGACCCCCTCCGTCTGTTCCAGTTCAAACTCGCCCGGCGTGGCAGAGACGTAGACCACTTGGTTTATCATTGTCTGAAACTCCTCGAAGCTCAACGGCCGGTTGTCGAACGCCGAGGGGAGGCGGAAGCCGTAATTGACGAGCATCTGCTTCCGCGCCCGGTCGCCGCCCCACATCCCCCGTATTTGCGGGACGGTCTGGTGGCTTTCATCCAAAATCATGAGGTAGTCCTGCGGGAAATAGTCGAGCAAGCAGAACGGCCGCGTCCCCGGCACACGGCGGTCGAAGAAGCGGGAGTAATTTTCGATGCCGTTGCAATAGCCGAGCTCCCGAATCATCTCCATGTCGAAGGTCGTGCGCTCCTTCACGCGGCGGGCTTCGAGGAGGCGGCCCTCGCGGTTGAAATACTTCTCCTGCTCGAACATCTCGGCTTCGATTTGCCGGAGGATGTCGTGGATTCTGTCTCGCGGCGCGACGTATAGGTTGGCCGGGAAGATGGCCGCGTGCTCCATCGAGTCCATGCGACGGCCACTGGTTTTCTCGATGGTTTCGAGCTGCTCGATTTCGTCGCCCCAGAAGACGATGCGATAGGCGAAGTCGGCGTATGGCAGGTTCACATCGACTGTGTCGCCGCGGACGCGGAAGGTCCCCCGGTCGAAATCGGTCTCCGTCCGCGAGTAGAGGCTTTGCACCAAATCAAACAAAAACTGGTTCCTCGGATAGGTCATCCCCTTGTGCAACCGGAGGATGCCCGACTCGTAATCCTCGGGGTTTCCCATGCCGTAGATGCACGAAACGGAGGCCACGATGATGATGTCGCGCCGCCCGGAAAGGAGCGACGACGTGGCCCGGAGCCGCAGCTTGTCGACCTCCTCGTTGATCTGCAAGTCCTTTTCGATGTAGGTGTCGGTGACGGCGAGGTAGGCTTCCGGCTGGTAGTAATCGTAGTAGCTGACGAAATACTCGACCGCGTTTTCAGGGAAAAAAGTCTGGAACTCGCTGTAGAGCTGCGCCGTGAGCGTTTTGTTGTGGGTCAGGACGAGCGTCGGCCGGTTCATCTTGGCGATGACGTTGGCCATTGTGAAGGTCTTCCCCGAGCCGGTCACGCCGAGGAGGACTTGCGAGCGGTCGCCCCGTTCGAGGCCCTCGACGAGCTGCATGATGGCCTCGGGCTGGTCGCCGGTCGGCTTGAAAGGGGAGTGGATTTGGAACTCGCTCGGCATCTTTTTTAAAACAAATTTGAGCAAAAATCGAGTGGCGATTTTTTCTTTTTGAAACAGCGTTCGATTTACGCAAATCGCTTGAACGCATTGAGCAACCGCTCCGGCAACTCCTCGCGGCAAGCCAATTGATAATCGGCCAGTGAACAGGGGATGAGCCGGTGCCGCTGGTGCTGCTCGCCCGTCTCGACGGGTACTTGCAGCCACCACCGGCCGCTCCTCGCGCTTTTCCAAAAAGTGAGCGACCAGTCGTGGTCCTTGAAGTCGACGATGTACTCGGTAAGGCCGTCGGTCGAGGCGGGGTAGTCCTGCTTGCGGTTGAAATATCCCTCCATAAAATACCAAGCCATCTGCGCGACGACCTGCGCCGTCTGTCCGTCGCGGTCGAGGTCTTTTTGAAAACCGTAGATGCCGAAGGAAGTCAGCTTGTCGGACATGCCCGCATAGCGGGCGAGCTGGCAGGCCTCCTCGCAGGAGAAGCCGCTGGGCGATGCGTCGCGCTGGCCGGGTGCCTCGGATTGCTTCAAAGCAGCGAGGCTGAAGGCCATCATGTCGGCGTCGCGGATGATTGGCTCTGCCTCCTCGATGGCGGTGCGGGCGCGGCCGAGGCGGAAGAAGTCGAAGTTGTTCTTGTCGAAAAACTTGAGGCAGTCGGGCGGCGTGAGGTGCGCCTGCCCGCCAATTTGGGCGAAATGGAAGAGCATCGGGTGCCTCGGCTCGAACAGCGGGTTGAGTACGGTTTCGGCCGTTTTTTCTTTGCCTTTGAGCAAAAACCGGGGCTTTTCATCAACGAGGGCGGCGGAGACAAGGGCCTTCGTGTTTTGATAGGCGAGAAACTGGGCCGCGATTTCCCCGATTTCGGAGCCGATGACGATGGGCAGAACCTTGCCCGCGATGAGTTCGTAGATTAAGTTTATAACAAATGAAGGGTCGCTCTTGCGGGCGTTCCCGAGGTCGGCGACGGAGTTCTTTTTGAATGAGAAAACGGTCGGGTAGAGGTGGCGGCGCACCTCGTTGGCCTCCTCATCGCCTGTGCCGACGAGGGCGATTTTGACCTGTCGAAGCTCGGGGAAATCCTTGTTGAACAGGACGGCGTTGTTTCCGAAAGAGTGCGCGGGGAGGTTTTGGGCAAGCTCAAAAAGCTGGGCGGGGACGGGTTTGAGCCAGTTTTGAAGCATATGTTTTCTAATAGAATTGGTAGTTTTCGCAATTGTATTGTCGCGGTCAAAGGTAGACAGAAGGCCGGGCGGGGATTTCGAGGGAGGGAAAATTCATAGGTTTGCTCCCGCTTTAACCAAACCGCTAATGCGATGAACCGACTTTTGGAGGATTACAAGGCCAAGAAGCCCGAGATTGTTTTCGAGTGGCACGACGAAGAGACGGGCGCCGAGGGGTGGGTGGTCATCAACTCCCTGCGCAACGGCGCGGCCGGCGGCGGTACCCGGATGCGGCTCGGGCTGACGAGGGAGGAAGTGGTATCGCTGGCGAAGGTGATGGAGGTCAAGTTCTCGGTTTGCGGCCCGAAAATCGGCGGCGCGAAATCGGGCATTAACTTCGACCCAGCCGACCCAAGACGGCACGAGGTCTTGAAAAGGTGGTACAAGGCGGTCTTTCCCCTGTTGAAAAACTACTACGGGACGGGCGGCGATTTGAACGTCGACGAGATAAAGGACGTGGTTCCGATAACAGAGGAGCTGGGGCTTTGGCATCCGCAGGAGGGCATCGTCAACGGGCACTTTCGGCTGACGGAGGGGCAGAAAATCAACCTCATCGGGCAGCTTCGATACGGCTGCTCGAAGATTGTGGAAGACCCCGAATACCTGCCCGAAGGGGGGAGGGAAAAGTACGCCGTAGCCGACCTCATAACGGGTTTTGGTGTGGCGGAATCGGTGAGACATTTTTACCGCGTCTTTAAAAAGGAGGAACTGGCGGGGAAGCGGGCCATCATTCAAGGCTGGGGGAACGTGGCCTCGGCGGCGGCCTGCTATCTCGCAAAGGAGGGCGTTCGTATAACCGGCATCATCGACCGCGACGGCGGCCTGCTGAATGAAAACGGATTCTCGTTGGAAGAAATCAAGTCCCTCTTTCAAAACAGGGACGGTAACAAGCTCGCGTCCGCCGGGATGCAACCTTTTTCCGTTGTCAACGAAAAACTGTGGTCGGTCGGCGCGGAGATTTTCATCCCCGGTGCTGCCTCGAAACTCGTGACCAAACCGCAGGTCGAGCGTATGATAGGGAACGGGTTGGAAGTGGTGGCCTGCGGGGCGAACGTGCCTTTCGTCGACGACGGGGTCTTCTTCGGGGAGACAGCCAAGTTCACGGACGGGCAGGTCAGCCTGATACCCGATTTCATCGCCAACTGCGGGATGGCACGGGTCTTCGCCTATCTGATGGAACCCGAGGCGCAGTTGACTGACCGTGCCATTTTTGGGGATGTTTCGGGTGTGATTTCTGCCGCCATCGAGGCTGTTTTCCAAAACGGAAGCAGACCGACTGGCATCTCCACCAGGGCGTTGTCCATTGCGCTTGAGCGGCTGAAAAACCAATAACACAAAACCGCTGGGAAATAAATATTTAAAATCAAAAATTGATTTCCCGGCGTACTTTTATCCAACGAATTGGCACAATTTTCATATACCGATTTATCACACTCATCATCTCACTAAAATAACAGTGCCCCTATGACACGCAAAGTCTTTCTACTTACCTCTCTCATGGGCATGCTTGGCGCTGGAAACGCCGGTGCCCAGACCCCGGCTATGGCCACTTCGTCGACCTCCACGAGCATCACCCCCATGTCCCCTGCCGACAAATGGGAAGTTGGTGTTCACCTCGGGATGCCCACCGTCATCGGGGACGTTGACGCCAAGCTGGGCGGCTACGGCGGAGCGCTCCACCTGCGCAAGTCGCTCGACCACGTCTTCTCGCTTCGCGGCGTGGCCTTTTACGGCAAGACGAAGAACGAGGGCACTGCCACCGGAGACAACCGCAAGTCCGACCTGACCTACATGAGCGCGTCGGGCCAAGTGGTTTTCACCATCAACAACCTGCGCTTCAACAAGCCGGTGCGGAAATGGAACCTCAACGTCTTCCTCGGCATGGGCTTGAGCACGCTCAACACGAAGTACAGCAACATCGTCAACAGCGAGTACCCCAACGCCACCAGCGGGAAAATCAAGAACCCGGGCCTGCAAGGCCAAGCCGAGGGCGGCGGTGAAATCCTCTACCGAGTCAACCCGAGGTTCAACCTCGGCCTGTCGCACACGGTCATGATTCCGTTCGGCAAGGCGGCCGACCTGCTCGACTCCGATGACAACCACCTCTACACCAACCGGACGACCTATCGGGACATCCTGCACTTCCCGAACCTCTCGCTCAACTTCAACATCGGCACCAAGCGTGGTCAGTCCGAGCCGCTCTACTGGGTCAACCCGATGGACGCCCTGCAAAACGACATCGCCGAACTGAAGGCCCGCCCCATATACGACCCGACCGACACCGACGGCGACGGCGTCATCGACGCCATCGACCAAGAGAAGAACAGCCCGGCCGGAGCCCGTGTCGACACGCGCGGCAATACCCTCGACAGCGACGGCGACGGCGTGGCCGACTTCAAGGACAAGGAGCCGTACTCTGCTCCCGGATACAAGGTCGATGCAATGGGCGTTGCCCAAATCCCGAAGGAGCCTAAGCTCACAGAGGCCGATGTCACCCGCATCGTCGACGACAAGCTCAAGGCCTACAAGCCGCCCGTCCAGCAGGGCATCATCGACTGGTTCTTGCCGATGATTCACTTCGACCTCGACCGCTATGACATCAAAAAGGCCGAGTACGAAAACCTCTTCCAAGTTGCGCAGGTGATGAAGCAGAACCCGTCCATCAAGGTCGTCGTCTCGGGCCACACCGACAAGCTCTCGGGCAACAACTACAACAACGTCCTCTCGTACAACCGCGCCAAGTCGGCCATCGACTTCCTGGTCGAGACGCACGGCATCTCTCGCGACCGCCTCGTGCTCAACTGGGGCGGCGAGGACAAAGCCCTCGTCCCGACCAGCGGCAACAGCATGATGAACCGCCGCGTCGAGTTCCGCGTGGCGACCGCCAGCGACACCGAGATGGGCCGCCCCGAAGGCCCTCGCGCCGGTCGCGGCTCCTACAAGGGCAACAAGGACGCGGGCTATTAAGGCCCACCCCTTTCAATGAAAAAGGGCAGTTTTCGCAGGGAAACTGCCCTTTTTCATTTCAGTAAACCCCGATGGAAAGCATGACCAACGTGCAGCCATCGACAACCTCTATCCCCTTTTTTCGGGCCAGATCGAAGAGCTCTGGGTTCTCTGCGCCGGGGTTGAAGATGATGCGGCGAGGCTTCAGACCGAAAATGTATTCATAAAAACCGGCCTGCCGCTCAGCGTTCAAATAGAGGGTGACGGTGTCGACGTCTTCCAAAACGGGCCGACCCGTTTCGATTTTTTGCCCCTCGATTTCGCCAGCCTTGTTGCCGACGGCGACGGCCTCGAAGCCCTGTTTTTTTAGGGAAACAACAGCCCGCCATGAATACCTGTCATGATTGGGCGAAGCACCCAAAACAAGCGTTTTCTTGCTCATTTTCAATCAGTTGCACAAAATTCGAGGCAAGGTATAGCAGCAGAGTTTCCCGAACACCGGTCATGGAGCGAAGGCCAAGTTCAACTACAATTTCGTCCTCGACGAGGAGATTCAGAGCAGGACGATCCCTTGCTAAAACCGTATTTTTTCAAAAAGAAAATACGGCGATTATGAGGACTTCATCACTTTCACGGCCGAAGAAATCGGGCCGCTCTTCGAGCATGCCGAGCTTTTTCTCTATTCCATCAAAGCCTTGATTGCTCAATAGGCCACCAATTTTCGAACAACAAGCACCCTCATTTTCTATGAAAAATCCCACCCGGCTCCTCGCCCTTTTCGCGCTGCTCCTCGTCGCCCGGCAGGCTTTCTGCCAGAACCCGCCCGCCCCCTCGAAGGAGATGCGTGGCGCGTGGATTGCCTCGGTGGCCAACATCGACTGGCCCAGCAAGCCCGGCCTCGACCCAGAGGCGCAGCGCGCGGAGTTCGACAGCCTTCTCAACGAGTTGCAGCACATGGGTATGAACGCCGTCTTCGTGCAAGTCCGTCCGGCGGGCGACGCGCTCTACCCTACGAAGTTCGCCCCGTGGTCGCGCTACCTGACCGGCAAGCAGGGCGTGGGGCCGGAGCCCTACTACGACCCACTCGACTACATGGTGACCGCCGCCCACAAGCGGCGCATGGAGTTCCACGCCTGGTTCAACCCCTATCGAGCGACGACCGACCTCGACACCTCGAAGCTCGCCCCGAACCACCTGCTGAAGCTCCGGCCGGACTGGGCTTTTCGCTATGGAAACAAGTATTTTTTCAACCCCGGCATCCCCTCCGTCCGCGCCAACCTCGTGGAGATGATTGGCGACGTCGTCACCCGCTACGACATCGACGGGGTGCATTTCGACGACTATTTCTACCCCTATCCCGAAAAGGATCAGACGCTCAACGACTACAAAACCTACCAAGAGTTCGGCCAGCGCGACTTCCGAACCATCGAGGACTGGCGGCGAAACAACGTCGACGAGTTCGTCCGCGACGTCGCCCAAAAGATTCGGTCGATAAAGCCCTACGTACGCTTCGGCATCAGCCCGTTCGGCGTCTGGCGCAACGCCGACCGCGACCCCAACGGCTCGCCCACTCGAGCCGGCATCAACACCTATGACGATTTGTACGCCGACGTATTGAACTGGCTTGACAAGGGTTGGATAGACTACGCCGCCCCGCAGATTTATTGGAGCATCGGATTTCCCGCCGCTGACTACGAAAAGCTCGTCGACTGGTGGGGCAAGCACGCCTATGGCAAGCACATCTACGTCGGCCACGCCGCCTACAAAATCGGCGACCCGAACATCACGAAGAACGACCCCAACTGGGGCCGCCGCGACGAAATCAACCGGCAGGTCTACCTCAACCGGGGCAACCAGAACATTCAGGGGAGCATATTCTTCAGCACCCGTGCCGTCCTGCGAAACCCGCTCGGCGTGGCCGACTCGCTGGCCTATTCCCTTTTTGAAAAAAAGGCGCTCGTGCCGGGCTTCGCTTTCAAAGGGAACCCGCCCGCGCCGCCCCAAATCTGCCGGGCAAAAGGCTCGCCCTCGGCCATCAAACTGGCGTGGCAGGTCTGCTCGACCGCGCCGGAAGACCAGCCGTACTACTTCGCCGTCTACCGTTTCATCGGCTCGGAGGTCGGCGCGTTCACCGACCCGGAGAACCTGATGTTCATCTCGCCCTACAACCCTGAAAAGTGGTGGTTCGAGGACCGCGCCGTGCAGCAGGGCGAGTATTACACCTATGTCGTCACGGCCTTCAATCGCAGCAACATCGAGAGCTTTTCGAGCGAGCCGGTGGTGATGAAAAAGACCAAGCGCGGCGCACGGCGAGTCGGCGGCGGCTGGTGGTCGAGGATTTTGCAACGGTGATTTGCCTCGAAGGCGGGGCTGAATGAGGGGCTGACTCAAAGTCAGCCCCTCATTTTTTATCCATAAAGCTCATAGACAATCTGCTCTCGCCCATAGCCCAACTTGACGAGCAGATTGGCCACCGCCTCGTCAATCATCCGGCTCCAGCCACAGAGGTAGAAGCGCACGTCGGGCCGGGCGACGGCATATTTTTCCAGATAGATTTGATGGACATGGCCGCGCCAGCCGGGCCAGTCGGGCGATTGGCTCAAGGCCACATCATATTGAAAATCAGGAAGTTGCGCGGCGAGCGACTCGAATTCCGAGCGATATAGGACGTCCTCCTCCCGCCGCGCCCCGAAAATGAGGTGGAGGTTCCGGTGCGGCCGCCCCGAGTTTTTCAAATCGAAAACCATGCTGCGAAAAGGCGCGACCCCCGTACCGGTGCAGATGAAAACGAGGTCTTGCTCGACGTTCTTAGGGAGGCAAAACGCACCGTCAGGCCCCTTGAACCGGATGGGCGAGCCGACGGAGATTTCATCAAAAAGAAAGTTGGTGCCCGCCCCGTCCTCGAGCCGCACGATGCAGAACTCCAGCAGCCGCCCGCCGTTGGGCGCGTTGGCGATGGAATAGCTGCGCCACCGCTTCTGCCGCCGCTCGTGAATGGGCAGGTCGAAGGTGACGAACTGCCCAGCCCGGAAGTCGAGCGGCTCCTCGGTTTCGAGCCAGAAGCGGCGTACGGTCGGCGTGGCCTGCTCGATTCGGGCGACGGTCGCGTCGTGCCAATTGGTCATTTTTTCAAAATCATTTCCTCGAACCGGAAGACAACCGGGAAGCCAAGTTGGTTGAAAAAGCCGATGGTTTCCTCCGGCGGTCGGCTGCTGGTGGCGAGGGCGAAGTCGCCGCCCCAGGCGCCGAGGCTTTTCGTCTGTCCCCAAAAATTTGGGAAAAGGAGGTCTTGCGCCCGGGGCAAATCGACGGCTTCCGAAATCAAATTTTCATGCTCAACGATGACGGTCTCGAGTTCGCCGAGCGAGGCGGCAGCGAGGAAGCGGCGGGTCAGGCGGCTGATTTTTTTGGTCAAAACCGAGTGCCGCCCGCCCATTTCTCGATAGCGGTGGATGCCCGCACGGCTGTCCTGTTTTTTGCCTAAATAAATGAAATACAGGCAGTTGTGAAATTCAGGGAAGAACTCGACCCGTTCGGCGGCCGGTTTCTCGTCCTCGATTTTGAACAGAATCGGCCCATCGGCACGGGCGCAGGCGATGTCGTAGCCCGAGCCGCCGAAGGTCTTTTCGAGGAGGAGATACGGGTCGGCACCGCTCCATTCGGCGAGGAGCGAGAGGAGCGTGCTGCTCGTCCCGAGGCCCCACGAGCGGGGGAAATCGACCCGCGCCTCGACGGTCAGGCCGTTGCCGTTTTTTAGAAAGCCGGGCCGCTGCCGCCGGATTTCGCGGAGGATTTCGGCGAGGCGGACGGCGGTCGTCGCGTCGGCTGTTTTTTCAAAGTTGAAATCGGCGATGTCGTAATCAGCTGAAAACCAGCAGGTTCCGTCGAGTTCGAGGCTGCGCCACGAGAGCTTTTCGGCTGGCCCCGCGCTCGGAGACACGCTCAAACTTTGCCCGAAACGGGTCGGCACGGCGAGGGCCTCCGCCCCGTCGAGGACGGCGTACTCGCCCGTCAGCAGGAGTTTGCCGTGGGCGCGGGCGAACAATGTGGCGGCTGTTTCTTCCATGAAAAAGAAGGTCGTGTTCGGCGGTGAAAATAGCAGCGCTTTGCGCCGACCGAGGTTTGAACTACTTTGGCAGCCGCTTTTGGCAACGACCATGACGGGAGCAATCCGGCACATTTTGGGCAAAAACCAACTGAAACTGACCGTTTTCGGGCTGGCTTTGCTCCCTTTTTCGGCCATCGGCCAATCGACGGACAGGACGCTCGTCGTCGCCGCCGATTCGAGCGGGGCGTTTTGGGTCGGCCGGCCGGAGGGGCTTTTCAGGCTCGACTCGAGCGGCACATCGCAACGCGTCCAGTTCGACATGGGCGACTCGATGCGGGCCGACGGGCCAGCGGTTACGGCCCTCGCCTCTGCCGAGGATGGCAAGATCTGGGTCGGGACGCTCGGCAGCGGCCTCCACCTTTTCGACCCGAAAACGCGGAAGGATGTCCGTTTCCGCCGCCAGCCAGGGTCGCTTTCGAGCTTGCCGAGCGACTCGGTTTTCTGCATTTTTAAGGGGAAAAAAGAGCTTTGGGTGGCCACGCCCGTCGGCCTGTCGAAGTGGCTGATGCCACTCGACCTGTTTCGAACTTTTCGACCTGCCCAGCCAGACGTTCGGAGATTCTCTCCCCTCGCCATAGAAATGGACGAAAAAAACCCGAACAGCATCTGGTTGCCAACTGAGGGCGGGGCCTTTTTGTTCGACAAGAAAGGGGAGACGCTGCGGTTTTTCACCCTGCCGAACTCGCGGCCCGAGGGGCTGAAACTGCCGGTCTCGATGCCCGTCCTGCCGATTGCGAAGGAACCGGCGACGACGGGCGGCGGCGAGCCGATTTCGGGAAAAAATTGGGCATCTGGCTCTTGCTCGGCGCAACGGTTTTGGGCGGCGGCATGTGGGGCTGTTGCGGCGGGCGGTTCGTCGAATCAGAAAGGAGGAGCAACTGAAGTTGTTCACCATCCAGGAAAGGGAGAACCAGCTCTGTGCTCGCAGATGAACCCGCAGTTCATCTTCAACAGCCTGACGAGCATCAAAAACCACATCCTCTCCAACGAGCGGCTGCTGGCGGCGGACTACCTCGGCGGCTTCGCGCTCTTGCTTCGAAACATCCTCGACCATAGCGGTTCGGAGCGCATCCCGTTGAGCGACGAACTGGACACGCTGCGGCTCTACGTCAGCCTCGAACAGCTTCGTTTCAAAAAGAAGTTCGACTTCGAGCTGCGCGTCGACCCGTCGCTGCCGCAGCAGGATTTGCTCGTCCAGCCGCTGATTTTGCAGCCGTTCGTCGAGAGCGCCATCCGGCACGGGCTTCAAAAAAAGGAGGGGAAAGGCTCCCTTTTGGTCGAAATCTCAAAGAAGGGCGACCTTTTGGTTTACAAAATCGAGGACAACGGCCCTTCCCGCGCTCGCCGCGAGGCCATCCGCGCAGCGACGGCCAGCCCGGCGGAGGAGCTTCAAATCACCCGAGACCGGCTGATGCTCCACCAAAAGGACGCGACCGTCGAATGGACGGACTTGACCGACGAGGCGGCCGAGCGGACGGGGACGCGCGTCGAGGTTGCGATGCGGATGCGGACGGAAAACCCGATTGTGATATGAGCAAGCCGCAGGAAAAACCGACTCCTTCCTATTTCGAGATGGTCTACGCCGTCGCCCGGAAAATCCCGCCGGGGCGGGTGACGAACTACGGCTCGATTGCCAGCTACCTCGCGCTCGGCGCGGCGCGGATGGTCGGCTGGGCGATGAACCATGTGCAGCCCGAGGACCGGGTTCCGGCCCATCGGGTCGTGAACAGAAAAGGGGAGTTGAGCGGGCGTCACCACTTTAGGCCACCCGAGCGGATGGCGCAACTGCTTGAAAGCGAGGGTGTTGCGATTGTCGACGACGCGGTGCGCGACTTTGACAAGCTATTCTGGGACCCGGGGACGGAGCTCCCACTGGAGGCTTTGGACGATTAGAACTAAACCATTTTCTTCTTCATGAACAAGATTTCTCTGGCGGCAGCCATCCTTCTCGGCCTCGCCGTCTTCCAAAACTGCAAGCCCAACGACCCTAACTGGCCCGGCGGCCAAAAAACCGCAGCTGAGACCCCGGTGTCTCAAGCTTCGACGGTGGTGGACACGTTCGCCGATTTGCAGGTCTTGCGCTACGACGTGCCGGGCTGGGAGCAGCTTTCACTTCAACAAAAAACCCTGATTTACTACCTCTCGCAAGCGACGCTGGCGGGCCGCGACATCGTTTTCGACCAAGATTGCCGGTGGAACCTCTCCGTTCGCAAGCGGCTGGAACAGATGCTCGCAAACCCGAAAATAGACCGCTCGACGGCGGACGGGGCAGCTTTCGAGCGGTACGCGAAGCGGGTTTTCTTCTCGAACGGCATCCACCACCACTACAACGAGGTGAAAATCCAGCCGGAGTTCTCCCGCGACTGGTTCGTGAAGGCCGCGAGCGAGGGCGTGAGCGACAAGCCCGAGCTGGAGGCCATCAACCAAGTGGCCGAGGCCATCTTCAACCCAAACGTGGCCCCGAAAAGGGTGAGCAAGGACGCAGGAATCGACATCGTGAAGGCCTCCGCCAGCAACTTCTATGAGGGCGTGACGGCGAAGGAGGTCGACGATTTCTACGCAAAGCTCAAATCCTCCGGCGTGAAGGACGCGCCGAGCTACGGCGTCAACTCAAAATTGGTGAAGACCCCGAATGGCATCGTCGAGCAAGTCTGGAAATCGGGCGGGATGTACGGGGCGGCCATTGACAAGATTGTTTTTTGGCTCGAAAAGGCCGTCACGGTGGCCGAGAACCCGCAGCAGGCAAAAGCCCTCAGCCTCCTCATAGATTTCTACAAAACCGGCGACCTCAAAACGTGGGACCAGTATTGCATCGAATGGGTGCGCGACACGGCCTCGACGGTCGACTATACCAATGGCTTTATCGAGGTCTACCATGACCCGAAAGGCTATCGAGCTGACTGGCAGGGCTATGTCTGCTACGCCGACCCCGACGCGACGAAGAAGATGAGCATCATCTCGCGCAACGCGCAATGGTTTGAGGACAACGGCCCCATCCCGGCTGTCTATAAAAAGAAGGCGGTCAAGGGCATCAGCTACCGGGTTATCAACGTGGCGCAGGAGGGTGGCTCGTGCGCCCCGGCGACGCCCATCGGCGAGAACCTGCCCAACCAGGAATGGATTCGGGAAGCGCACGGGTCGAAGTCGTTCAGTTTCAACAACATCATTGCGGCCTACGGAAAGGTTGGCGGTGCATCGGCGTTGAGCGAGTTTGCCAACGACGTAGAGGAAATTGAGCGCGGCAAAAAGTACGGCGAGGCGACCGACAAGATGCACACCGCCCTCCACGAGGTGCTTGGCCACGCCTCGGGGCGGCTCAAAGACGGCGTGCCCGAGCCTGCCGTGACGCTGAAAAACTACTACTCAACGCTGGAAGAGGGCCGCGCCGACCTGTTCGCGCTCTATTACATGCCCGACCCGAAGCTCGTCGAGCTTGGCGTGCTGCCCGACGCGGAGGCCTACAAGGCCGAGTACGACAACTACATCCGCAACGGCATGATGCAGCAACTGCGCCGCCTCCCGCTGGGCGCCAACATCGAGGAAGACCATATGCGCAACCGCCAGATGGTGGCCAAATGGTGCTATGAAAAAGGCCAAAAGGACGGCGTGATTGCCATGGAAAAGAGGAACGGCAAGACCTATTTCGACATAAAAGACTACGCCAAGCTCCGTGTTCTGTTTGGCCAGTTGTTGAGTGGGATCCAGCGCATCAAATCGGAGGGCGACTTCGAGGCGGGCAAGGCCCTCGTCGAGGGATATGGCGTGAAAGTGGACCCGGAACTGCACAAAGAGGTGAAAGCTCGGTTCGCCGCGCTGCCCAACAAGCCGTTCAGCGGCTTCACCCAGCCCGAGCTGGTGCCGGTGACGGACGCGGCGGGCAAAATCATCGACGTGAAGGTGAACCCCGTGACCAACTTCCTCCAACAGCAACTCGACTTTGGGAAGAACTGGGCGTTTTTGCCGGTGTTCAATTAAATGGTGTTGCGGGTAGCCCTGGAGGTGTTCTGGTTCGGAGCGCGACGAAGTGAGTTCCGTTTTTAGGTGAACCAGATGGCTGCAATTGGAACCCAGTTCCCGATTTTGGGAACTGGGTTTCTTTTTTGGAGAATTGGGTTGGAAAATTTGGGAGGCAGTTGGGATAAAAGGTGAGATGGGTTTAAAAATTTTGGAGGTGGGTTCGGTTTTTTTGAGGCGTGATTGGGTAAAATGGTAACTGGTTTAGAATTTTCGGAGTTTGGCTTGCTTGTTAGAGAGTGGGTTCACGGCAAATGGAGATTCAATAACCCAATTTGCTTTGATGAGTTGGCGAGAACATTTTGGGGCAGCCGTAGACAAATACCTTCCCAATTGGTGAAAAATAAGCTTTGTGTTTTGAGGCATCCTTCGAGTTTTTTGGACATTTGTCTTGTCTGTAATCTCTACATCGTTCGTTGAGCTGAACTAGGAGGAGATGGTGGCGGAGACGCCAACAACGGCGGTGCTTCGATTCTTCAAAAAATCGGAATGACCTTGGCGGACGCCAACAAAGGCCAAATTAAGCAAAAAGCTGGCACGAGACAGGGCCTACCCAGCGGAATGAAACAGATTCTCGCTCCAGCGAGTGCAAGTGGAACTCTCGCTCCAGCGGGGTTCATCTCCGTCCCCAAAAGCCAAAGCCCCCCACGACGATTCGTGAGGGGCTTTGCGATTAAGTCTCTTAAGAAATAATCCGCTTCAATTGCTGCACCCACCGACGCAGACGTGCCCAGGCGCAGGTGTAACGATGCTCACCATGACCGGAAAGCGCGGGACCGACTCGATACCGCCCACAGTTTGCGAGGCATGATAGGTTTGTCCGTTTACCACGGGCGTGTTCAATGGGAGCGGCGCACCGCCCGAAGCGGCTGCATACCATTGGATATTCATGCCAACCGCGACCAAGTTTGCCAAGGTCGGCATATCGCCAATGCAGAAACTTTGC